>JBAZGW010000137.1:0-2612 GCA_041652635.1 Candidatus Omnitrophota bacterium | reverse complement strand
AAGTCTCCACCATATTGTTGCCGGCCGCTATGTTGTCAACCGGAAAATATTTGATCATCTCCACGGAAGTATCTTTAGGACGATGCGCCTTATCGAAAGCGGCGTTAATGTAAGCCACCATCTCGGCCGTCTGCCCGGTCAGGGATATCAACTTCTCCGCGAAAGCCTCGCGCACCGCAGAGTCTTTCGCCTGTTCTTCGTTATAGAAACGGATGTTCTCGAAGACAAAAACTATTTTTTGGCCCGGTTTGATGCTGGCTTTTTCATTGGTAATGATCTCCTTCGCGAGATCAAGATTATCATTATAAATGCCGTCTTCGCCTATAGTCGGGGCCGGGAGCAGTACCACCTTGACATCAACGTGTTCCTTCTCCACCCTGTCCTTTAAAAGCCCGAAGATGCCGCTCTCATTTAAAGAAAACTCTTTTTGAAAAGCCAGCCCTTTCTTCGGTCTGCCGAAATGAGACATCACGTAAGCGAATGGCGCAGTGGATGAGATGAAGCCGTCTTCCAGGTCTCTCAGAAGATTATCCAGGCGTTTGGTCTTGAACCTACCCTGATCGTCCTGGGACAAATTTATATCTGCGCAGAAAAACACATCCTTTATCCCTTGCGCTGCGATCCTCTCTTTTAAAGCGTCCATCTTCTTGATGCCGGTGATTATCGTTTTTATGACACTGCCGCCGTCATTATCCACGCCATCCCCCAGAAGGGCGGCCCTGATATCTTCCACGGAGGCGCCGTCCGTGCGCAGATTATCGGTATCAACCGCGGCAAAAGCCGTGTGATGAGTTGTCATAAATAATAAAACTGCCGCCGGCAACAAACATATCCTGCATCTCAACGATCCCATTTCGACACCCCTTTCTTATTTTAAACCAGTTTTACTCATCAGCTATGTCTTCCTCGTAGTCATCGTTCACATCTATTGTCTGTTCCCTGAGCACGGAGAAATAAAGGGACGAATCGCTCTTGGAGGTGATAACGGGGGCCAGCACGACGTAAGAATACCCCCCGGTCTTCAACGCCCTGATCATGCCGGGCGTATGAAAACCGCCGGTGATCAATACAGCCGCCTCTTCCCGCGATCCATCCATTTTCTTTTGCAGGTTTTTGACAAAAACCTTTTCCCTCGCGGCCCCCAATTTGTAGAACTCCTCAAGGATCCCGATATTCTCGTCCACGGCGTCGGCCGAAACCGCGGGTTCCGGAATATTGTATTTCGCGCATTTCTCGCCGATAAAACCCTGCCAGGAAGCAACGCTGAATTTCGCTTTATTGGCTTTGAAATACGCATACTCTTCCGGGGTCAATTCCAGTTCGAAGAAATGCCTCAATACGCGCGCCATCCCGTATATTTCATCCAGTTTGCGCTGGCTGTCATCGGTAAAAGATTCGCTCTTCAAGACTTCTTCCAGCGAGGATATATCCTTAATTAATTTTACCGGGCTTACCGCTTCGCTGCCGCAAACATAATCGATATATTTGGCAAGATTCGGATAATCTTTCTTGAGATCGATTGCCGGCTGTGCCGCCGACTTAAGATACGAATAATATTCTTTTGAAGGAAGTTTCCCGTCCTTGAAACTCTGTGTTTTGGCTATCAGCGCTCCGACCCGCTCATTATCCAGGCCCGCAGCCAAGGCTTTAATGAACACATTGCGCTCCGCTTCCGATGATTTCAAATCCATATTTTTCTCGATCGCGATAGTCCTGGTAAAAGCGGTAAACGCGGGGTAATTATCTAAAACAACCGCTTTCTTTGACGCATAAGCCGCCAAATAAGCGCAATAGTCGGCCAATTGCATCCCTTTCGACTCATAAGCCTCCTTCTTCTGTTCCAATTGCCGCAGTTCATCGCTATACAGAAAAGGCTTCAATTTGTTCAACGAAGAGATCGCCCTGTCCAGATGTTTAATCCCTTCTCCCCTTACCGCGTCTATCTTCCAGAACACATCCAGGTGAGCGTCATATAATCCTTCATCGTCTATTCCGTATAATTCTATATCGCTGTCGGAAACAATATCGAAATATTCCTCCCCGGAGATCCGGCCTTCCCGCAGGTAACGCTCGGCGACCTCCTGTCTTGTCTTCAGAGGCGCATATCCCCTTAAGGAAGAAAGCCCGACATAACCATAACCGCCCTCAACCATTATCAAACGCAATCCGTAATTCCGCGCAAGGTAATCGAGGACTTCCGCGGTATTCTTCTGCGCTTCGTAATTACAATGCGCGTCCTGAATACAAAAAACTATCCTGGGATCGGCGTTCTCAGTAGAACTTGCGTCAAACGCTTCTTTGATCAATACATTCTTGGAAGGGAATTTATAATCTTTTACGTGAAGCGCAGCTTGAGAGTTGAAGAGAGGAACAGCAATGAGGAGGCAAGTAAAGGCAATTACTTTGATTTTCTTTCCGCACCCGGTTCTGCTAATCATAAAAAAACGCCATAGGATAAATGTTAGGTTGCATATTTATTCCGTGGCGTAAAACTGGTAATTAGTATTTCAGGGATCGCGTGTCAGATTATTGTCTAAATATACCATCAAAAGGAATATGTTGTCAAGGCTTTTTAAGGGATAATAAAAGCCAGGGCGAATTGCAACTCTAAT
>JBAZGW010000136.1:0-2753 GCA_041652635.1 Candidatus Omnitrophota bacterium | reverse complement strand
CCGATGTCATCGCTGGGATTGCTTATCTTTATTTCCTCGTATTTATACATCACATTGCCTTTGAGGTATTCGCTGAGTTCCTTCCCTAATCGCAGATCCCCTCCGGTAACGTCTTCGTCGTAGCCGTAGCCGACGTCGGAATCGCGCTCATGGGTACGCTTATAAATGTCAAAACCGAACGACACCGGGTAATCGAAAATCCACGGCTGGGTGAAGCTTAATTCATACCCCTGAGTAAGACTGCCGACAGACGCCCTGAGTTTCAGGTTCTGCCCGCCGCCGGTAAAATACGGAAAATTCCTCCAGTCGAAATTCCTCTGCTCCACCTCCACGAAACCGATGAACTGATCAACGCTGCTATACCCGCCGCCGAAACTGAACGCCCCGGTCTTGGATTCTTTCACGTCCACTACCAGGTCCTTATGATCGGGGGTATCGGCGTCTTCGGTATCATAGCTGACTTCCTCGAAGAAACCCAGGTTCTGCAGCCTTTCCTTGCTCCTGCGCAGTTTATCGCCGTCGAAACGGTCGCCGGGATGGATCCGCAGTTCCCTGCGGATCACGATATCCCTGGTCTTAACGTTGCCGCGTATCTTGATCTTATTCACATAAGCGATATCGTTCTCCACTATCCGGTAAACGATATCCACATTACCGGTGACAACGCTTAGGGAAGTGCTTTCCAGGACTCCGGCGAAAATATACCCTTTGTCGAAATACAGCCCCTGGATGGAAGCGATATCCTCGCGCATCCCCTCCTGGCTGAAGACTTTCCCGGGCACGCAGACCTTGATCCTCCCCATTATATCCTTCAATTGGATATCCTTATTGCCTTCGACCTTCAGGGAACCGACCAGATATTTACGCCCTTCTTTCAAAGTAATTATCACGGAAAGCGTATTGCGGTGTTTGTTAGGCACGACCTCATAACTAATTTCCGCGTCCGCGTAACCGTTACGCCTGTAAAACGCCTTCAGGCGGTCCATATCCTCTTTTATCACTTCTTCCTTTAGTATGCCGGAATTGAACAACCAGGCGCGTTTGGTCTTCATCATTTTCAAAAGCGCGCCTTTGCTGTATGCCTGGTTGCCGCGGATAAAGATATCGCGTATTTTTGTCCTGATCCCCTCTTCCACTTTAAAATTGACCAGGGCCTTGCCGTTATCTTTGTTGAAATCCACGGCGTATTCTACTTTGGCGGTACTGTAACCTCGCTTCTCGTAAAGCGCGCGCAGGGTTTCGCTGTCATCCGTCAAAGTGGGATGGTCGAGATACTGGGATTCCCTGGATTTGATCAGGGTTTTTAACTTATCCGCTTTCATCCCAAGGTTTTTTACGCCCGCAAAAGATATCTTTTCTATCATCGGCCGTTCATTGACGGTTATCACGAGTTTTACGCCGTCATTATCAGGCTTGACGTCCGTGGTAATATCGCTGAAGAAACCCAACAGGTATAGCCTTTTGATATCGTCGCTCACCACATTTTCCTGGTAAGGCGCGCCTACCCTGGTCTTTATCTTAGCTATTATGGTATTAGTGCTGATGGTTTTATTACCGGCGATTTCTATGGCGGTGATCTTGGAACCTTGCGCGGCAGGGGCGTTGTCTTCGGAGACAGCCGCGGCTGGCGCCGGGGCGGACTGCGCTGTATCATTGCCGGCAGGCTGGGGGTCTTGCGCGAAAGCGACGGCCGCCGCGCAGAGAGAAATAAGAATGGTGATCGCCCACAATACTTTTTTATGCGCCATCTTTAGTGATTAGGTTAATGCCGCCCGCCCTTTATTCCCGGGCCGTATTGCCGCTGACTGTTTTTTTACCCTGTGCCGTCGGACTACTTCGACCGTAACAATTTGTTTCAGTATAACACAGCGCTTTTAAAAAGCAATAAAAAAATCCACTAAAAGGCAGTCCCGGTCGATAGACGATAGTCCATAGTTACACAAGTTATAAGAACCAATTCGGGGTTTTGAGTTCTATGTTCTAAAGACAGCCTTCACCTCTTGGGATACCTTCGGCAGCCCATAAACTACAATTAGTTTTTAAACTGTGGACTATCACTGCCGTCCAAATTCTGAGAGAAACGAAGAATCTGTGTTAGCAGTCTGCTGAAAAAACCTATTTTCGTCATCCTGAGCGAAGCGAAAGAGCGCATCTCCGTCGGAGATTCTTCGGCCTTCGGCCTCAGATGACGCAATTGGGACTTTTTCAGCAGACTGTTAGTCGAGACTCTTCAGCCCTACGGGCTTCAGAGTGACGAAACGAGATCCATGTCTCATAATTATGTCCCGTCGGCAAAAGCATTATAATTGGGACACAAGTGAGTTTTTTAGACTATAGATATTTTATATCTTGTGGTTGTGGATCGTGCTTCGTCTCTCGTAACTATGGCCTGTTTTAGCAGTTGCGTCCTTCATGCTTCATGCCTCGTGCTTCGTCCTTCATGCTTCGGTTTCTTAGAACTCCGCGCGGGCGTAACTTTCAAAACGGGTATATTCTTTAATGAAGGAGAGTTTGACGGAACCGACCGGGCCGTTACGCTGTTTAGCGACGATAACCTCGGCAATACCCTGGTTCTCCGGGGTAGGATTGTAGTATTCTTCCCTAAGGATCAGCACGACCACGTCGGAGTCCTGTTCGATGGCCCCCGATTCCCTGAGGTCGGACAATTGGGGGCGGTGATCGTCCCTGCGCTCCACCGCGCGGGACAACTGGCTGATGGCTATCACGGGGACATTAAGCTCCCTGGCGAGAGC
>JBAZGW010000135.1:0-2786 GCA_041652635.1 Candidatus Omnitrophota bacterium | reverse complement strand
CATCCCTGCTGGACGCGATCAGGAAGACCAAGGTCGCCGATTCCGAGCATGGCGGTATAACGCAGCATATGAACGCCTACCGGGTCGCCTTTAAGAACGGAGAGATCACTTTCATAGACACTCCGGGCCATGAGGCTTTCACGGCGATGCGGGCCAGAGGGGCCGGGGTCACGGATATCGTGGTGTTGGTTGTCGCCGCCGACGACGGGGTTATGCCTCAGACAGAGGAAGCGATAGACCACAGCCGCGCCGCCGGAGTTTCCATAATCGTGGCCTTGAACAAAGTGGATAAGACCCAGGCTAATATCGACCGGGTGAAGAAACAACTGGCAGGCCTGAATCTTAACCCGGAAGACTGGGGAGGCAAGACCATTACCGTGCCGGTTTCGGCGAAGACCGGCCAGGGGATAGATGATCTGTTGGAAATGATCCTTCTGGAGGCCCAAATGCTGGAACTGAAGGTTAATTCCAATAAGCCGGCAAAGGGGATAGTGCTGGAAGCGGAACTCAGCAAGCACCGCGGAACTGTCTGCGCCCTGCTCGTCCAGGAAGGCACCTTGAATTTGAACGATACGATCATAGTCGGTAAGTATTACGGCAGGGTGAAGGCGATGTTCGATGACCATGGACGCAATGTCGCAAGTGCTTTGCCGTCCTGCCCGGTGGAAGTGCTTGGCCTTTCCGGAGTGCCGCAGGCGGGAGAGCAGTTTTATGTGGTGCCCGACGAAAAAGCCGCCAGGGACCTCGCCCTTAAGAGGCAGGAAGATGAGCGGTTGCGCCAGGTGAAAGCGCCTAAGCGTATCAGCCTTGAAGATCTGCACTCCAGGATAAAGGAGGGCACCGTTAAGGAACTCAGGTTGATCCTTAAAGGCGACACTCAGGGATCGCTTGAGGCGGTCAAGGATATAATCGGTAAGATCGCCGTGACCGAGATAAAAGTGGAGATAATGCACGCCGGGGTAGGGAATATCAACTCTTCGGACGTGGTCCTCGCGGCGGCTTCCGACGCGCTGGTGATGGGTTTTAATATTACCGCCGACGATATGGCAAAAGAGATAGGCGCCAAGGAAGGCGTGGATATAAGGATATACAATATAATCTATGAACTCGGCAATGAGATAAAAGCGGCCATTGAGGGAATGCTTGAGCCGAAATTGAAGAAAGTTTTCCAAGGCAGGGTCGATGTCCGCAAGGTCTTCCGTCTTTCCAAGGGGGGGACCATAGCCGGGTGTATGGTAGCCAAGGGGCGCATACAGAGGAATTCCGCCGCGGCGCTTCTGCGTAACGGCGAACAGATATACGAAGGCAAGATATCGTCGGTGAAACGTTTTAAGGACGACGTCAAGGAAGTCAACGAAGGTTTTGAGTGCGGGATATCCCTAAGCGGGTTCGACGCCTTCCAGGAAGGGGACGTCATAGAAGCCTTCGATATTGAAAGGATCGCCAGAAAACTTTAGTGCTTCTTTTAACGGCGGCACTTTTCTCTCCCGGCGTTTCTGCCGGGACCACGCCCTGAATGGGCAGAAGAAAAAGGGATCACCGGGTTTGAAGCCAGGGTGGGCTCCATGTGTGTCTTATGAAGCAGACTATATTGAGCGGTATACGCCCGACCGGAAAACTGCACCTGGGACATCTTGTGGGTGCCCTTGCCAACTGGTCGAAACTTCAGGAAGAGTATAGATGTTTTTTTATGGTTGCCGATTGGCACGCCTTGATGGGGGAGTATGAAAACCCTTCCCGGATGCAGGAGAACATCATTGATAACGTCGCCGATTGGCTCAGCGCCGGTATAGATCCTTCCAAAAGCAGCATCTTCATTCAATCTCAGGTCGGTCAGCATCTGGACCTGCATATGATCTTTTCCTGTTTTGTCCCTTTGGGCTGGCTGGAACGATGTCCTACTTATAAGGAACAACTCCGGGAAGTCTCCACCCGCGATCTGAATACTTACGGTTTCTTAGGTTATCCAGTGTTGCAAGCGGCGGACATCCTTCTCTATAAGGCAGATAAAGTCCCGGTAGGCGAGGACCAGCTGCCGCATCTGGAATTGACCAGGGAGATCGCCCGCAGGTTCAATAGTCTTTACGGAGGCGGAGTTTTTCCGGAGCCGGGAGCGCTGTTGACGAAGAATCCCCGTCTTCCCGGACTCGACGGAAGGAAGATGAGCAAAAGCTACGGTAACGCCGTCTATCTTTCCGATGACAACGATATGGTCTCAGCCAAAGCCGCTTCTATGATCACCGACCCGGCGCGAGTCCGTAAGTCCGATAAGGGGCATCCGGAAGTGTGCAACGTTTTCGCTTATTATTCGGTTTTTTATTCTGAAAAGGCTCAGGAAGCCGGGGCCTGGTGCGCGGGCGCCGCGATGGGATGCACGGAATGCAAGAAGATACTGGCCGGCAGGTTGATGGAAATACTGGCACCTTTAAGGGAGAAACGCGCCGAATTGCTGAAGAATAAAGGCTACATAGAGGAAGTGCTTAAGGAAGGCGCCGGAAAAGCTTCTCTTACCGCTGCGGCCACGCTGGAAGAAGCCAGGAGGGCGATGAAAATATGAGTTATAAAGTCAGGCTTGAACTTTTTGAAGGGCCGCTGGACCTGTTGCTTTACCTGGTTAAAAAAGAGCACCTGAATATTTACGATATACCGGTTTCACAGGTAACGGAGCAGTATCTTAAATACTTGGAATTGATGAAACTGCTTGATCTCGGCGTGGCCGGGGATTTCCTTGTTATGGCCGCTACCCTGATGGAAATAAAGTCGAAAATGCTGCTCCCCGCGGAGCA
>JBAZGW010000134.1:0-2793 GCA_041652635.1 Candidatus Omnitrophota bacterium | reverse complement strand
CGGGGAATAACGATTCGAAAAGTGCGTCAAATCCGCCGGAGATGGACGCTCCGTCTTCCCTGATAATAAGCTTACCTGCCAGCTCGAACCGGTCCGGACCGAATCGACGGTCGGAACGCTCATAATGATCACTTGCCAACATATAAGCGATGAGCAGCTTCTGTTTATTACCCGGGAATAACCGCTGCGCCGCCTCCACCAGGTCCCGGCTTATGCCTCTTTCTGCCAAATCCTCGGTAAGAAGCTCCGCTTCCAAGACCGAACGAGTGATTCGGTCATAGAATTTCCTGCGGGCGGTCCGCGTGGAGATACCCGATTCCGCGAGCTCTTTAAGGACAACCGGCGCCATGTTTTCCGTTATACGGACAACCTGCCTATTCTCGATCCCGGCAAAGTACAAAGTCTTCACGATCTGTATCCTGCCTGAATTCAGCAGCCCGCCGATAAAAGAATACGGGTCTTGCACGGTTTCCGCTTCTTGGTAAAGCGGGATCAAATCAAGCGCGTACTGGAAAAATCCATGGTTGCGCCAGTAAAAATTGTTCAAGACTCCGGGTTCCAGGCCAAGCCGATTAAAAGACTCTTGATCAAAATTATCTAGCAGATATTCCAGCGGTTTCGAACGCCGGTAATCCTTACTCTCCTCCAACCGGTACATACGGTCCCTGCCCAAGATATTCACCAGATATTCCAGAAGAGCCACCTTGCCGGGGATCCCCTGATCGATCGTTTTTTTAGTCTTGTATATTATGCCGTTATCGAAACCGAAGTGATCGCTGGTGCTTCCCAGCGCGTAAACATTGTCTCTCCCGGCTATAGCGATCAGCTTTTTAAGCTTATCAACATCCGGCGCTCCGAAACAGTGCCCGATACGCGCCAGGAACCTGGCTGCGCCAGGCAGGTTCCGCGCGGCATCCCGGGCAAGCTCCGCCTGGAAAACATCAAAAACATACGCATAGTATTCCCTGAGGCTATCCACCGAGCTGAAAGCGTGCCGCACTAACCCCGCCTCATTCTGAAAACGCCTATCCCCGATAAAAAGAAGAGCGTTCTTCCCGAATACATCTACAAAATCCATACAATTGGGAACACGCATAGACATCTTCTCAATGTCCTTGATGAATCGCCGCAGATCTTTACTGTTCATCCCTTGTTCCTGAGCTTCCGCCATCATACGCTCAAATATTTCTTTCCCGTGTTCATCGGAAATAGACGCGTATATACGGTTCAAGCTCCGGGTGACCGGATCTTCCAGCTCAAAAGCGCTGAATAGATCCACCCCCTCAATTTTCATCCCTGCCAGCGAACTCAAAATCATCCCCTGGCCTTCCTTCTGACCCGGCATATACATCCATCCGCGGCCATATCCGGCTGAATTCCTGAGCAGTCCCGCGTACGGTTTATCTTCCACGGTAACAGGAATACTCATGATATCCCATTCTATGCGTTTGAATAACCGCGTCCGGCTCGAACCATGGTATTTCTCGAACTGTTCCAGGGAATAGGAAGCGCTGGTCCGTTTACTGATAACTTTGAGAAAATCCGAATAGGATACCTGCTTGTCGATCTGTGAGGCAAATCCCTTCAGAGGCCGGATCCGGCAATAAACCTCATACCATTTTCCGCCCCGTTTTTCCAGCATCGCGCCGTCAAACTCTAAGTTATAAGGGTCCATTACCGATGACATACACGGACTTTTCTTTATCTTTCCACCCGTATATTTCATCGAGCCGATCGGCATATTCCCACCTGTCATACGAATATACCGCCACTCTGTCTGAATGCACCGGCTTTTTAACATATGAAAACCGGCCGGCAAAAGAGTAATGGCGGCGCGTTTCCACATCCAATGCCTCCATCCACTGTATGAATTTCTCCGGAAATCCATCGGGTTCTCCAAGGTCCAGGACAGTAAAATGGTACCGGTCCCCGTTCGAAGATTGTTCCATACGCAGACAATGCAGGTAAAATGCCTCCGCCTTTAAAGCCGCGTACTCCTCCAGCTGCGGAGTGATAACGCCTTTTTTCTCGTACGGAAGAGGGCGTTTTTTCTGCGGTTTGTCCCAGGAACCATCCTCGAAAGCATCGTTATAATGTTTCTGGAATACCGCGAACGGGATATACCCTTCGGTCAGTATCCCTTTTTGCACGCCGATAACCTGCAGTTCGCTATCGAGTTCCCGCAAAGCGCCCTGCAATGCGCACTTGTCGACGGTATTATATCCTTTAATAACATTCAGCAGCATTCCCTCAAATGTTTCAGCGGAATTCGGATCTTTAGAAATAACCTGCAACACCTCTCGTCCATTTTCGCTAAGGTGCTTAATAATATCCGCATACGGAACCGGCGGCGCCTGCGGACGCACCTGGTCTTTAAATATACTTCTTCTGGAAGACTCTCCGCCGTCGTTATTTAACGGCCGGCCTTGACGCAGATCAAAGGACAGTTCCAACCCTGGCGTTCCGTTAGGATACCGAAACTCCCTGCTGCCGTTAACGGGAGCAAACTTTCTACCCGCCGGGTCATATAATTTTCTGGCTCGCCGATTATCCTTTTCAACCCACAATTCCAACGTAGACAATCCCATTGTCCTGGACAAAGAAAAGGCATCAGAGATAAGGCCGAGCGCTAAACCCTTACCCTGCGCTTCGGGCACGACTCCCAGGTACTCGATACTCGCCTTGTGGGACTTACTGTAAATAAGCATAATGAGATACCCGACAGGGATATTATTCTCGTGCCTGACCAACACCTTTACCTTGGAAGAACGCCAGGGGAGGCCTTCAACGAAT
>JBAZGW010000133.1:0-2819 GCA_041652635.1 Candidatus Omnitrophota bacterium | reverse complement strand
CACGCCGGTAGGACGCGTTAAGGGATACCTGCGATACGCCGATTTTATCCTGGTGATGAGCGTTAACCCCGGATTCGGCGGCCAGGAGTTCATCGCGGGCGCTCTTGATAAGATCAGGGAGTTGCGCGGGATCTTCCGCGGGGAAATTTCCGTAGATGGCGGGATAAACGATAATGTGGCGGGCAGGGTGATCAAGGCGGGGGCGGATATCCTTGCCGCCGGTTCTTATATTTTCGGCGCATCGGACGTTAAAGCGGCCATAGAAAGGATAAGAAATGCGGAATAACGAAATTAAATTCGGGACAGACGGTTGGAGAGGGATAATCAGCGATAACTTCACGTTCGTGAACGTTCGTAAAGTGGCGCGCGCGATCGCGGTTTATTATAACAGGGCTTCCGGAGGAAAAACTTCCATCGCCGTCGGATACGACACCAGGTTCCTTTCCGAACGTTACGCCGCGGCCGCGGCGGAAGTGCTTTCGGCCAACGGAGTGAAGGTCGTGGTCTCCGATCGAGCTATCCCTACCCCAACCTTGAGTTACGCCGTGAAAAAACGCGGGCTTACCGCGGGCGTGATGATCACGGCCAGCCATAACCCGGCGGCTTATAACGGCATAAAGATAAAGACCGCCTCCGGCGGAGCGGCGGGCGTGGAAGTCACTTCAGAGGTTGAGAAGATACTCGAGGAGCCGGAAAAGGGGAATAGCGGGGCGCGCGGAAAAATAGAAGAAGCGGATTTCACGGCGGATTACGTCGCCTTCCTGCGTAAATACATCGATCTGAAATTGCTGAAAAAAAGCAGGTTCAAAGTAGTGATGGACGCGATGCACGGCAGCGGCAACGGTTTTATCGCGGAGGTGCTGAAAGGGACGGCGGTCAAGCTGGAATTCCTGCGCAGGGAGGTCAATCCTTCTTTCGGCGGTTTGAGGCCGGAACCCGTCCTGGAGAACCTGTTGGGGACGCAAAAGCATATCCGGAAAGGCAAATTCGATCTTGGCCTGGTATTGGACGGTGACGCCGACCGGATCGCCGCGTTCGCCGGTAACGGGGAGTTCATCATTCCCCAGAAGGTCCTCGGCCTGCTGGTATTGCATTTGATACAGGACCGCGGGATGAGCGGCGGCGTGGTCAAGACTATCGTCGGCACCAACCTTATGGATAACGTCTGTTCGGCCCTGAAACTGAAACTTTACGAGACCCCGGTGGGTTTTAAATATATCTCCGAATTGATGCTTAAAGAGGATATCCTGGTCGGAGGAGAGGAAGCGGGAGGAATGGGCTTTAAGAATTATATCCCGGAGAGGGACGGCACGCTGGCCGGCCTGCTTTTGCTTGAGATGATGGCTTGCAGGAAGAAGAATATGCTTTCTATTTTGCAGGCGATGGAAAAAGAATACGGCCGGTATTATTATCTGCGCGACGATATGAAACTTGAGAGTGACCTGAACGTGGACGTTATGCGTTTTAAGTCCGTCTCCGGGCTCCTGGGGAAAAAGGTGGTGGAGCGCAAGGATTACGACGGTCTGAAGCTGCTCTGCGAGGACGGCAGTTGGCTTATGTTCAGGGGGTCCGGGACCGAACCGATAATGCGTATTTACGCCGAGTCCAAGAGCCTGAAGAAGTCGCGCGAGCTGCTGCAAGAGGGCCGGAAAATGATCCTCTCGAAATAAGATGGTATACAGCATCGGCAGATTGCTCAGCCGTTGGTTCTTGGTGGCTTTTTTCAGGATCAAAGTGACGGGAGTGGAAAATATTCCCGCCCGGGGCGGGTTCCTGCTTGCCAGTAACCATATCAGTTACCTGGATCCTCCGGCGGCCGGGTCGGCGGTATTACGCCCGGTATATTATATGGCTAAGGAATCGCTTTTTCGTAATCCGGCTATCAGCGCGTTATTAAAAGGGGTGCACGCTTTTCCGGTGCGCCGGGAAACAGGGGATACCCGCGCCATAAAAACCGCTATACGCTTAGTGCGGTCTGGGGCGGGAGTGCTGCTTTTTCCCGGGGGCACCCGCGGCGCCGAGACCGCCCAGCCGGGAATAGGTTTTTTAGCGGCTAAACTTTCGGTTCCGATCGTGCCCGTGCTTGTCTCCGGGACTGATAAAGCTTTGCCTAAAGGGGCGAAGTTCTTCCGTCCGGCAAAAATAACGGTAAAGTACGGCAGGCCTTTTATGGTGGACGTTAAGCTTTCTTATCAGAAGATCGCCGATATTATAATGTCCGAGATCGGGCGTTTGAGATGAAAAAACGCCGGCTTAAGATACTGGTAGCGCGGAACATCGGTTTTTGCAAAGGCGTGAAACGCGCTGTTGAGATAACGGAACGCACGCTCGCGGAAAATCCCGGTAAAGAAGTTTATTCACTCGGGCCGGTAATTCATAATCCGGAGGCGATGTTCCATTTGTCGGCGCTCGGGCTTAAGCCCGCTAAGTCGGTGGCGAATATACCGCCGTGTTCCGTTTTGATATTGCCGTCACACGGCACCCCGGAGAGTATAATAGCCCGTGCCGCTAAAAGACGACTTAAGCTGGTTGACGTCACTTGTCCGCACGTGGCCTCGGTGCAGAAGATCTGCGCCGATCTCAGCGCGCGCAAACGCAAAGTGGTGATCGTGGGGGAAGCGGCGCACGCGGAAATTAAAGCGTTGAAGGATTCGGCTCCCGGTTGTATCATAATCGAGAGCGAAGAACAGGTGCCGGAAGGCCTTTTTTCTTCCGGCAAGATAGGCATCATTTCTCAGACGACCCAGTCGAAAGACAGGTTTTTGGGGATTGTGGGTAAGATCCTGAAGAAAAATCCGTTGGTAAAGGAGGTGGATATT
>JBAZGW010000132.1:0-2827 GCA_041652635.1 Candidatus Omnitrophota bacterium | reverse complement strand
AAATATGTGGTTAAGGATCAGGAAGGTTTAAGCGCCGCCGTGGGCGAAGGGATTTTTCCCAATACCACTTCTATACGCTGGGACCCCGCTTATAAGAAAGCCCAGAAAGAGAAAAGGTTGGAAGGTTCGCATTGGGATTACGTGCATTCGCCGGATCTGGAAGCGGCTTTCCTTAAGTGGGCCACAGCTCCCGAACCCCAGGGGGTGAAGCTTTTTTATCTGGGGTTGATATTGGAGAAATCAGGTTTGTATAAACACGCCTTGAAATGTTATTACGCGATCGTGGTGCATTTTCCCGGAACATACGGCTGGACTTATTGGCATACGCCCTGGTACGTCGGACAGGCGGCGATCGCCAAGATCAATTTCATACTGCGTAATAATCCTTCCCTTGGGTATAAGCTGTCCGGGGCGGATATAAGGATATTGAACGGGTTTGATAACGATGTTTCTAACGATATGGCATTGGCCACTCCGGGAAGATTCGAGAAGACCGGCGCTATGGGGAAAATGAAGGAACGCCTGCCCGGGCGCGCTCCGGAATTAAAAAGGCAGATCGGCACCGGTAAAGTGCACCTGGCGCAATATGCGGATGACGGTTGGCAGTTGATCGTCGAAGGCAAGCCGTACGTTGTCAGAGGGATAACTTATGCGCCGACAAAGATCGGGCAGTCCCCGGACGAAGGGACCTTGGGGAACTGGATGGAAGAGGATTTCAACGCCAACGGAAAGATAGACGGGCCGTATGACGCCTTCGTGGATAAGAACAAGAATAATATCAGGGATAATAATGAACCCGTTGTCGGCGATTTCAAGTTGATGCGCGATATGGGGGTCAATACCATAAGGCTTTATCATCATCCTAAAAAGATAAACAAGGATCTGATGCGCGAAATGTATAAAGATTATGGCATAAGGGTTATCCTGGGCGATTTCCTCGGAAAATACGCCATTGGATCCGGGGCATCCTGGTATCCGGGGACGGATTATAATAATGAAGAGCATAAAAAGAAGATGATGGACTCGGTGCTCGGCATGGTCAGGGAGTTTAAGGACGAACCTTACGTGTTGTTCTGGCTGCTGGGGAATGAAAATGTTTACGGGTTCGCGTGTAATGCCGATAAAGAACCGGAAGCGTTCTTCAAATTCGCCAATGAAGTGGCCAAAAGGATAAAAGAAATAGATCCCGAGCATCCCGTGGCAATTTGCAGCGGGGATGTGTTGTTCCTGGATAAGTTCGGCAAGAATGCGCCCGATGTGGATATTTTCGGCACGAACGCCTATCGCGGCGATTACGGTTTCGGGTTCCTTTGGCGGCAGGTAAAAGAAGAGACCGGCAAACCGGTGTTCATAACGGAATACGGCTGTCCGGCGTTCGCTTTGGGAAGCGGTGTCGAAGCTTCCGAGAAGGCGCAGTCCGAATACCACCGCGGAGCCTGGGAGGATATAGAGGGGAATATGGCTTTTCATGAAGGCGCCGGTAACGCGATCGGCGGGGTGATCTTTGAATGGCTGGATGAATGGTGGAAGGCGTACGAGCCGGCTATGCACGATACAAAAGGTTTATTCACCGGTCCATTCCCCGACGGCTTTATGCACGAAGAGTGGTTAGGTATTTGCGGGCAGGGAGAAGGGAAGAACAGCCCGTTCCTTCGGGAATTAAGGCCGGCATATTTTATGTATAAGAAGAAATGGAATCATTGAAACAATTTTATGATGTTTTTGCAGTGGTATGTCAAGTAGGGAGGTAGAAAGGAGGACTACCGGAAGCAGGGAGTTGTTCCAGATAAATATGGGTGTTCTTGTAAAGACTCGATTCCCTTTGTAGCGGCTTCGAATGAGGCTTATAAGGGGGCAGGAGCGGCGGTTTTTTGACCGGCCGGCTTCATTATGGGGGGGTTTTAAAATGAAAAAACTAATTATGATCACGTTGACTGCCGTGCTTGTCACTGCATTCGCCGTTGCTTTTACCTCTGCTCAGGCAGATAATCTGAAATCGTTCAGTATTTACACCGATAGTAAGTCCCCTGACAATCATTATGCGGCTTCCGGATGGATGGGTGATTTCGGCGACGTGAAAATGAGCGATCAGGCGTTGGTGAATCCTCATGCCGGTTCTACCAGCGTGGAATTTACCTATTCGGCCAAGAAATCCCAGGGACAGGGCTGGGCCGGTGTTTATTGGCAGAATCCCGCCAACAACTGGGGCAGCAAGAAGGGCGGGTTTGACCTGACAGGGATGACCAAGCTTTCTTTCTGGGCCAGGGGAGCTAAGGGGGGGGAGATCATCCAGAAATTCGTCGTGGGAGGAATTAAGGGAGATTATCCCGATTCCGCGGTAGCGGAGTTAGGCCCGATCGAATTGACCGATACTTGGAAAGAATACACGATCAACCTTGCCGGCCGCGATCTGTCTTATATCAGCGGAGGTTTCGGCTGGGTAACTACGGCGGACCTGAATCCTAACGGCTGCGTTTTTTACGTGGACGATATCAAGTTCGTGGCCGATCAGGAGATTAAACCGGAAGGCAAAAAACAACAGGAGATGCCTTTTTACGTTTTCTCCGATAAAGGTTCGGTAAACAATCATTTTGTGGCTTCCGGATGGATGGGCGATTACGGGGACATAAAATACGAAGGTTCTTCCAAAGAAGACCCTTATTTGGGGGATACTTGCGTTAAGATCATCTATACCGCTAAAGGGGCGCAAGGGGCGCGCTGGGGCGGCGTGTACTGGCAGAATCCGGCCAATAACTGGGGCAGCATAGACGCCGGGTTCGATCTTTCCAAAGCGACCCAAGTGACATTCTGGGCGCGCGGCGCCAAG
>JBAZGW010000131.1:0-2843 GCA_041652635.1 Candidatus Omnitrophota bacterium | reverse complement strand
CGGCTGATGATGACAGCTGTTGTTGACCTTGATGCGCTGCTTAATACTTATACTTCTTTTTTAACTCAGGGGGGTAAGGATGTCTTGACCAATCCCTAAGAATATCCGTAACTTATTTACTTTTCAGGCTTTGAGATAATCAGAGAAAGATGGGAACCGCGGCAAGAGCGTTCTTTCAGAAAGATTGTTCTATAAAGCAGACCGTTTCGCCCACGTTGAGCGTGTCCCCGCAAGAAACCTTGGATTCAGTGATCTTACCGTTGCAGGGAGAAGGGATGTTAAAAGCGGCTTTGTCGGCGGTAATTTCGATCAGATCCGCGTCTTTGGCGATAGCTTCTCCCGGACGGCAATAGATGAAAGTGACCCTGGCTTTTTCAATCCCCGCGCCGAGATACGGAACTTTCACTTCTATAAGCATTTCTTGATCTCCTCCGTTTGTATCCCCCGCGGCCAGAAGACGTTTATGAAAGATTGCAATAGGACGCTTATCATCCCGGCGTAATCGTGCGCCTCCGCCTGCGGCGATTCTTCCTCCAGGCAGGCCATCTTTATATCCATCCCGCACGGCCTGATCAATGAATAAGCGCGCATATCCTCTTTACGGATATTGACGGACAATCCGTGAAAAGATACCCACTTGCTGAAACCTACTCCGATGGAACATATCTTACGGCTGCCGGTCCAGACCCCGGGAAACCCTTCTTTTCTGGCTGAATCAACCCCGAAACGCGAAAGAAAGACTGCCACGCATTCTTCCAGCCGTCTGATGAACCAGCCGATATCCTTTGTCATACAAGCGAGGTTAAAAACCGGGTAAACAGTGATCTGCCCGGGGCCGTGGTAGGACACCCCGCCGCCGCGATCTACCTGGCGGACATTTATATTCATTTCTTTCAGGGTTTGATAATCGGCCAGGATATCCGAAGCCCGGTGCGCTGTGCCGCAGGTGATCACAGGCTGGTGGGAACAGAAAATTATCGAATGCGTGCCGGGCCTGCCTAATGCCTCCGACAAACATTCCTTCTGCACCCTCATCGCAGCGTCAAAAGGAACCGAGCCGAGGTCTATAACGCGCAGTAATCCTTCCATAAGGTCAATCCTTCGGATTTTGCCGCAAAAAATCCTGGTTTATCCCTTACCTAAAGCGCCATTCCGGAAAAAAGTCCTTTTAACCCTTCCGCCGACGCGCGCAATTTCTCGTTCTCCCGCGCGTCGAGTTCCAATTCCATCACTTCCTGCACGCCGGAACGCCCGATACGGCAGGGAACGCCGATACACACGCCGCGCAGTCCGTATTCGCCTTCCAGCATCACGGAAACGCCTCTTACTCTCCTGGTATCCAATGCGATGATCTTCACCAGGTCGCATATCGCCGCCGACGGAGCGAAGAAAGCGCTGCCGTTACCGAAATAAGAAACTATCTCCTGGCCGCGGCCAACAGTGCGTTTCACCGCTTCCTCAATAGAAGAGACATCAAGGAGGCGGGTCAACGGCTTTCCGTCTATCTTGGTAAAACGCGGCAGAGGTATCATCCCCTCGCCGTGGCTGCCGATCACGCAGGCGTTAATCGCGGAAGCCGGAACATTCAGCTTTTCCGACAAAATATTGGCGAAACGCGACGCGTCCAGGGTCATGCCCATCCCGATAACCCTGTTACGATCAAAACCCGTGACACGCAACGCCAAAGCGGTCATCAGATCAAGCGGATTGGTGACTATGATCAGGATAGCTCCGGGCGCGGACTCTTTTATCTTCAGGCAGGCTTCTTTCAGTATGGCGGCGTTCTTGTTCAAAAGGTCTTCGCGGGTCATTCCCGGCTTGCGCGCCAGTCCGGCGGTGAAAACCACTATATCGGATCCGCCGACCGCGGAGATATCTCCGGTGCCGTAGACAGCGCTGTCATACATCAGCACGTTCCTGGCGTCGTTTATGTCCGCGGCCTTGCCTTTCGCCAGCCCCTCGGCAATGTCCACCAGCACAACTTCGCCAAGGCGCTCCTGAGCTATGCGCATCGCCGCCGTACCGCCCACATTACCAGCGCCTATAACGGAGATCTTCATGGCTTAATTTTCCTCCAGCGCGGAGATAACCGCGTCGGCCATCTGCGACGTGCCCACGCTCGACGGATCATTCCTGTCCGCCTTCATGTCGTAAGTCACATTTCTGCCTTCGGCGATCACCCGCCTGACCGCTTTCTCCAGCCTTTCGGCGGCTGCGTCTTCTTTCAAATGACGCAGCATCAACGCTCCTGAAAGTATCATCGCCGTGGGATTGACCTTGTTCATTCCCGCATATTTGGGGGCGGAGCCGTGCACCGCCTCGAAAACAGCGTATTCTTCGCCCACATTGGCGCCGGGGGCGACGCCGAGACCCCCGACCAACCCGGCGGCCAGGTCGGAAAGGATATCCCCGTAAAGATTCGGCAGCACCAGCACGTCGTAATTACGCGGCCTCTGCACCAACTGCATGGACATATTGTCCACGATCGCCTCTTCGAATTCGACCCTGCCTTCGTACTCGCGCGCGACATCCCGCGCTGTCTTCAGAAAAAGCCCATCGGTGAATTTCATAATGTTCGCCTTATGCACCGCGGTCACTTTTTTGCGGCCGTATTTCAAGGCGTATTCAAAAGCGTAACGCGCGATGCGCCGCGAAGCGAAACGCGAGATCGGCTTAATGGATATCCCGGAATCAGAGCGTATTTTCTTCCCTGAGGCGGCGGTTATCGCGGCTATCATATCCAGGGTCTCCTGCTTGCCCTCCTCGAATTCTATCCCTGAGTAAAGGTCCTCGCTATTCTCGCGCACGATCACCAAATCTATGCCGTCAAAAACACTGCGGAC
>JBAZGW010000130.1:0-2929 GCA_041652635.1 Candidatus Omnitrophota bacterium | reverse complement strand
CGCTTCGCTCAGGATGACGAAAATAGGGTTTTTCAGCAGACTGCTGATTGTTATTCCAAGGAAGCTGATAAACCGACGAGGTATTAAAGGAAGCGTTTCAGAATATAGAACATAGTATCCAATATCTGTTTTTTTGCGGACTCAAAATCCAGAACCCGTCATAATTATGAGACTGAAACTAAATGTTTATCCGGTCATCCCGGATATGGAAGAGAAGATCGTGGGGATAATCAATAAGGCGGTGGATAACCGCGCCAGGCTGGTGGAGATAGCCTACGGCGAAGCCGCCGATCATATCAAGAAACGTATTCTGAATTGCCTCAATAAGAAAGAGGTCCGTAGTCTTTATTCCCGAATGGAAAAGACGGATAAGGGCTGGGGCAGGATTTATCTTCATTTTCGCTGGTAGTCGTATTGCGCTGTTACATTAATTCTTTATATACGCAGCGCACAGAGTCCGCCGCAGGCGGACGGTCAAATCTCGACTTTCGACTATCAGAAACTTATGTAACAATGTCGTAGAGTATAGCGTGAAAACTAATGAAACTCTAAAGACGATGGATAAGACAATACATCGTCTTTTTCGCGGAACGCATCGACTTTCCTCCGCGTATTGATCAGTATCGCGGATATGCGCGTGTAATCTTAATCAAAATCGTCTTTTTTCCCGTCCTTCGTGCCTCGTTTCTCATTCTCTAGTTATTTTTCTTCGTTCTTCGTCCTTAACGGAAGAAAGCGCTTTCTTGTCAGGCCGCAATGTTATTGAAAGCCATTATATATAACAGTTATACTTATAGTAGGCTGATAAACAAACTTTTTTCGGGGGCTTTTTAATCCACAAGTGATCAAAAGACTGAGGCAGGTAGTTTCTCTATTGCTGGTTGTTTTGTTGCTCTATGAACAAAGCGCTCACGGCCAGCTAATTCTTTCCAATCCGGATATTTATTTCTCCCCGGTATTATTTTCCGTCGATAAGTTCCGCCCTGCTCACTTGCGTTATTTAGACGCCGGATCTCCGGACGGCGCTATGAGATTCCTGCTTGATAAAGGCGATCTGAAAACGGCCTCAAACGGGGAGATCCAGGCATCGTCAAAAGCGCTCATCGATTATTTCCTGATCGGATTGAGCCTGACGGACGACAGTTTCTGGGTTAATCTGCGGCCCGACGCGCCGGACAATATGATCGATAGTGGGCTGGAAAAGACCGATGTGGGCAGGATCCTTCTTGAGGCGGACTTGAACCTTAAGAAAGATATGGCACGGTTGACTTCTCCCCGGACTACCCAGGGGAGGGCGTATTGGGACAGATTATACGCCAAGGCGCAGGAATTGTTCGGCACGGAACAGGCCGTATTACCGGCTTATACCAGACCCTGGATAGTCCCGGGGGAGATAATCGTCCGTCAGTCGGGATGGGGCGCGTACATATACAAGGCCGACCTGAAAGTCATGCTTGAGGAAGATTATCTGCGCGGCAGGCAGGCATACGTTACCGGGGACGGACGGTTGCGTGAATTGAATGAATATTCTTCCGCGTTGCTGCGGGATCTGGTAATCCCGCAGCTTGCGAGAGAAGTGAACGGGGGGAGGAGATACGCGGCTTTACGCCAAGTATATTATTCGCTTATCTTTGCCAGGTGGCTTAAGGAGCAATACAAGAAATGCGTCTCCGTTCCTTACAAATCTGATGTCGCATCGGATGCTTTGCCAGTTATTCTTAACAGATGCAGCCGCAGGATAAATACGGGTGATCTGACAGGGCTTACTTCCGTTGAACACTGGGATAAGAATAGTTTCTTCAGGCAATACCGCAGGTCTTTCAGCAAAGGAGAATATAACGAATCGGAAGCCGTCAATACTCCGTGCGGCCAGACCATAAGACAATATGTAAGCGGCGGTATTAATTTCAGTCTTTCTCCCAAGGCAGGGACGGCGGGGATGAATATGGTGGTGGTGAATACCGCCGCCGGCCTGCCGTCTTTACCGTATAATGCCGGGATTATTCTTGACGGAGAAGGAAATGTCGCTGTCTCCGGGGATACCGGGAGTGAAAAAGATGGCGGGGACGGTTCAAAAGACGGAGAGAGCGTGCTGCGCGTCCTGCTGGACAAGGGAAAGGGGCTCTGGAGCTATGAAGCTGTTTCCGCGCTGCGGAATGTGAATGATCCCGACCGGATCAAGAAGGCCGGTATGGACGGCCTGAGATTGATAAGCGACCATGTCTTGCCTGGTGAAACCGTTATGGCTGATTATACCGGCAAGGCCGTAATGGGCGAATTGAGACCGGAAGGGACCGTTCCTCTGCATTTTATGGTCTATTTCGACGACAGCGGCGGCATCAGGAATGTCTTTATCCGGGCTCATCAGCTCAATGAGGACTACGGGAATTTAAAAGGGATCGATCCTTTGGGCATGGGTTTTATTTCGATCGTCGATCAGAACACCGTGAACGGTATGCCTTACTTGAGTGAGAACGACAAAGCGGCCGTCGGTATTATCCGGGACAGGATCATGGAAATGGTCAGAGGATATAAGGATGGGGATGGTTTTATTGCCGATAAACGCGGCGATTATCAAATATTGCGTCCCATCGTCCATGATGATTTTTCGCGGGAACATATCCTTAATGTTCTTGCCGGTTATCCCGGGCTTGAATACCTGCGTAATTTTATGGTTAAGATGGATTTTCCGATCCCGAAAGACATGGTTTACGTCAATCACGCGCGCGGGCATCCGTATAGTAAGGGTATGTACGGCGGAGTTTTCGTGGGAAGAGCGATGTTTACCAACGACAAGGTCTTTCTGGCAAATACCTTTTTTCATGAAGCCGCCCATGCGATATTCTTTTATTTGAAATGTGTATCTGGAGGTGCCGTAAATCTGGGCGTTTCCCGGAAGACGGACAAACACGCAGCTGAAAGGAAGGTA
>JBAZGW010000129.1:0-2949 GCA_041652635.1 Candidatus Omnitrophota bacterium | reverse complement strand
GTGCGGGTCCAGTCGCAGGAAGCGCCCAGTTTCCGGAGCTGTTTGATGATCGTCGAACCGTATTGCTCCCTCCACTGCCAGACGCGCTCCAGGAACTTCTCGCGTCCCAGGTCCTGCCTGCGCAGGCCTTCCTTCATCAGCATCTTCTCCACCACATTCTGGGTGGCGATGCCGGCGTGGTCCGTGCCCGGCATCCAGAGGCTCGCCTTACCCTTCATACGCTGCTGCCGGATAAGGATATCCTGAATGGTATCGTTAAGCGCGTGGCCCATGTGCAAAATGCCGGTAACATTGGGAGGAGGAATAACCACGGTAAACGGCTGCTTGTCGGGGGCGGGCAAAGCTCCGAAATAACCTTTTTCTTCCCAGAATTTATACCACTTCTCCTCGGTCTCCGCCGGGGTATAGTGGATGGGGATCTCGCTCACATTTTTATTTTCTTCCATTGAATGATCTCCGATTAAAACCCGGTAACGGCTAAGGTAACGAAGCCCGTATCGGCATTAGGTCACGGTAACCAACAGGACCCAACTTATCTTTCCTCCCCTTTCTTGATGGGGAGGACTAAGGAGGGGTGATAACATAGCAATCAATTGAGAGTCGAAAATCGAGATTTGATTCAATGGAAGTTATCGATTGGGATCTAATTTCGATTTTCGATTATCAGAAACTCATGTAACAATATCGTACCCCCCTTACCGAAAGACGATCGTTATCTCGACATTCGCAAATTCTGCGCTGCGATCAAGCGCGGGAGGAACTGTCTTTGAGCAATTTGTATTCCACGCTGTCCGACAACGCCTGCCAGGAGGCCTCGATGATGTTCTCCGAAACCCCGACCGTGCTCCAGGTATCGCCGGCATCCTGCGACTGTATCAACACGCGCACCTTGGCGGCAGTGCCGTCTTTTTCGTTGAGCACGCGCACTTTGAAGTCGCTTAAATGCATCCGGGCCAGGTTGGGATAGAAATCCTTGAGCGCCTTACGCAGTGCGTTATCCAGCGCGTTCACCGGGCCGTCGCCTTCCGCCGCGGTATGTTCCCTGGAGCCTTTCACCTTTATCTTGACTATCGCCTCGGTGGTAACGCGGTTATCCGGATGCCTCTCCACTACCACCCTGAAGCCTTCCAGCTCAAAAAACTTATCGTGTTTTCTTACCGCTCTCTGCAGCAACAATTCGAAAGACGCCTCTGCCGCCTCAAACTGGTAGCCTTTATTCTCCAGTTCCTGCACGAGTTTAAGTATTTTCTTGGTCTTCGGATCATCCTTGGTCAGATCAAGCTCAAGGTCGCGGGCGCGCAGCAGTATCCCGGTCTTTCCTCCCAATTCCGAAAGCAGCATCCTGCGCCGGTTACCGACAAGGACCGGATCTATATGTTCGTAAGTAACGCAATTCTTCATTACCGCGTTGATATGAACTCCACCTTTATGCGCGAACGCCGAAGGACCGCTATAGGGCTGATCGCCGCGGATAGCCATATTGCTGACCTCGCCGACAAAATGCGACAACCTGGTCAACCCTTTAAGTTTATCAACGGGCAGACAGCGTATTCCCATTTTCAACTGCAGGTTGGCGATGATCGGGATAAGATCGGCGTTACCGCAGCGTTCGCCGTAACCGTTGACCGTCCCCTGCACCATTCCGGCGCCGGCTTCGACCGCGGCCAAAGAATTCGCCACCGCCAGGCCGCTGTCGTTATGGCAATGAATGCCTATTTCCGCATTCAATAAAGGCCGGACTTCTTTTACCACGCGCAGTATCTCCGAAGTGAGCGTGCCGCCGTTGGTATCGCAAAGCACCAGCACGGACGCGCCGGCGTCACGGGCGGTGAACAGGCATTTTACGGCGTAATCGCGGTTAGCATTATAAGCATCGAAGAAATGCTCCGCGTCATAAAAAACAATAATACCTTTGGAACGCAGAAAAGACACCGAATCTTTGATCATACGCAGGTTTTCTTCCAGGGTGGTCTTCAAAACATCCCTGACGTGCAAATCCCAGGTTTTTCCGAACAGAGTGACGCAGGAAACCTTCGCTTTCAGGAACGCCTTCAGGTTGGCGTCCTGTGACGCCTTGATACCCGGCCTTCTGGTGGAGCCGAAAGCCACCAGTTCCGCGCAGGAAAGCCTGCGTTTAGACATCTTCAGGAAGAATTCCATATCCTTCGGGTTGGAGCCCGGCCAGCCGCCTTCAATGTAATGTATCCCGGCCTTATCCAGTTCCAGGGCAATGGCGATCTTATCGGAAACCGTGTAAGAAATTCCTTCCCCCTGGGAGCCGTCCCGCAGGGTGGTATCGTAGACAGCCACGCTGTTTTTCATAATTGACCCCTTATTTTTTCTTTCCCAGCCCGAACTTATCGTGCAGTATGCGCACCGCTTCCTCGGCGGATTTCTTCTTGATAATACAGGAAATGCTGATATCCGATGTGGAGATCATATCTATGTTGATCTTGTTGGCGGCGAGCGCGGCGAACATCATCGCGGCCACGCCGGGATGAGATTTCATACCCACGCCGACCACGGAGATGCGCGCGATATCATCGTCCTGCAATACTTCACCGGCGCCGACGCCGGCGGCGGCCTCTTTGGCGAGTTTCACCGCCTTGGAGAGATCTGTCTTGCCGACAGTGAACGAAATGTCCGTCTTGCGCAGATGGCTGACGTTCTGCACGATCATATCCACGTTCACGCATTTATCCGCCATCAGATTGAATATCTTTGCCGCGATACCGGGCTGGTCCTGCAGGCCGCAGACCGTTACCTTGGCTTCATTCTTATTTAAAGTTATGCCGCTGACCATCAACTCTTCCATCTCTTTTACCTCCCTGATTATCATCGTCCCCGGCTTGTCTGAAAAAGAAGAACGGACTTGTATAGGCACGTCGAATTTCTTGGCCACTTCGATGGACCTGGCCTGCATCACCTGGGCGCCAAGCGAAGCCATCT
>JBAZGW010000128.1:0-2950 GCA_041652635.1 Candidatus Omnitrophota bacterium | reverse complement strand
CGGCTAACCCGGCGGAAGTGAGGAGTGAGGTGGAAGGCAACGCGTTGAAAATAGAGCGGCTTACCGGGCGCAGGCCGCGTTTTTACCGTTCCGGCACGGCGTATTACGACGAAAAGGCGGTGGCCCTGGTGGAAAAGTTCGGTTATCAGGCGGCCGGTTTTAGCGTTCTGGGAGATTGCGGCGCCACTTATTCCCGAAGCCAGGTAAAAGACGCGTTGGCTTCCGCGCGGGCTGGTGATATAATAATCGCCCATATGAACCATCCGGAAAAAGAGACAGCGGAAGGCGTGATGGACGCAGTCAAACTCTTAAAAAAACGCGGACTACGCTTTGTCCGCCTGGACGAATATCCTTTACGATGAAAAATACTCTTTTACTTGAAGTGTTGAAAGAACGGGTGTTGATCTGCGACGGCGCCGCGGGGACTATGTTTTACAGCCGCGGCATCAACCCTGAAGTTTTCTGTGAATACCTGAATATTTCCGATCCGTGCCATGTTTCCCGGCTGCACAGAGAATATATAGCCGCCGGAGCGGATATCATCGAGACTAATACTTTCGGGGCGAATGCCGCCAAATTGGCCGCGTTCGGATATGAAAAAGACGCCCGTAAAATTAACCTGGCCGGCGCTCAACTGGCCGCGGAAGCGGCAGGAGGGAATGTTTTTGTCGCCGGTTCGATCGGCCCTCTGAGCAGGACAGCTCCCGACGGAGAGCTCTCGGAAAGCCAGGTTTACGATATCTACAGGCTGCAGGCGGAGGCTTTAGCGGAGGGCGGAGTGGATTGTTTTATCCTGGAGACTTTTTCTAACCTGGAACATATCCGTATCGCGCTTTCAGCCTGTAAGAAGGCCGCGCAGATCCCGGTGATCTGCCAGATGGTTTTTTCGCAGGGCCTGCGCACCGGTTTCGGGAACAGCATCTCTTCGGCGGTAGATGTTTTGTCGGCGGCAGGCGCGGATATCCTGGGAGCGAATTGCGGGCAGGGGCCGGCGGCTATGCTGGAGGCCGTGAAACGCCTGGCTCAATTGACGGATAAATATATTTCCGCCCAGCCCAATGCCGGTTATCCGCAGGTGATAGAAGGCAGGACAATGTATTTTGATTCCGCTGAATACTTCGCTTCTTACGCGTTGAAACTGGCTGAGGCAGGGGCTAATATCGTGGGAGGATGCTGCGGGACTACCCCTGAGTATATCCGCCTGGCCTCCGGGTTGTTGAAAGGCGCCGCCCCGGCGCTAAGGGAAAAGGCGCGGCCGGGTTTACAGACGATGAAGTTGCGGGAGAAACAACACGGCATTGACAAGCAGGTCAAACTGATCGTTGAATTATTGCCGCCTAAGGGCGCGGATGCCGAGAAAATGATAGATACCGCCCTGATGTTGAAATCGCGCGGGGCAAAATTGTTCAGCTTGCCGGAAAATCCCCTGGCGCAGGTGCGTATGAGTTCCATCGCCGCCGCCGGGCTGGTGAAAAGGCAGGCGCTGGCGGACACCATATTCCATTATACCTGCCGGGACAGGAATCTTATCGGTTTACAGTCTGACCTGTTGGGGGCCTGCGCTCTTGGCCTGGATAAGGTCCTGGCGGTAACCGGCGACCCCGCGTCTTTGGGGAGCAATCCAGAAGCTTCTTCGGTTTTTGACCTGAATTCAATAAAACTGGTCGGCCTGATCAGTAATATGCGCAGGGAACTGGGGCTTGATCTCAGTATAGGCGTGGCGTTCAATCCGAATTTCGAGAATATTTCCGGACAGTTGGAGAGGCTGAAGAGAAAGATCGAAGCGGGCGCTGATTTCGTGCTTACTCAGCCTGTATTTGATATACAAAAGGCGGTCTTTACCGTTGAAGAAGCTGGGAAATTGGGAATACCGGTTTATTTCGGTATTTTGCCTTTGCTTAGCAAAAGAAGCGCGGAGTTCCTGCATAATGAGGTCCCTGGAATGAGCGTTCCTCTGCGGACCAGGCAGCGTATGGATATCGCGGATAAAATCTTGGCTGCGCAAGAAGGGATCAAGATCGTCCTGGAGCTCACGGAAGCGTTGAAAAGTAAAGTAAGTGGTTTTTATCTGATATCTCCTGCCGGAAAATACGAGATTTCCGCGGAGATAATCGAACGGATCAAATAAATCAGCTAAAGAGGCTGATCTTTCTTTGCGTGTAGGTGTTTATAAAAGTGTTTAGTTGATTGTTCGGCAGATGGTTAGAAGAACGCGATAACTTTTATTGCTTAGTGACAAAAAAGAATAAAAAATATGTGAATTTTCTTGCCACGCTCTTGAAAATACCGACGGGCTGTGTTATATTTCTGATAGGTGTAGAGTTTCTTTTCAAGACGGTTACGGTGGAGCTGGATAACAACAGGTAATGCGCCGTAACCGTTTTTTTATGCCTTTTTTCAATTCAATAAGTTCTCTTATCCGCCGTAGGCGGATCGCAATGACAATCTTTTGTTCTTCCCAGAACCTAGCACCCAGCACCCAGAATCAGTTTTTAAAGAAGGAGGCACAAATGCGGAAACTCTTCTTGGGGACTTTTCTGGTATTCGTGTCGTTCATTTTACTGGACGCGCTTATCCACGGTTTCTTTCTAAGGCATTTATATGAGCGGGTCAGCGGGCTCTGGAGGCCGGATATTCAGGCGAAAGCCTGGATTATGATAGTGCTGGATTTTATGACTTCTTTTCTCTTTGTTTATATTTTTACCAAGGGCAGGGAAAACAAGGGGATAGCGGAAGGAATACGTTACGGCCTGTTAATGGGGCTTTTTTTTAGCCTGATCGGCGTTTTCGGACAGTATGTGGTTTATCCGTTGCCTTTACAACTGGCGATTAGCTGGTTTATCTTCAATTTGCTGGAATTTATCATTGCCGGCATCATAACCGCGTTAGTTTTTATGTAACCGCAGAACCGCAGAACCGCAGAACCGCAGAACCCAGAACCCAGAACCCA
>JBAZGW010000127.1:0-2965 GCA_041652635.1 Candidatus Omnitrophota bacterium | reverse complement strand
AATAAATAACCGGCGTCGCGGGGGCCCGGCGAAGCCTCGGGATGGAACTGCACGGAAAAAACCGGCAGTTTCTTATGCCGCATCCCCTCATGCGTGCCGTCGTTCAAATTTATATGGGTCACCTGCAGTTCTTTTTCATTCAACGACTTCATATCCACGCAAAAACCGTGGTTTTGCACGGTGATCGCCACCCGCCCGCTGCCGGTATCTTTTACGGGATGGTTGGCTCCGTGGTGGCCGAATTTAAGTTTATAAGTCTTCCCGCCGAAAGCCAGTCCGAGCATCTGATTGCCCAGGCAGATCCCGAACATAGGGATTTTAGCTTCCACGGCGAGTTTTCGCACGGTCTCCACCACATAAGTCACGGCCGCAGGGTCTCCGGGGCCGTTGGAAAGCATAATCCCGTCCGGCTTCCAGGCCAAAAGGTCATCCGCGGATGTCTGGGCGGGAAATACCCTGACTCTGCAGCTTAAACCGGCAAGTATCCGCAGGATATTATATTTCACTCCGCAATCCAGGACGGCTATCTTGTATTTCCCCTTATCGTTCCAGTCGTAAGCGGCCGGACAGGTCACTTCCTTGACCAAGTCGACGCCCACCAGCCCGCTCCAAGAGCGCGCTTTCTCCAGCAAAGATGGAATATCATCGCATAAAGAACCGGCGGCCAGCACAGCCTTAAGCGCTCCCGCTTCTCTTATACGCAAAGTCAGGGCGCGGGTGTCCACCCCCTCTATCGCCGGGATACCGTTATCGCGCAGATAGTCCGGCAAAGAACCGACCGACCGCCAATTGCTAGCGATCTTGCTGCATTCCTTCACCACGAATCCTTCCACGAAAGGCCGGCCTGATTCGGCATCTTCTGCGTTAATACCGTAATTGCCGATCAAAGGGTAAGTCATAGTCACTATCTGGCCTTTATAGGAAGGATCGGTGATGATCTCCTGATAGCCGGACATACTGGTATTGAAGACAATCTCTCCGCAGCGGATACCTTGCGCTCCGAATGATCTCCCCCGGAATACGCTGCCGTCTTCCAGGACTAAAACAGCCTGCATAATTACCTCTTGATCTTTAAAGCGCACCTGATGAAGTCGCGAAAAATGGGATGGGCCTTGTCCGGCTTGGACTTGAATTCAGGATGAAACTGCACCGCCATAAAGAAAGGATGCCCCGGCAATTCCACTATCTCGACGAGGTTTTTTCTCGGATAAATGCCGGAGAAGACCAAACCGTTCTTCTCCATCAAACGGCGGTATTTATTGTTGAATTCGTACCTGTGGCGGTGTCTTTCTTCCACCAGGCTCTTCCTGTAACAACACTGCGCCCTTGTATTGGGAGATATCTTACAGGGATAAGCCCCGAGGCGCATCGTTCCCCCAAGCCCCTCCACGCTTTCCTGTTCTTTAAGCAGACTAATAACAGGCTCCTGGGTCTTAGGGGCGAATTCGCTGGAATCGGCGGCCTTGAGGCCGCAAGCGTTGCGGGCGAACTCTATGACCGCGCATTGCATCCCGAGGCAAATACCGAAGAAAGGTACGCGGTTAAGCCTGGCATATTCGATACTCTTGACCTTCCCTTCTATACCGCGGGAACCGAAGCCTCCGGGAACCAGCACACCGGAAACATGGCGCAGATAATGTTCGGCGCCCTCTTTTTCTATATCTTCGGAATCTATCTTCTCCACTTCCACTTTACTGTCATTGGCAATACCGGCATGCGCCAGAGCCTCATAAATGGACTTATACGCGTCCTGGAGCCCGATATATTTGCCGACGACCGCTATCTTTGTTTTATGCCGCGGGGAGACCGCTTTCTCAACCACGCTTTTCTCCCAGTCTTTCAAAGTTGAAGGCCTGGCTTTCAATCCAAAATGTTTCAATATCAGCCGGTCCAGGGCCTGGTCTTTAAAAGTCAACGGCAGTTGATAAATAGAATCCACGTCTTTGGCTTCAATGACCGCTTCCTGGGGAACGCTGCAAAAAAGAGAAATTTTTTCTTTCAGTTCCGCGGAAAGGCTTTTTTCACTGCGGCAAATGAGGATATCGGGCTGTATGCCTATCTCGCGCAAAGTGCCCACGCTATGCTGCGTCGGCTTGGTTTTCATCTCACCCGCGGCTTTAATATACGGCACCAGGGTAAGGTGCGCGTAAAGCACGTTATTCTGCCCGGCATCCAGCCTGAACTGGCGCACAGCCTCCAAAAAAGGCAGACTTTCAATATCGCCGACGGTCCCTCCGACTTCCACAAGCACCACCTGCGCTCGGGAAACAGCGGCGACCTTCTTAATGCGGTCCTTTATTTCGTTGGTAATATGCGGAATGACCTGAATGGTCCTGCCGAGGTAATCGCCTTTGCGCTCTCGCGAAATAACCGCGTGATATACCTGGCCGGTAGTAACATTATTGAACTTGCTTGTCTTGGCGGAGGTAAAACGTTCGTAATGCCCCAAGTCGAGATCCGTCTCCGCTCCGTCGTCGGTTACGTACACCTCGCCGTGCTGATAGGGATTCATAGTTCCCGGGTCGACATTTATATAGGGATCGAATTTCATCAAGGCCACCCGCAGGCCTTGAGACTCAAGTATCTTGCCTATGGAGGCCGCGGTAATCCCTTTGCCCAGGCTGGAAATCACGCCGCCGGTGATAAATATATATTTACACATAGTTGTTTTAAAAAAAAACGTTTCTGAGCGGATAGTTCCCCGGCTCACAAACGCCATCGTCCCTGTTATGAGTATTTCCCCGTTGAACTATTGTTTTAATATAACACATACAGAATGTATGTCAAATTGTTTTATGGAGCCGGAAAACTGGGTTCTGGATGCTGGATTTTGGGATCTAAAATGAATACTCCCCGGGCTAATCCTTCGGCGAAGTTTATCCTGAGCGGATTCGACTTTGCTCACCATTAAAACTTGTCGAAGGGCTCAGGACAGGCGCCCGGGATTTCTTTTCTGAATTATTAT
>JBAZGW010000126.1:0-3116 GCA_041652635.1 Candidatus Omnitrophota bacterium | reverse complement strand
CAAACAAGGCCTTTCCGCTTCCCCCTCCAATTTCAACGTCACAAGCGCGTTCTCCAGCCTGTGTTTATGCACCAGGTCGAAGATCTGACGCTTAGAAACCTGCACCGAACGGCCCTCTTTGCCCTCGCCGTAAATAACCGCCGGAATAAAACCTTTCTCGCGGAGCGCCTTGACCTTGCTCCTGCCGGTTTCACCCCTCACTTCAATATTAAGAAACATTTTTTCCATTACTATTACCTCGCTTCCTTGTGCTTAATCCCGGAGTAAAGGCCTTCCCCGCGCTCCCGGGTATCACCGCAACCAAGCGATACCTCCCGAACTCGCGGGAAAAACTCTAATCGAACAGAGAGCTTACCGACTCCTCGTTATGTATCCTTCTTATCGCCTCTCCCAAGAGAGTCGCGACTGACAATGTTCTTAACCTCGGATGCGCTCTTTCTCCGCTGACCGGGATACTGTCGGTGATCACCAGTTCCTCAAGCCATCGGCAGGCATCCAAACGTTCCATAGCCGGCCCGGAAAGCACTCCGTGAGTGATACCCGCCCGGATCGTTTTAGCTTTATGCTTATGCAATATTTCCACCGCCTCGAAAAGCGAACTCCCCGTGGCGACCAGGTCGTCGACGATCAGGACATTCTTGCCTTCCACTTCTCCAAGAATGTGCATAACTTCGGCTTTATCGGGAGATATACGCCTTTTATCTATGATCGCCAGCGAAGCCATCAGCCTCTTGGCGTATGACCTGGCCATCTTGATACTGCCGACATCCGGAGAAACCACCACCACGTCCTTCAACCCGAGGTTTTGGACATAATCGATAAAAACACCCACGGCGAACAAATGATCCACCGGGATATCGAAAAATCCCTGGATCTGGCCGGCGTGCAGGTCCATAGTAAGCACCCTGTTGGCTCCGGCGGTAGTCAGAAGGTTAGCCACCAACTTGGCGCTTATCGGCACCCGCGGCTGGTCCTTCCTGTCCTGCCTGGCGTAACCGAAATACGGGATCACCGCGGTTATGCGGCTGCTGGAGGCCCTTTTGAGCGCGTCGATCATTATCAAAAGCTCAACCAAGTTCTCATTCACCGGCGGGCACGTCGGCTGAACTATAAAAACGTCTTTACCGCGGATATTATCATTTATTTTGACCCTGACTTCGCCTTCGCTGAACCTGCCGACCATGGCGTCTGAAAGGTCGATCTTGAGATAATCACAGATATCCTTTGCCAACTCCGGATGCGCGTTGCCGGTGAACACCGCCAGTTTATTCATATTTTTCTCCCCGATACCGCCGGATCATATATAAAATGACCGCCCGTCAGACTACTTACCGTTTTCCCTTGCTTAAACCCCGCGCCGGCACTCCCGCGACCACTCCCCCGTCGGGAACACTGCGGCCCTTTGTGAGCACCGATCCCGCGCCGGTCTTGGCGCCCTTGCCGACCCTGGCGGGAGCTATTAAAATAGTATCTGAACCGATGAACGCGTTTTCCCCGATCACCGTGTTATGCTTATTGACGCCGTCGAAATTAGCCGTTACCGTGCCCGCGCCGATATTGGCGCCGCGCCCGACGCGCGTGTCGCCCAGGTAGGAAAAATGTTTCACAAAAACGTTTTCTCCCACGCTAACGCGGACCATCTCGATAAAATTGCCGGCGCAGACATTATCCGCCAAACGGGTGCCTTCCCGTAAATGGGCGAACGGCCCCACAGAACAATTTTTTCCGATTTTAACATCCCTTTCTATCACTGTAAAGGGATAAATCACGGTGCCTTCGCCGATCCCGGTGCCGTAATTTATAAAGGTGTTTTCCGGAGAAACAAGGCTCACGCCCCGCTTCATATAATCTTCATTCAAACGCGCCTGCATTATGCGATTCGCGGCCGCGAGCTCAACGCGGGAATTCACTCCCATCGCCTCGCGGGTATCTTTCACCCGCACCCCGCCGATCGCCTTCCCCATAGCATACAAGATACCTATGCAATCGGTAAGATAATATTCCTTCTTGCGGTTACGCGGCTTTACCTTCTTCAGGCCCGCGGACAGGCTCTCCTTGTCGAAACAGACAATGCCTGTGTTGATCTCCTTGATCTCTTTCTGATAGCCGTCCGCCTCAGCGGCCTCGACGATCCCGCTGATCGCGGAGAACTCGTCCCTGACGATCCTGCCGTATTCGGCGGCGTCTTCCACTCCGGCGGTCAATACCGTGGCGGCAAAACCGCCTCTGCGGTGTTCCGCGAGCAATTTTTTCAGCGTATCCGCTCTCAACAGCGGCATATCGCCGTAAAGAACGATCGCGTCCCCGCGAAAATCTTTCAGCAGGGCCAACGCCTGCGACACCGCGGAAGCTGTGCCGTTGATATCCTTCTGCACCGCGACCTTGACCTTTTCAGGCAGGCCGGCGGCGACATCCTCGTGTTTATACCCCAGGACGGCAACGCAGCCTTCAGCCTTCAATTCCGAAGCCTGATCCAGAACATATTGCAGCATCGGCCTCCCGCACAAAGGATGCAAAACCTTCGGCAGGCTGGAACGCATACGCGTGCTTTTTCCGGCGGCAAGGATAATACAGGCTGTCTTACGTGGTTTCATTCTTTATTCTGGATCTAAGTTAAAACCTTTTATCGCTTCAGATATATCATCAAGATATAATTTATAATTACGCATATTTCACTTCAGAAAGAACTTTATTCCTGATTTGCGCTTTCAAAGCATCCTTAATTACCAAATCTATTTTGCGATGAAACAATTTCTCCAGGAAGAATTTAAGATCCATATAATTATCGAATGTCTTATCGCCTTTATTGAATTCAACGAGAATATCTATATCGCTCTTCGGGTGTTGTCCTGAACGCGCAAAAGACCCAAAAAGACCGACCTTCCTCACCCCATAATTCTTCAGGTCGTTGGAATGCTGTTTTATTTTTGTTGATATTTCTGTTTTGGGCGACATAAATATCCTTTTCCAATCAAATACTTTTGAACTAAAACCTTGAAATTAGAACAGTACTTTGTTAAAATTTATTTTCTTTGTGCTTACTTTCCAAAAGCTATCTTATTGTAACATATTGTCATTAGAAACGTTGCGCGTATTTCAATGCGTTGATCATTCCC
>JBAZGW010000125.1:0-3174 GCA_041652635.1 Candidatus Omnitrophota bacterium | reverse complement strand
TTTTTATCGCGGTTTTTCAACGCCTCGATCGAATTAAAGATAGCATCCTGGGCCATAGCCGCCATCCTAAGCAGTTCTTTACGCAGATTCCCCAACTCCTCGTCAAAATGCCTTTCCATCATTACCTCTCTTTCAAACGTGTATTATCCCGGAATTGCCCTATAATATTCATATTTCTTATCCCGGATCACCCTTCGGGTTATCCATACCTGCCGGTTATGTAATCTTCAGTGCGCCGGTCAGACGGTTTGGTGAATATCGATTCCGTCCTGCCGAACTCTACCAGTTCCCCCAGAAGTATGAATCCCGTATCATCCGAAATGCGCGCCGCCTGCTGCATATTATGCGTGACGATCACGATGGTGTAATCGCGCTTCAATTCGCGCATCAACTCCTCTATGCGCTGGGTGGCCTGCGGATCCAGGGCTGAACACGGCTCATCCATCAACAGGATCTCCGGTTTGACCGCCAGCAGGCGCGCGATACACAACCGTTGTTTCTGCTCCAGGGAAAGCCCCAAGGCCGAACGGTTCAGCCTGTCCTTCAGCTCATCCCACAACAGCACCGCGCGCAGGCTATGTTCGACGATACTGTCCAGGTCTCTCTTTTTCGCTTCCAGGTGGATACGCGCCCCGAAGATTATATTCTCATAAATAGAAAGAGGGAAAGGATTGGGACGTTGAAAAACCATACCCACTTTTTTGCGCAATGCCACCAGGTCGGCGTCTTTCTCGAGTATATTGATCCCGTCAATAATGATCTCTCCCGAAGAACGCACGCCTTCAGCCAGGTCGTTCATACGGTTGAAGACGCGCAAAAGCGTGGATTTACCGCATCCCGAAGGGCCGATAATGGAAGTGATCACTTTTTCGCGAAAAGCGGCGTTTATCCCCTTCAAAGCCTGAAATTCGCCGTACCATAAATTAAGGCCGTTAACCAGAATCGCCGGGTTATCCAAATTTCCCCCTCATATAATCGTCGGTGCGCTTATCTTTCGGCGCCGTGAATATCCTGTCGGTATTATCTATTTCTATAAGTTCGCTGGATAGAAAAAAAGCGGTTTTGTCCCCCACGCGCGCGGCCTGCTTGACGTTGTTCGTGACCAGGATGATCGTGTAATCTTTCTTAAGCACCAGCATAGCTTCCTCCACCTTAGCAGTGGAGATCGGGTCCAGCCCGGAACAAGGTTCGTCGAAAAGGATCACGCTCGGCTCCACAGCCAGTGTCCTGGCGATACAAAGGCGCTGCTGCTGGCCGCCGGAAAGCTTGAACGCGGAAGTCTCCAGCCTGTCCTTGACCTCGTCCCATAGATACGCCCGGCGCAGAGCCTTCTCCACCGCCTCCGCCTGGCGTTTTCTGCTCCCGACCCCGGAGACCTTCACCCCATAAGCGACGTTATCGAATATGGACATCGGCAAAGGCAGCGGCAGGGCGAAAACCATACCGATCTTTTTCCTTACTATTTCCGGATCCATATCGCTGATATTCTCGCCGGCGAACAGAACTTCCCCTTTCATCCGAAAGTTATCGTTCAATTCATTAAGCCGGTTAAGCATACGCAGGAAGGTGGTCTTGCCGCTGTTGGCCGGGCCGATCACGCTCAATATCTGCCTGGAATCGATATCCATATTCACATTCTTCATCGCGTGTATGGGACCGAACCAGATATTCAGGTCTTTAACGACAAACTCTACCATTTCTTTTTCCTTCTGAAACGGCAACGGATGACCACCGCGGCCAGATTCATAAACAACACCATAGTCAAAAGCACCAACGCCGTCCCGTACCTGATCTTTTCATCGACATTCGGGACCTGGGTGGAGATCACGTAAAGGTGATAAGGCAACGCCATAACCTGGTCGAAGATGGAACCGGGAAGCTGCGGAAGATAAAACGCGGCGACGGTGAACAATATCGGCGCCGTCTCTCCAGCGGCCCTGCCCAGACCGAGGATAGTACCGGTGATGATCCCGGAAATGGCGTTAGGCAAAACAACGTATCTTATCGTCTGCCACTTGCTGGCGCCCAGGGAACGGCTGGCTTCGCGGAAAGAATGCGGCACGCTCTCCAGGGCTTCCAGGGACGCGGTAATGATGATCGGCAGTATCATTATTCCCAATGTCAACGCTCCCGATAAAATGGAAGCGCCGAACTTGAAGAATGTGACGAACAGCGCCAGGCCGAAAAGTCCGTAGACCACCGAAGGCACTCCGGCAAGGTTGACTATCGCCAGTTTGATCAGCCGGGTAAGAAAATTCCCTCTGGCATATTCGCTTAAATAAATTGCGGAAAGCAGTCCGATAGGCAACGCGAAGATTATCGCCCCCACCACCAGATAGACCGTCCCCAGTATCGCCGGAAAGATCCCGCCGCTGCGCATCCCCTGCCTGGGGATATCGGTAAGGAACTGCCAGCTTATGCCGGGCAGTCCTTTCTGGACGATGATCACGATGATCAATCCCACCGGCACGATGATCAACAGGGTGGCAAGAAAAAGCAGGGCGAAAGCCACCTTCTGCGTCAATACCGGGTCCCTCGCCCTCTTTTTAAGCTTGGGCACCGCGTTAACCGTACAATCGGAAACTGGATTATTTTTCATTGTTTTTTATTATGTAAAAACAGGTCCGCGCCCACGTTGACTATGAAGCTGATCACGAACAATACGATCCCTATCGCGAAAAGGGCGAAATAATGTTCGCTGCCGACCACGGCTTCCCCCATTTCGGCGGCGATCGTGGCCGTAAGGGTCCTGACCGGCTGAAGGATCGAATTAGGCATTACCGCGGCGTTCCCGGTGATCATCATCACCGCCATGGTCTCGCCGATGACCCTGCCGATCCCCAACATCACCGCCGCCATGATCCCGGAAGAAGCGGCGGGCAGAATAACCCTGTGTATCGCCTGCCAATGCGTGGCTCCCAGCGCCAGCGCGCCTTCCTTATATGATTTAGGCACGGAATACAAGGCGTCTTCCGCGATGGAAACTATCGTGGGCATTGCCATAAAAGCCAGCATCACCGATCCGGAAAGGGCGGTCAGCCCGGTAGGAAGATGAAAAATATTCTTGACCCACGGCACCAGTGTCACCATTCCGATAAAACCCAGGACCACGCTCGGGATAGCGGCCAGCAATTCTATGCCGCTTTTCAAGACTTCCTTTATTTTTTGGGGGGC
>JBAZGW010000124.1:2163-3197 GCA_041652635.1 Candidatus Omnitrophota bacterium | reverse complement strand
CGCCTGCGGCTGGTCGCCGCGAGGCCGGTAGGAAGAAACCAGCTTGAATAAGGGCATCTTACCTGCCTTTGCCGGATGCCGGGATGAACTCCATACTGATGTCCGCCGACTTCACGCTGTGGGTGAGCGCTCCGACGGAAATGATATCCGCCCCGGCGGCGGCGTAAGCGCGGATATTGGAAAGGGTGATACCTCCGGAAACCTCCAGCAGCGGCCGGCGCCCGGCAAGATCACGCAGACGCACCGCTTTCCGTATCTCCCCGGGCTGCATATTATCCAGCATAATGATATCCGGTTTAAGCGCAAGCACCATCCTGAAGTCCGACAGGTTCTCCACTTCCACCTCGATCTTCATATGCCGCGGGGAAAACTTTTTTCTTACCGCCGAGAATGCGCCGGCCAGGCACTGCGTCCTCTCTCCCGCGGAACAGGCCGCCAGATGGTTATCCTTGACCAGCACCATCTCGTCCAGGCTGCTGCGATGATTGTCCGCCCCACCGGAACGCACGGCGTATTTCTGCAACGCCCGCAGGCCGGGAAAAGTCTTACGCGTATCCACGACCCTGACCGGATAAGGTTTAACCCTGTCTACATAAACGCGCGCCTGGGTGGCGATACCGGAAAGCATCCCGATGAAATTGATCGCCGTGCGCTCGGCGATCAATAAAGAACGCGCCTTGCCGCTTATCCGCGCCAGTTCGGCGCCGCGGCCGACTTTTCCGCCTTCTTTCCGCAGTTGCTTAAAGACCACCTTCGCGTCCACCTTCCGGAAGACCTCGGCGGCGATCTCCAGCCCGCAGACCACCATATCCTGCCCGGCGATTATCGCCGCTTCGGCGGAAGCGTTCCCGGGGACGAAGAAATCCGTGGTGATATCCCCGCTGCCGATATCTTCTTTCAATGCCTGCGAGACTATCAGGCGATATGCGACTTCATTTTTGCAATTCTTCATATATGCCGCTGTACCTTTCCAGAGTTTCTTTAAGTTCCAGAAGCCTGGCCTTTTCCTTGTCCACTATTTCCTTAGGAGCTTT
>JBAZGW010000124.1:0-2153 GCA_041652635.1 Candidatus Omnitrophota bacterium | reverse complement strand
TTATTGACAAATTCCTCTTTTGAAAGCATCGCTTCCTTGCCGCGGATCGCCCCGGAAGTTTTCTCCATCTTTTCACGCAGTTTCTTCTTCTCGGCGGAGATATCCACGATCCCCTCAAGAAGCACGCTCACGTGCATACCGCCGGCCACCGACGCCACCGAAGAAGGCTGATGACGATACCCGGTCTCTACCCGGAGTTCGGAGATCTTAGCCAGATGTTTGATCACCGCGGAAAGCCCTTTTACCGCTTTTTCTTCGGCGGCCGAAGAGACAGCCAGCACTACAGGCACTTCTTTCTGCGGAAGTATATCCAGTTCCTGACGGATGTTGCGCACCCCCGCGATCACGGCAAAGATATCTTCCATAAAAGTCTCGGCCTTCCTGTCCTGCCGCAGTATGGCGTGTTCGGGCCAGGCGCGCGTCATTATCGAATCCCCTTGATGGGGGAGCTTCTGCCAGAGCTCCTCGCTGATAAAAGGCATAAACGGATGTATCGCGGCCAGGAAATTCTCCAGCACGCGCAGCATCACCGCCTGGTTCTGCGGCTCTTTGATCTCCAGTTTGATGATCTCCAGGTACCAGTCGCAGTACTCTTTCCAGAAAAAAGAATAAAGCAGATTGGCGGCTTCGTTGAAACGGAAGGCTCCGATGGAGGCATCGGCTTTTTTCAAGGTCACGGCCAGCCTGCTCAATATCCAGCGATTTACCACGCTCAATTTCTTTTCCGCGTGTATCCCGGCGGCGTCAGCGGCCCCGGTCTTACCGTCGAAGTTCATCATCACGAAACGCGAGGCGTTCCAGATCTTATTTGCGAAATTCCTGCCCTGTTCGAACCTCTCCTTTGAGAGATAAACATCCTGCCCTTGGGCGGTAATAGAGATCAGGCTGAAACGCAGGGCGTCGGTGCCGTACTGCGCGATGATCTCCAGCGGGTCGATGCTGTTGCCCAGCGATTTGGACATCTTCCTGCCGTCCTTGTCCCTCACTGTGCCGTGGATATAGACATCTTTAAAAGGGATATCCCCCATAAACTCAAAACCAGCCATGATCATGCGCGCCACCCAGAAAAAGATGATCTCCGAGGCGGTGACCAGCGCGCTGGTCGGATAAAAATATTTCAACTCATTCTTTTTTTCTATGGACTGTTCTTGTCCAAACGGCCAGCCGAAAGTGGCGAACGGCCAAAGCCAGGAAGAGAACCAGGTATCCAGCACGTCTTCATCCTGTCTCAACTGTGTATTGCCGCAGACAGGGCACTTTTCCGGTTTAGTCCCGGATACGATGATCCCCGCATTCTCTTTTTTTCTATCTATGGACCGTGGAGTATCGACTCTGGACTGTTCTTGTTGTTTAACGCAGCTATCGCAGTAATACACCGGCAGGCGGTGCCCCCACCAGATCTGGCGGGAAATACACCAGTCCTGAATATTCTCCATCCAGTTCAGATAAACCTTGGTCCAGCGCTTCGGATAAAACTTGATCCTGCCCTTTTTGACCGCCTCGATCGCCGGCTTGGCCAACGGCTGCATCTTTACGAACCACTGTTTTGAGAGATACGGTTCAATAATGGTATGGCAGCGGTAGCAATGCCCTGCGGAAAGTTTATGCGGCTCGATCTTCTCCAGCAGGCCTTTCTCTTTCATATCCTCGATGATCACTTCCCTGGCCTCAAACCTGTCCATACCGCTGTATTCCCCGGCCAACTCGTTCATTTTCGCGTCGGGATGCATCACATTGATGAATTGAAGATCATGCTTTTTTCCCATACGGTAATCGTTTGGATCGTGCGCAGGGGTGACCTTCACCGCTCCGGTGCCGAACTTGACGTCCACCTCCGGGTCGGCGATGATCTTTATCTCTCTCTGTGCCAAAGGCAGAAGCAGGCTTCTGCCGATAAGTTTTTTGTAACGCCTGTCTTTGGGATTAACCGCCACCGCCGTATCTCCAAGCATAGTTTCCGGCCGGGTAGTGGCGACGACCACGAATTCCGACGGATCGTCCTTTAGCGGATATTTAAGGTAATAGAGATGCGCGTCCAGTTCGCGGTGGGGCGCTTCTTCGTCGGCGAGCGCGGTCTGGCACCTGGGGCACCAGTTGATGATATATTCGCCGCGGTAGATAAGGCCTTTTTCGTAAAGGCGCACGAAGACTTC
>JBAZGW010000123.1:0-3233 GCA_041652635.1 Candidatus Omnitrophota bacterium | reverse complement strand
GAAAAGGTTCTGGTTAAGCTGGATAAGGCAGTTTGTTTGGGCTTGAGGCTTTCAGCAAGCGTCCTGGATGAAATAACTGTTTGTCCTACGCGGCTTTATTTTCATCATTACCGCACAGTGAATGCGTCGCTGGACCAGCTAACGCTGAAAATAGCGAATTTCATCCAGAGAAAAGGTTTTCAGGCCCTGCCTATACCCGCCTCCATAATCTTAGATTGGGAAAACCAGCGGGCGCATCTCTCGCATAAGAAGCTGGGGGTTTTGGCCGGACTGGGCTGGATAGGCAGGAATAACCTGCTGGTCACAAAAAAGTTCGGTAGCAGGGTAAGGCTGTCCACGGTGCTTACCGATATGCCTTTACCGGCGGATTCTCCCTGTAAAGAAGATTGCGGGACCTGCCGCGCATGCGTAGCGCGTTGTCCGGCAGGGGCTATAAAAGAGTCCCCGGCGGATTTCGATCATCTGAAGTGTTTTGAGAAACTCAAGGAATTCTACAGGGCCAGGCTGGCAGAGCAATATATTTGCGGGGTATGCGTGAGGTCTTGCGGCGGAACGGCCGGAAGGTGATCCCTGCGGCGCCGGGCGGAATGTTTCCGGGGTTGACCTTATAAATAGCGGATGTTATAATATATGAATTATAAACGATGAAAGCAGCCATTGAACGCTGGATACAACGGCAGATCAAGAACGCTGGCGCAAAAGGCGCGCTTGTGGGATTAAGCGGAGGGCTGGATTCTTCGGTTGTCGCCGCGCTGCTGAAGTCTTCGCTGGGCGGCGCTAATGTCCTGGCATTGATTTTACCGGTGCACAGCTGCCGGCAGGATACGGAAGACGCCGGCTTGATAGCCGCCAAGTTCCGTCTGCCGTCGGTGACGGTCGATCTTTCCGATATTTATGACTGCTGGCTGAAAAAGATGGTTCTTCCTTCCGGTGCCGGAACGGAGAATTGCCGGAAAAGGACAGCGGAAGCCAATCTAAAATCCAGATTGAGGATGTCCGCGTTTTATTATTACGCCAACCGCCTGAATTATTTAGTCTGCGGGACAAGCAACCGTTCCGAGATAATGACCGGTTATTTCACTAAATACGGCGACGGCGCGGCCGATATTCTTCCCATCGGCGGGCTGTTAAAATGCCGGGTGCGCTCCCTGGCCGTAGAATTGGGAGTACCGCAGCGCATTATAGATAAGCCTCCCAGCGCCGGACTTTGGCCAGGACAAACCGATGAAGCGGAAATGGGAGTGACTTACGGGGAGATCGACGCGGTGCTGGCCGCGGCGGAGGGGGAAAGACCGGATTGCCGCGCTGAAGCCGCGTCCCGCATTAAGAAAATGCGGCGGCTGTCGGAGCATAAAAGAACTCCGGCCGGGATCTTCATTCCTCCTTTCGTGAGTAAACGCCGGTAAAAGGAAGTTCCGCAGTATATTGTGTGAGCCGATTCTTCCGGTGTTCAGCCCTGCGAAGCTAAAGGCCGGGATCTTGGGCCGGCAGGATAACCAATTCAGGAAAGAGGTGCGTTATGGATGAGATACTCGAGATACTTGAAAAGAACGGAAGGGCGACCGCGGAAGAAATTTCCAGGATGCTGCGTAAAAAACCCGAAGCCGTGCGTAAGGCCATCAATAAATACGAAAAAGACGGGATCATCCTGAGTTATAAAGCAGTGATCAACAAGGAGATGGTAAAATACAATAATTCCGGAGTGCGCGCGCTCATTGAAGTGAATATTACCCCGCAGAAGGATCTGGGTTTCGATAAAATAGCGGAGAGGATCTATTCTTTTCCGGAGGTCAGCAGCTGCTATTTGATCTCCGGCACCTATGATCTGCTGCTGATCGTTGAAGGCAGGGATCTGCATACCGTCTCAAAGTTCATTTCCGAGAAACTCGCCCCGATGGAGAACGTCCGCGGCGTGGTAACGCATTTCCTCTTAAAGAAATATAAGGAAGACGGTATGGTCCTCAAGCGGGTGGAAGAGAACGAACGTATTGCCATATCGTATTGATAGTTCAAACACAGATCGCCGGTTTTGAAGCCCGGGAGATCCGTTCTTTTGTTAAACCCGTAATTTACAATAGGAATTCGGTAAAATGTCTCTAACTCATTGCCATAATCGCGTTCTGCTTACAATGGTTCAACTTCGCCCGCCGAAGGCGGGCTATGTTCACCATCCTGAGCGAATAATAGTGAGTCGAAGGAAATCGTCCTCAACGTACTGCATTGAGTACGTCCGCGGGGATTTTACTCGCAGACCTTATTCTGTCAAAGATTTAGGCCATTTCCCTCAAATCCTAATGCAAAATCCGGGTTAAAAGGAGCAAAAGTGCCAGATAAACGCGGCAAAAGCCGGCAATTGTCAAAAAAAGTAGAGGATATGCAGCCTTCCGGTATCAGGGTATTTTTCGACCTGGTCCTGGGAATGAAAGATGTTATTTCCTTAGGGGTCGGCGAGCCGGATTTCGTTACTCCCTGGCAGATAAGAGAAGCCGGTATTTATTCCCTGGAAAGCGGATCAACTTCTTATACTTCCAATAAAGGACTGGTAAAACTGCGCATGGGGCTGCAGCAATACCTTAAAAAAAGATACGAACTGTTCTATCCGCATGACGATCAGATACTTGTTACTGTGGGTGTTAGCCAGGGCGTGGACTTGGCGCTGCGCGCCATAGTTAATCCCGGGGATAGAATACTGGTTCCGACTCCGGCATACGTATGTTACGCTCCCCTGGCTGAACTGGCCGGCGGGACCGCTGTGTGCCTGGATACATCAGGCGACGGTTTTAAACTCACCCCGCGAGTGCTGGAATCGGCTTTGTCCGTGCCGGCGAAAGCGCTCCTATTGAATTATCCCTGTAATCCCACTGGGGTTTCTTACACCCTGCGGGAGTTGAAAGAATTGAACAGGATATTGCTTAAGCATAAAGTGATGTGTATCAGCGACGAGATTTATGCCGATCTTACTTACGACTTTGAACATACCGCGTTCGCTTCCCTGCCGGGAGCGAAGGAGAACACGCTTTTGCTGAACGGATTCTCCAAGAGTTACGCTATGACCGGCTGGCGTGTGGGCTATGCTTGCGGGACTAAAGAAGTTATCGCCGCGATGACCAAGATACACCAATATATGATGCTTTGCGCGCCGATCATGTCCCAGATGGATGCCTGCGAGGCTTTACAGACAGGCAGCGATTCGGTGGCGGAGATGAAGAGAGAGTACCGGCGCAGGCGCGCTT
>JBAZGW010000122.1:0-3304 GCA_041652635.1 Candidatus Omnitrophota bacterium | reverse complement strand
CGTTACAATATGGGCAAAGTATAAGCACGGACTGATAGTTAACCTTTCACTAGGTTAAGTTACAGTATGGTATCCGGTGTTGAAGCAGACCTGGTTTAAGTCCAGGGCCGATGGTGCCGCGAAAGCGGCGTGTGGTGTTGTTTTTCTGACCTGATAAAAGGCCCGGAGAGAACAATCCGCATAAAGTCCAGATGAAAGAAGATTACAGTTGTGAATGACTGTGCCCGAAGAAGTTCGTTCTTCGGGCTTTTATTTTTTCTAACCAGGAATTCGCAATAGGCATTCGGCAAAATGTCTCTAACTTATTAGAAAAGGTTGCGAGGGATGAAGCACGAAGGACGATAAGTGCCATATTCTTCGTCTTTCATTCTTCATGTTTTCTGATCTCATCATTCCGTCTTAGTCATCTCCATCAAATAGGAGAGGAAAGATAGGCGGGGCCTGTTGGTTATCTTAGCCGTTAGCGGTATAGGTGCTGAATTTAAGGGGTTAAAATGTTGAATAATATCACGGAGATTATCGAAGACTTAAGCCATGGCCGTATGGTTATTGTGGTGGATGATGAATCGCGCGAGAATGAAGGCGATTTGTTGATGGCCGCCTCTTTTGCCGGACCGGAAGGCATCAACTTTATGGCCGCGTTCGGCAGGGGATTGATCTGCGTGCCGATGGAAGCTCGGCGGCTGGAAGAATTGAAGTTGGAACCGATGTATAAAGGGGACGGGGCCAAGCGCGATCCTTTCGCAACCGCCTGGATGGTTTCCGTGGACGCCGCCAATGGCGTGACCACCGGTATATCCGCGTATGACCGCGCGCGCGCGATCGAAGTATTGACCGATCCGCGTAGTTCTCCGGAGGATCTGGTCAGGCCGGGGCATATCTTTCCTTTGAAAGCGGTAAATGGCGGAGTTTTGGTGCGGGCTGGACATACGGAAGCCGCGGTAGATCTGATGACTCTTTGCGGCCTTTATCCGGCGGGGGTGATCTGCGAGATAATGAACCCGGACGGCACCATGGCCAGGCTGCCGCAGCTTTTGGAATTCGCGGCGGAACATAAACTTAAGATCTGTTCGATCGCCGATCTGATCGAATACCGCCGCCGCTCCGAGAAACTGGTCGAACGCCTGAGCGAGACGGATTTGCCTACCGAGCACGGCAATTACAAGATGATCGTTTACCGTGATATGCTCAACGGAACGGTGCATGTCGCGTTGGTCTGCGGGGACATGCGCGGGGACGAGCCGGTGATGGTCAGGGTGCATTCCGAATGCCTTACAGGTGATGTTTTCGGTTCCCTGCGCTGCGATTGCGGCAGGCAGTTGAAGAAAGCGATGGATATGATCTCCGGACAGGGCCGCGGTGCGGTGCTTTATCTTAATCAGGAAGGACGCGGAATAGGACTGGCGGATAAGATCCGCGCCTACAGCCTGCAGGATAAGGGAATGGATACCGTGCAGGCCAATGAGGCTCTCGGTTATAAAGCGGACCTGCGCGATTACGGCATAGGTGCCCAGATACTTTCCGATTTGGGCATTAAGAATATCCGGCTTTTGACGAATAATCCGCGCAAGATCATCGGGCTGCAGGGATACGGGTTGAGCATTACCGAACGGCTCCCTCTGGAAATGGAAGCGAACCCCGCCAATTATAAGTATCTGAAAACAAAAAAAGAAAAGCTGGGGCATAAACTCAGCCTGTAAAAGAGAAGGGGGGATTCCCTATGGTAAAGGTTATCGAAGGAGATTTGATCGCTAAGGGCAGGAAGTTCTGCGTGGTGGCCGCGCGGTTCAACGATTTTATCGCTAAGGAACTAATTGCCGGGTGCGTGGATATGCTCGTAAGGCACGGAGCAGGGCAGGAGGATATTACGCTGGTGCGCGTTCCCGGAGCTTTTGAAATCCCCTCCGCGGCGCAAAAATTGGCCAAGAACGCCGCTTATGACGCTTTGATCTGTCTGGGAGCGGTGATCAGGGGGGCCACGCCGCATTTCGAATATGTTTCTTCCGAGGTCGCCAAGGGGGTCGCGCAGGTTTCGTTTAACGCCGGTATCCCGGTGATCTTCGGGGTGATCACCGCCGATACCATAGAGCAGGCAATAGAACGCGCCGGCACAAAGGACGGTAATAAGGGCGGAGATGCCGCGCTTTGCGCCATAGAGATGGTGAATCTTTACAAGCAGGTTTAGAGGGGAGACCGATGCGTAAACGCACCCAGTCCAGGGAATTAGCAATGCAGTTGCTGTATCTTATTAGCGTTACCCACGATGATTTCAGCACCGCTATGGAGAACTTTTGGCATGATGATGAACGCGGCCTCGTGCCGCGGGAGATCAGGGATTTCTCCGTGGAACTCGCGCGCGGGGTGTCCGAGAATATGGAATCGATAGATTCCAAGATCGCCGGCTATGCCCTTAATTGGGAACCGGACCGCATGGCCTTGATCGACAGGAATATTCTGCGACTGGCGAGTTATGAATTGCTCTTCAGGCCGGATATCCCGCCTAAAGTCGCGATAAACGAAGCTATTGAACTGGCAAAGAAATATTCCGGACAGGAAGCGGCCAAGTTCGTCAACGGCATCCTTGATAAAATTAAACCCCAGGAGTGAATATTTTAAATCGCAGCGTAGAAATCCAGAATGCCTTGTATTAAATATCTTCTTAGGTTACGCAGTCTCGTTAAAGCATCAATGACGTCCGGTTACGATGCTCTATTTTTATTCTCCTAATTCTCGCCAAGTTCCAATGGCGGACGTTTCGTCAGTCGTCAAGCGAAGTCCGGCAAAAAGTCCCAGTGACGGGAGGTTACGGTTTTCTGACGTGACCATAGCCCGGAAACCGATACGAACACTATGACTTTGTCAAGTTACCGGGCCGTTACCTGATTATCAAGAAAGGATTTTACCACAGCAATGCCCGCCGACCTGCACGTACACACATTTTTTTCCGACGGAACTTCTTCTCCCGAGGAGGTGGTCAAGCTCGCGGCGGCGAAGAATATCTCCGCGCTGGCGATCACCGACCACGATACAGTAGACGGGTATGAACCGGCGAGAGAGGCGGGGTCCGCTTTAGGGGTGGAAGTGATCACCGGGATAGAACTGACTGCCGGATATGAAGGCAATGAGGTGCATATCCTCGGGTATTTGTTTGACCCCGCGCATCGTAAACTGCTCAAGGAGCTTAAAAGGTCCAAAGAGAACCGGCGCGTCAGAGTGTTGCGGATGGTGAGTAATCTCAATGCCATCGGCGTGGATATTACCGCGGAGGAAGTGTTCGCGTTTTCCGGGGAAGGGGCGGTAGGCA
>JBAZGW010000121.1:0-3351 GCA_041652635.1 Candidatus Omnitrophota bacterium | reverse complement strand
AACCCAGGACCACGCTCGGGATGGCGGCCAGCAATTCTATGCCGCTTTTCAAGACTTCCTTTATTTTTTGGGGGGCGACTTCCGCGATATAGACCGCGCACGCCACCCCGATAGGAATAGAGATCAACGCCGCGCCGAGGGTGACCAATAAAGAACCGAGTATCAGCGGCAGAATACCCAACTGCGGAGGGTCGGAAATGGGATACCAGCTTTTCCCGAAGAGGAATTTAAGCGGGGCCACCGTCTTGAAGACCGCCAGGCCTTCTTTAAGCAGGAACAGGAAGATAAGAACAACGAAGAAAATGGACGCCAGCCCGCAAAACAGTATCAGTTTCTCAATAATGAATTCTTTGAATTTACGCACGGGAATTATCTGTTGACCGGGACAAAATCTGTTTTCAAAACGATATCCTGCCCCTCTTTGGAGAGGCAATAATCCACGAAATCCCTGGTTATCCCCTGGGGTTTGCCGTTGAGGTAAAAGAACAACGGCCGCGATATCGGATACTTACCGCTGATGACGTTCTCGATCGTCGGCGCTTCATACTCGGACTTGGCGTCCCTGGCCACCAAGACCGGTTTCTGCTTCGCGGAAATATACCCCATACCGTAATAACCTATCGCTCCGGGATTCTGGGCTATTTCATCCGCGATCGCCTGGGAAGAAGACAAAAGCAGGGCGGAAGCGGTGAACTCCTCCTTGCCCTGGGGATTACCGCGCCTTAAAACATGTTCCTTGAAATAAACGTGCGTCCCGGAGTTCACCTCACGCGAAAGCACCACTATTCTATCATCCGGACCGCCGAGTTCCTTCCAATTGGATATCTCGCCGGTAAAGATCCGCGCCAATTGCTCCAGCGTCAGCTTATTCACCGGGTTTTTTTGATTGACGACCACAGCCAGGCCGTCCAAAGCCACTTTTGTCTCATAAGGCGCTATACCTTTTTGTCCGGCAAGGGCGATCTCTTTTGCCTTGATCTCCCGTGAACTCATAGAAATATCGCAAGTGCCGCTGATCAGGCTGGAAAAGCCGGTACCGGAGCCTCCGCCGGTCACAGCTAGAAATATCTCCGGCTTTACCTCCATATATTTCTCGGCCCAGGACTGCGCCAAATTGACCATAGTATCCGACCCCTTGACTTTAATAGAATTCTTTGCCGCGGCCGCGGCGGAAGAAGATAGACAGGCACAAAGAAACAACGTCAACGCCAGCTTTTTCATCATAATCCCCCCTTTAAGCCCGACAGCCGGGTAATATAACGCCGGATCAATGTTCCCGCTGCGCAAAACCGGCTCTCAAGCCCGTATATAGCGAATGATCAATTCTCAGCAATTATACAACAAGTTCGTGCGAGGCTCAATGAAAAGAAGAAAAATTCCGCGGTAGATGCGTTTAGGAGCTAAAGCTTACGAAGGCAAACGAGAACAATTGAGCAATAGACAATTGAACAATAGACAAACAAATACTTATCTAAAAATGAATACTCCCCGGACTAAACAGATTGGGTCAAATCAATCTGTTAAGCCTGGGGATGAATGCACAGGGTGAACGGGAAGGTATCGTTGCACAAAGAGGGTGACTGCTTCGGAGGAATTTCGCTTTAAACAGCAGAGAAACCCCGGGCGCCTGTCCTGAGTCCTTCGACAAGCTTTAATAGTGAGTAAGGTCGAATCCGCTCAGGATAAACTTCTTCCAAAGATTAGCCCGGGGAGCTTCATTCTAAATTAAGCCTTTCCGGATGGTGCTTGACGATGTCTGCGCGCACCATATAGATCACGTCCTCGGCGATGTTGGTGGCGTGGTCGCAGATACGCTCCAGGTGACGGGCGATCAAAAGCAAAGGCATAGCCCGGGAGATTACCGAGCTGTCTTTCGCCATAAAATCTTCCAGCAGTTCTTTCTGTATCAAATTACGCAGTCTATCCGCCTCCGTATCCATCATAATTATCCCCGCCGCGGCATCGGCGTCCTTTTCCACGAACGCCAGGAGCGCTTCGGCGGTCATACGTTTCGCCAGTTCCGCCAGCTTCGGGATGTCCACCAGCGGTTTTAACAGGGGTTTGCCGTCCAGTTCCATCACACGCTGCGCGATATCTACCGCCAGGTCGGCCATCCTTTCCAGATCGGTGGAGATCTTCATCGACATCGCGATAAAACGCAGGTCGCCTGCCATCGGCTGTTGAAGCGCCAGAAGATCCAGACAGCGTTCGTCAAGAGCATTCTCCAATTCATCTATAGCGCGGTCTGAGCGAACAACATTCTCCGCTGAAGCTGCATCCAGTTTCTCAAGCGCCTCCAGCGAAGCGGAAATAGCCTTCTCCACCAGCTTCCCCATTTCCAATAGCTGTTTTTTAAGTTTATCCAGTTCCAGATCAAAATGCCTCTGCATGCCTCCCCCCATCTCTCTATATTCCGCACCTTAGAAAAAACCGGCCGCGCGCGTATTGCTTTTTCGTAATTGTCTTCTCCCGGAACACTATCTCGTCCTTCGCTTTTCTATAACGGGGACACTTATGACGTAACCCTCTGCGGAACTAAGAGCGCGGAATACCTGGTACCGTTTTTGTTCAGGCGCCGCGCACCAACTCCGCGACTTTCTCCCTTATAATGTCCCTCACTTGACGAAAAACTTCTATGTCTTTTCCTTTAGGATCGGGGATGTCCCATTGAATATGACGCACCGCGGATTGACCGCCGTGGTCCCTTTCAATGCCCTTCGGGACGCCTGCCTGCCGGCAAGACAACGAATCCCCCGAAGCAGGACATCGCGATATTTCAAACGGTTTTAGTGCAAAATCCGCTCGTGCATTCCTCAACGGGTTGAGACCCGTGGTTTCCTGCGCAGGGGGATGCCCGGCGGCAGGAAAAAAAGGACAGGTATCCGAACATCCCATTCCGACCAGGTAATCGAATTCTGCCGCAGGAAAGGCGGCGAACCCTTTGGGCTTTTGCGAAGAAATATCTATTCCCGCTTCGGCCATAACCGCGACCGCCGAAGGCGACACTTCATCCGCAGGATTTGATCCGGCGCTGTACGGCTCCAGAATATCCCCGCCCATACGGCGCGCGAAACCTTCCGCCATCTGGCTGCGGCAACTGTTCTCGATACAAACAAACAGGACTTTCTTCTTTCGGTCCATTGGCCCCCCTCGCTAACGGTTATGCCTAAACACAAAGCACGAAAAAATGAATACTCCACGGGCTAATCCTTCGACCTTGCTCAGGACAGGCGCCCGTGGTTTCTTTTCTGAATTATTATCCGCCGTAAAATACCGGTAACGGCTATGGTAACGCAGCCCGTATCGGCATTGGGTCACGGTAACGTTTTAAAGCCGTAACCTTCCGTCACT
>JBAZGW010000120.1:0-3425 GCA_041652635.1 Candidatus Omnitrophota bacterium | reverse complement strand
TAAAGCCGTAACCGTAACCGATAGACGATTTAACTCCCGGTAACGGCCAGGGTAACGAAGCCCGTATCGGCATTGGGCCACGGTAACGTTTTAAAGCCGTAACCGTAACCGATAGACGATTTAACTCCCGGCAACGGCCAGGGTAACGAAGCCCGTATCGGTATTGGGCCACGGTAACGTTTTAAAGCCGTAACCGTTACCGATCGACGAAACGTCCGCCACTAAAGATTGGCGAGACTAAAATACGGATATCGTAACCGTAACCGATAGACGATTATTACGGAGGTTGATATGAAGATCGCGATAGTGGGTTCAGGCGCGTTAGGTTCACTGCTTGCCGCTTTATTTTCGAAAGCGAAAGCGGATGTCCTGCTTTTCGGCCGAAATAAAAGCAGGATAGAGAATATCAGCCGCGAAGGTTTAAGCGTGGAAGGCGCGGCGGGAAAATGGAAGGCCCGCGTTAAGGCTTCCTGCGTTCTCGAGGATATCTCTCAGGCGGAGCTTGTTATTCTTTGCGTAAAATCTTACGACACGAAAAATGTCGTTTCCTCTTTTTGCGGTTACCTGGAAAAAGACACGGCCGTGCTCAGCCTGCAAAACGGCTTGGGTAATATGGAAGTAATTTCCGAGGCGGTTCCGGAAGAACGAGTGATCGGCGGCGTCACTAATATCGGCGCCACTTTGCTCGAGGGCGCGGGAGTGCGTTACGCCGGCAAAGGGGAAACGGTGATCGGCAGGGCGGACGGTAAAGTGACCGCGGAAATGCGCCCGGTCAGGGAATTATTCTCTTCAGCCGGGCTGGAATTGAAGATATCCCGGGATATAAAGAACATTATTTGGTCTAAACTTGTGCTGAACGCCGGGATAAACGCTCTTTCCGCGGTGCTGCGTCTGCCTAACGGCGCCTTGGTAAGATCGGAAGGAGCGAAGCGCATTATGCGCGCCGCCGTGACCGAAGCGGTGCGCGTGGCAAAACGTAAAAAGATCAAGCTTGTCTATGACGACCCTTTGGCAAAAGCAGAAGCGATCTGCGAATCTACCGCCGGTAATCTTTCCTCTATGCTGCAGGATATACTTGGGAAGAGACGCAGTGAAATAGACGCGATCAACGGGGCCATTATACGTATAGCCCAGGAAGCGGGTATCCCGGTCCCCGTAAACATTATGCTGGCGGATATGGTAAAGAGTATCGAAGAGAATTATTCCCGCTAACGCGGAAATAGCCGCTATGTTCGTAGAGCCGCCTCACTTAAGTGTTTTAATATTTAGCCTATATGCTTTTGAGGATGGAGATAAAACGCATCAGTATTTTGTTAAAAAAAAGGATAGATCTGACAGTTTTGTTCTCGGTAAGATGCGTTGCTCAATATGAAATGCGAGAGATGTCATTTTTTTGTCATCCTGACCCTGAACAAAGAGAAGGGGAAGGATCTATTATCGACGAGATTCTTCGGCCCCTTCGGCCTCAGAATGACGATATAAGCTGAATTTTTTAAGATCAGGGAATGATCAACGCATTGAAATACGCGCGATGTTTCTAATGACAATATGTTACAATAAGATGGCTTTTGGAAAGTAAGCACAAGGAAAATAAATTTTAACAAAGTACTGACGCATTATGAGACAGCATATATCCAGGGGATCCATTTTATTCTCCTACGCAGAAGACCACGGGATGAACGCGCGGGATGAACGGGGACGTATCGTTGCGCAAAGAGGAGGACTGCTTCGGAGGAATTTCGCTCTTTTGGGCGTGCTGGCCATTTTTTTGTCCGGCTGCGGCAGGGGGGAAATGCGTAAAGAAACAAGGCTGTTGATGGGGACGTATGTCGAGGTCCAGTCGTATGACGGCAGGGCGCCTAAAATAGCATTCAATGAGATAGAGCGGCTGGAAAACCTTTTAAGCAAATACCGTCCCGGTAGTGAGATCTCCCGTTTGAACGCGGAAGGGGGCGGCAAGGTTTCCCGGGAGACTTACGATCTGCTTTCGCGCTGCGCTGAGTTTTCGCGTTTGAGTTCGGGGGCCTTTGATATAACCGTGGAACCGCTGGCGCGCGTTTGGGGATTTAAAGACAGGGATTTCCGGGTTCCGGATGCCGTTAGTATAACGGAAATATTGCCGTCGGTGGGCAGTGAAAAAATAATTTTCCATCCCGCGGATAATATGATAGAATTTTCCGGCAAAGGAATGGGGATAGACCTGGGTGGCGCGGGAAAAGGTTATGCCCTTGACCGCGCCGCCGAAAAAATAAAACAGGCCGGCATAAATGATTTCCTGATCAACGCGGGCGGTCAGGTCCGTTGTATGGGAAAGGGGCCCGGGGGGGAGCCTTGGCGGATCGCGATAAAGAACCCCAGGGACGCCGGAACAGTCAAAAGCCTGACGATAAAAGGCGGCTCGTTATCCACGTCAGGGGATTACGAGCAATTTTTCTTTGACGCGGGCAACGAAAAAAAACGTTATTCGCATATCATAGACCCGCGCAGCGGCTGCCCTGCCGACTCGGGAGTGGCATCCGTCACGGTTTATTCGCCGGATGGATTTACCGCCGACCTGCTTTCGACCGCTATATGCGTCCTGGGAAAAGAAAAAGGGGAAGCGCTGATGAGATATTTCCCCGCGTGCCGGATAGTGGATTTAGAATGCATTCCGAAGCAAGAATGACGAAGCGCGCACAAGAAATGAGAAGCACGAAGCATGAGGCACGAAGGAAGAAGAGACGTGAAGAACTGTGGGCCTTGGATCAGGTTACTTTGAATATGCGGATAATTTCGAAAACATATTATTCTCCCGAGATCGTGCGTATGGAGGTGGAGGCGCCGGAAGTGGCTGCTAAAGCCGCGGCCGGACAGTTCGTGATCCTTATTCCGAAGGAAGGAGGGGAACGTATCCCTTTGACTATCGCCGACTGGAATAAAGACCGCGGCACTATCACTTTGATCTTCCAAAAAGTCGGGTTTTCCACCAATGCGCTGGCTTCCATGGAGCCGGGCGATAATATCGCCCATTTACTGGGACCGTTGGGCAAGCCTACGCATACGGACGGCTATTCCGAAGTTATCTGCGTCGGCGGCGGGGTAGGCATCGCCGAACTTTATCCCGTGGCCCGCGCTTTTCAAAAAGCGGGCAGCCGCGTTACTTCTATTCTCGGCGCGCGTAACCGCGGGCTGTTGATACTGGAAGACGCTATGCGGGAAGTCAGTAAGGAACTGCTCGTCGTTACCGACGACGGCTCTCACGGCGGTAAAGGTCTGGTTACCGATATCCTGAAAGGGATACTTTCCTCAATGGAAAACTCCTCTCAGAATGCTTATCCGGAATTGGTTTACGCCATCGGTCCGGTGCCGATGATGCAGGCGGTGGCGCGGCTTTCTTTGGGGGCCGGAATAAAGACCATAGTCAGCTTGAACCCTATTATGGTCGC
>JBAZGW010000119.1:0-3608 GCA_041652635.1 Candidatus Omnitrophota bacterium | reverse complement strand
TGAATAATTATCCACGAAAAATCCTGGGATACAAGACAGCAAACCAAGCGGCGAAGGATTGCTTGCAAAGTAACAATATGGTCTAAAGCTTGATTTTGTCGCACTTAGAGTTACAATTCACCTTTTAAAAAGTATAGACATAAGGATATTCTTTAAATATAATAACGTAGTGTTGGATGGAAAGCGCGTATAACCTTATTTCGCGGGGAAAGGAGCATATATGGTTCAGTTTAGAAGTATTGTGTCGCGGTTTCGCTGGGTATTCGCAATCAGCCTCTTAGGGGGAATATTCTTAGCGCAAACGCAGGCTCATGCCGATATTGCGGTAGGAACTTGTGATTGTACAGGGGGCACTTGTTCGATCTATAGGGGGAACGGGCAATGGGAGCATGTTGATTCGTGCTCGAGTGGTTGTTCTTCATCTGAAGGGATTGTCGCGGCCCAGCTTAACGGGGCATATATGGCCCAGAACAGCGCGGCAACGGAGCTCGCTACGGAAAAGTATAGCTATGATCCTATTACCGTTACATTGGTTCCAAATGGACGGGAATATAAGTTGCAGGAAGCCGGCTATGGCGGATCATCCAGCGGGCCGGGGTATGGATCCAGTCTTGGTCATAAGTTTTACCAGTCCGCGGCAAAGGATGCAATGTTGACGGAGAGCGGATTAGGTATCGCGGTGGATTACGCGCACGCTAATTTTTCCGCCACAAGCATCATCAACGGGACCCAGCGTAAATCAGACGTATACGGGGTGACCTTGCTTTACGGCCGGGATTTCGGCAGTTGGGATTACACGGTCTCCCTGCCGATCAAGAACCAGGACAATAACGGTGATTTCGACGCCTTTGACAACTCAAGCCTCGGCCTTGCCGTATTGCCTAAGTATCATTTATTGCTTCAACAAGTGCATGGGATCAACTTCGACGTCGGTGCCGTGCTCGGTTATGAATACCATTGGTATAAGCATAAGTCCAAGCTTACCGATAGCAACGGTGAATTCGCTTTGGGGAGTTTCGATAACCCGAGTTCGCTCCAGGCCGGGCCTGTGGCTCGTTTAGGCTGGAAAAAGGGAGGAACAGCGTTTTCCGGGTCGTTGTCTTATATCGATTTCCGTAACCTGTCCGGTGAAACTGCTTATGGCAGGAATTCGGCGCTTACTACCGCGGGGCTCGGTATTCAGCAGATCGTCTGGAAAGGCGGGATCGTCGGGTTCAATTATGCGCATAATCGGCTGCATAATGTTTCTTCAGCGGATCTTGATTATAATGAGGCGTCTATTCTGGTCAGGCAGGCCTTCGGCTCCGGCAATAATTTGAGTCTGAGGACATCGCGGATATTCAGTAACGCCGACTACCGCGCGGTAGACACAATGTTGATATTCACTCATCAGCTGTAATTGTTCCGCCGGCTGATGATAAGAAAGAGCATACTTGTTTCGTTGATCTTTATGGCCTTCTTTGCCGGTTCGCGAGTTAACGCGGCCGGCGGGGAAGGCCTTTTTTTTCCGGGGGGCAATATCGTTTTGCGGGATGGGGATATCCTGCTTACTTACGTTCCGTCGCTTCTTAACAGCTGTAACCGTATGTTCGCTAAACCGGAAGGTAAGTATGCGCATGCTTTGCTTTATATCGAATTCCCCGGTAAGGGAGGGCGGCTTGTGGATTTTTCCGCCGACGGGCTTACGGCCGATGAAGTAAAAGACCATTTAGCGAAGTTGCGCGCGGTGGCCCTGGTCAGAGCGCGTGTCTTGCCGGAAAAAGGGAAGCTGGCGGCCGCCTTCGAGGATATGAAACGGCGTTACGACGCGGGAAAACTGAAGTTCGATTTTTCCTTGCGCTGGACGGACAGCGAAGACGGACGTTATTATTGCACGGAATTCATATCTCATTTATTCAGGCAGTCGGGTCTGTCCGATCCGTTCCCTTTGTGGAAGTTCCCCGTGGATGATTTCTGGGTGCGTTGGTATTCGGAACACCTGGATATCGATTACAGGCGTATTGTTTCTCCGAACGCGCCGCTTTATTTGCCTGATTTCGAACTCGTCGCTGAATATCAGAATAAAGACCCGGCTGCAGAAAGGAATGAACTGATCCTTGACGCGATATTCGCGCGTATCGGTCATTATCTGCGTGAGGATGAAATGGAGATCCGCGGTCCTTCTTTAGGGTCGCGTTTTATAGTAAACCTGGCCGGGCTCGGATTGTTTGGAGGCCCTTTGGTGCGCGGTTTGCCCAGGAAAAGCAGGACTGTTTTCATAATCTTGAAGGAGTACGTCCTGACTGTGGCAAGCAGGGTTGAACGCACGATCTCGCTTCACAAAGATGAAGACTGGACGGCCGAGGATATTTCCGCTTTGACGCGCTGCGTGTCCGACGCAATGAGGGACCGTTATTTCATCCACCTTCGCGGGAAATCACGGGTGTCAACCCGTGGAGGAAATAGTGCGCTGTTAAATAAGTTCTTTAGACAGCGTACGGAGCCGGCCGCAGGCTGACGGACTAATTTCGATTCTCGACATTAATCATAAAAATCGATGATGAAAGTATTCTTATTCTCCTACGCAGAAGATTGGGGGTTTTTAAGGTGGTTGTACCCTGGCCAATCGGAAGGCCAGGTATTCGCTTGTACGAAGATGAATGCGCAGGATGAACTGGAACGTATCGTTACGCAAAGAGGGGGATTGCTTCGGAGGAATTCCGCTCAAGTAACAAAGAAACCCCGGGCGCTTGTCCTGAGTCCTTCGACAAGTTCGAATCCGCTCAGGATAAACTCCGTCGAAGGATTAGCCCGGGGAGCTTTATTGTGTTTCTTTATGCTTGGAGCGGTTTTTCCCGGTTTTGCCTCTGAGTGCGGTGAAATAAGCGCGCAGAAGTTATCGCAGCCGGTTTTTCTTCGTATGCGGGAGCTCTTCGGCGGGACGGTGTCCAGCCCGAAGGTCATTTTGTATCCTACTGACGAAGCATTGCGTAATGATATAGGTTTATCGTCGGCTACGAGGGTCGCCGGCAGATATGATCCTGATAGTGACGAATTACGCGTTGCCTGCCGGGAAGAAAATACTATAGTGTTTGAGCGTGTTTTGCGCCACGAGGCCGCGCATTATTACATTTACCGTGTGTTCGGCACAATACCGCCTTTGCTTGAAGAAGGTATCGCGGCGTATATGGAAACGGGAATTCTCGGTGAAGGAGCGGCCGAGGAACATCTGAATTCAGAGCGATTGAAAGAGTTCCGGGCATTGCTCCGGCGCGGAAGAGTTCCGGGGTTGGATACATTCTTCCTGTCTACGCATAATAAACAGTTGTCTTCCGCAGATTACGCCGCAGCCTGGGCGTTCGTATTCGCTATGCTGCATAATCCCGATCCGCGCGTTCAGTCTGAACGCCGTAAGATATTGCGTTCTATGCTTGCCGCAGGAGGATCACCCGGAACAAACCCTTATCGTCTTTTTGTCAACGCTATAACTGCCTCGGAAGGGAACTTTAAGAAATGGGAAGTGAATTGGCGGCGCGGGATATGGTCGCTTGAAATGAAAAAATAACCCTGTTTTTTTCTCTCCGAACGGGACCGGGTCCGTCTAACCAGCTGCGGCGTAAGGTATTTAC
>JBAZGW010000118.1:0-3612 GCA_041652635.1 Candidatus Omnitrophota bacterium | reverse complement strand
TGGCGGATAATAATTCAGGAAAGAAACCACGGGCGCCTGTCCTGAGCCCTTCGACAAGTTTTAATGGTGAGCAAAGTCGAATCCGCTCAGGATAAACTTCGCCGAAGGATTAGCCCGTGGAGTATTCATTTCCGGGGACACAATACTCGACTCAATATAACGGATGGCGTTAAATTAGAGAGTGGAATTGTCGTATGCCATTTGCGGAACAGTCTTACGAAAATCAGGAGTTCCAGTGCGTTCCTTTAGCTGGGCGGGATCTGTGCCGCAAGGAGTTCTCACGCTGCACATTCAAGAGCTGTGATTTCGGCGAATCTAAATTTAATAGCGCCTTGTTTATCGACAGCGTTTTTATCTGCTGTAATCTTACCAATGTGAAAGTCGATAATTGCAGTTTCCGGGGAGTGGTTTTCGAGGATTGTAAAATGGTAAACGTCGCTTTTACCGCTATTAATCCTTTCCTTCTGGACTGGGTTTTTAAGGGATGCAAGGTTGAGTTTTGTAATTTCGGCGGCCTTAAATTGAAACATAGCCGGTTTATCGATTCATCGATCCGGGGGACGGAGTTTATCAATGTTGATCTGGAGAAGGCGGACTTCGCCGGGTCAGACTTGCAGGGGAGCCGGTTCCATAATGCCGTTTTGGAGGATGCGAACTTTGTCGGGGCGCGGAATTATTATATCGATCCGACAAGCAATAGATTGAAGAAAGCGAAGTTCTCCGTTCCGGAAGTGCTCTCGTTGCTGGCAGCTTTCGATATCAAGGTGGAATAAAGGCCGCGCCATAACCCGTGCTGCAAGGCGTTAGGATTTGAGTTATGTGCCGGCGGCGGAGTTGTTTCCCGGAGCGCTAAGCGGCGCCGGCGGCACGATAACTTTCATCACACTATAGAAAATAGATATTGGTGCCGGGGTTTGGAATTTTGTAGAAACCGATCAAATATTTATATAGACGAATTACAAAAAACTCAAAATTGTTTTTTAGAACCGAGAACCTAAAATCCGGAACCAGTTTTTAGTGAATGTAAACGCTTTACAAAACTTATTGCGGCGGTATAATATTTCTATACCTGAGGGATAGGAGTTTACTCTGAAACCAAGGGACTAGCGTGATCGGATTTGTGACCCTAGTCTGTTTATTCTCAGGCTGGGGTTTTTTGTCGTTTTGAGGGGGTGTTGTCCTATCGGCAATCTCCTTAAACTTTATAAGAAAGAAGGAAAGATGGAGAATGTTTTGCGAGAAGGTGAGAATTTTAAGAATAATGTGATCAAGGAAAAAGAAAATGCTAAGTATCTGACGAATGGCAGGGATTTTATAGATGAGCCGGAGATACAGCGTTTGTTGAAGTCTTGCCGTGATGTCTCGCCGCAGAATATTCGCGATATTATAAGTAAGTCGCTGAAGGTTGAGACGCTTGAGCCGGCGGAGACCGCGGCTTTGTTGAACGTGCGCGATCAGGGGCTCTGGGAGGAGATATTCGCCGCCGCAGGGCAGATCAAGAAGAAGGTTTATGATAACCGCGTGGTGACTTTCGCGCCGCTTTATTGTTCCAGCCTGTGCGTGAATAATTGTATTTACTGCGGGTTCCGGGGAGACAACCAGGTCATTGAGCGCAGGCGCTTGAGCATTGAAGAGGTGCGTAAAGAAGCCGAGATGCTCGCCGGTAAGCTCGGGCATAAGAGGCTGGTGGTGGTCTTTGGCGAGCATCCTTCTTCCGGGGCCGATTATATCAGTGAGGTAATGCGGGAAGTTTATTCCGTGAAAGTAAAGACCCGCCGCGGCCACGGTTCCATCCGCAGGGTTAACGTTAACGCCGCGCCGATGAGCATAGAGGATTACCGGAAGATCAAAGAAGCGGGTATCGGGACTTACCAGGTTTTTCAGGAGACTTATCATTTGCCTGCTTATAACCGGGTGCATCCGGATTGGACAATTAAGGGAGATTACCGCTGGAGGCTTTACAGCCTGCATCGCGCGATGGAAGCAGGTATCGACGATGTGGCGATCGGGGCGCTCTTTGGGCTCTATGATTGGCGTTTTGAGGTGATGGGGCTGTTGGCGCACGCCCGCGACCTGGAGAAATTCTTCGGTATCGGCCCGCACACGGTTTCTTTCCCCAGGCTGGAGCCGGCGGCGAATACCCCTTTTGCCAGGGATTCCGAGTATCGGGTCAGCGACGAGGATTTTAAGAAGCTGGTCGCTGTCCTGCGGCTTTCCATTCCTTACGCGGGGATGATCGTTACCTGCCGGGAGGATCCGCGGATGATAAAGCAGGTGATCGCGATGTGCACGCAGAGGGACGCTTCTTCCCGGGTGGGTATCGGCGCCTACAGCGAACGCACCCAGGAACAGGAGGAAAATATCCAGCAGTTTATTTTAGGCGACAACCGTTCGCTGGACGAGGTGGTCAGAGAGCTGGCGTCGCTGGGATATATCACTTCCTTCTGCACCGCCGGGTATCGCTGCGGCAGGACCGGCGATAATATTATGACTATGCTTAAGAGCGGCAGAGAGGGATGCTTGTGTAAATTGAACGCCGTGCTTACTTTTCAGGAATGGCTGGAGGATTTTGCCGGAGAGGAAACCAGGAAGATCGGGGAGGCATTGATCGATAAGGAGATCGGGGAGATCGAGAAGAGGGCCCCCGCGGATTTTTCGGCGGAGATCGTGCGCGCTTTCAAAGAATATCACGGCCGGATCAAGAACGGTGAACGAGACCTTTGTTTCTAAAACTTGAGAAAAGATCGGGGTTAGAATGGAGAAAGAATACCGGATAGAGAAAGACGCGCTGGGAGAATTAAAAGTCCCGGCTGAAGCTTATTGGGGGATACAGACGCAGAGGGCGCTGGAGAATTTCCCCGTGACCGGGCAGAAGGTGAATCTTTCTTTGATCAGGGCTTATTGCCTGGTCAAGAAGGCCTGCGCCCTGGCTAATCAGGAGTTCAAACTGCTGGAGGAGAAGGAAGCGCAGGCGGTTATCCGCGCCTGCGATGAGGTGATCGAGGGAAAACTTTCCGATCAGTTCCCGCTTGATGCTTTGCAGGGCGGCGCCGGGACATCCACCAATATGAACGTTAACGAAGTGCTGGCTAACCGGGCGATCGAGATCCTCGGCGGCAGACCGGGAGATTATACTCTTCTGGATCCGATAGAGGACGTAAATCGCAATCAATCCACAAACGACACTTATCCGACGGCTTTGAAGGCGGCGGCGATCCTGAAATTCCGTGAATTGAGCGCGCAGATCGCGGCTTTGCAGGGCGCCTTGCAGAATAAAGAAAAGGAATTCGCTAAGGTGGTGAAGATCGGCCGCACGGAACTGCAGGAGGCGGTCCCTATAACTTTGGGGCGGGAGTTCGGCGCTTTCAGCGAGGCGATCGCGCGCGACCGCTGGCGGGTATTCAAATGCGAGGAACGCCTGCGAATAGTGAATATCGGCGGGACCGCGGTTGGCACCGGCCTGACCGCGCCGCGGGAATATATTTTCCTGGTAATAGAGACTTTGCGCCGGGTAACCGGTCTCGGACTCGCCCGGGGGGAGAATCTTGTGGATCAGACCGCCAACAGCGACAGCTTTGTGGAGGTTTCCGGGATCTTGAAGGCCCACGCTTC
>JBAZGW010000117.1:0-3664 GCA_041652635.1 Candidatus Omnitrophota bacterium | reverse complement strand
CGCGGGTATGACGGGAAAAGCCATTTTAGAGATTTTCCCCTGCCTGTCGCTTAAGAATATTAACTCCGGTTTGACGCATTTTCCGCCGAAAGTATCCTTACGCTTGGGGTTGTGGTAAACCACCCAGGTATTGCCTAAAAAATTGAATCCATAAGTAGCGTCTGTTCTCATAACCGGCAGATGATCCGGCGCGCCGCGTCCGCCGGGTTTAAACAGCCAGGATGCCAATACCGGTTCAAATCTCAGATTAAGTTCTTTCCTCTCATTCAGGAAGAAAGGCGCCTTTCCGACATTCATTAATGTCCAGATATGTATGAATTCGGCTGTCGAGCCGGATAACCTGGCGACGTAACCGTTCCCGCGCAATTTATCTTCCGGGAAAGCGCTGCTTACAATAAACGAGGAATTCTCCAGTATGTTCCTTCCGTAGCGCTCCGGCCGCTGATAGGGGATGAGCAGGTTTTTGAATTCTTCGTAGAACTCCTTGTGTAATCCGCAGCGTAGTATCTCCAGGAGATATTTATATTCCATATGCAGCCAGATGGATTCATTCTCCAGCCATCCCGGAGTGAAGGCCCTGCATCGGCCGATCTCTTCAGGCATACTCGCGAGAGGCCCGGTAACTTTATACATCCGCAGTTTTTTATCGTAAAGAACGCTTTTCTTTACCGCCGAATACAGCTGTTTAGCTTCATCGGAGTTTTCGCATATCCGCATAGCGTGCACTTCGCCTTCCAGAAAGAGTGGAAGGGGCTGTGAAGAGAATTTCAACGGTTTGATATGTCTTTCCCCGGATGGTTCGTATTTGTCCGGTGTGTTCATAAAATATGAATTGTAGACCTTTTTATCGTTATCAAAAGCCTTATTCAACGCGTTATCGACTTTATTCACGGCGCCGGAAATAAATCCGGAGATTTCTCCGGAGGCAAGGTTTATTTCCCTGCCGTTGAATCCCAAACGGGTGAGGCGCCGGTATTCTTCTTTTAATGAAGCGCTCGCGTCCCAAAAACGGAAGTCTCTTTCCGGTGATCCCGCCGCTCCGGCCCATTCTTCAAGAAGGGAGGAAGCTTTCCTCAAAAAGAAGGCTATTTCTTCGGCGACAGCGATTTTTTCCTCCCCGGATCCCGAAATAACCTTGGCGGTATATCTCAACAATCTTTTTAATTCGAAAGTCTCGCAGGAAGAGGACCCGAACAGGGCCGGTAGGCCGTTCAGGGCGTCGAACCAGTTCGGTTTGTTGGTTTCCATTTCTATGCCGCAGCCGTTGGGGTCCAGAGAACAGAGTTTGTTGACTGCTAAACATAGAAGTTTGGCGATAAGCGTGGTTGTGTAGATTTCTCCTGTGCCGCAGCCTGCGCGCGCTACTCCGGGGGCCTGCCGGCGGGACGCGAGAAGTTCTTTTTTTTCGGTATCTACGGATACTGAATGCAGCTGGCGCGGCTGTCCGTTATAAAGGACGTATTTTTCCGCGCGGGTATTGACGGTTTCGGCGTTATCAAAGAACGTGAACACCTTTTTATGAAATAGCAGTTCTTTTATCCTGTCGGGGAATATGGCGGTATACGATTCCAGGAGGTCGAGGTTGTACGTCCAGTGGTCGCTCCAGAATCCTTCTCCATGCTCAGCCTCGTAAATACAGCCGCAGAACGAAAGGACAAGCCCGAGGAACTCATCGTGGTTTAGTCCGGTGGTTATTTTTTCGTTCTCCAGGAAGAGTATCAGATCTCCGGGGGAGAAAGGTTTGTTCAATACGCCGAGCAGCTGTTCCATATCGCGCGGCGCTATTCTTTCTTTAAGGGCCTGTTCCAGCCCGGGACTGTCGTTAAGGGTGAAGGAGACCCCTTTGACTATCAGCGGGTTGTATCCGTCAGCTTGCAGCAGGTTGAAAAAAGAGATGATATTTTCTTCGCCGACCCGGGGGTTGAACCATACGTCGCAGCGCCGGTTCTGGTTCACGTCCCGGTAGTTGCCGTTCCCCTGAGAGTAATAGGAAGGCTGTAACTGAAAACGGTTGTAGTCGCGTTCCAAATCTCCGTGCTTACGCGAATAAAGGTAAAATACCGCGTTATCGCTGCCGGCGCGCAATACCAGGGGATAGCCTCCCCGCATAATGTTATCGAGGTAGGTTTGCCCGGCATAAAGGTCTAAAGGGCGGGAGGCGCTTTCCGTGCGTATGTCTTGCATAAGCCCGCCGATCAGTTCTTTGTTCTCGCGTTTCTTCCGCGTTATGTATTCTTCGGAGATCAGGCGTTTTAATTCTCCGTTAAGTTTTTCTTTGTTGCGCATATTGCCGTAAATTGAATGGAATACGATCTCTTCGCCTTTGCCAAGCTCGGCGCACAGGTGGCATATCGCTGAGGGGATCTTATTGCGGGACGCCTGTTTTTCCGGGAACGCGAAAATCTGTTTCTTAAGGAAATTGAACGGTAAAGAAAAATCCGTGATATGCCCGAATACCGCTTCCGGGTCGACTATCGCCCGCAGGAGCCGGCCCTCTGAAAAGGGCATAAAAAAATTACCCGCGTCAATATGCGTTACTTCCGGCCTGTCCGCGGGATCCACCGCGAGTTTATAAAAAGGGACGCCCTTCTCGATGTTTTCCACAGTCATCCAGGCCTCTATCGTGCGGGACATCTTTTTTAAGAAAAAATTGTTCGTTCCGAAAGGGACTATCTGCGGCAGGCCGTCCAGTATCTGTATTTTTTTGCGTCCGCCGGAAATATTCCTGACGGTCACCGTCCTGACGAGCCCGGCATAATTATCGTTCGGTATCGTGAAATAGTCGACAGTCGTCGATATTCCCGTTCCGGCGTTGGTCTCTTCGAGCTCCAGCCCGGAGGCGGTGATCTTCATACCGCGAGTTATTTCTTCGGAGCCGCCGCTGAACGGTTCATAATAAACGCTTTCTTTAGCATGTTTCCCGGAAATCTTCAGGAAAGTCCTGAATCCCTGTAAATGGGCGTTCTGCCAGGCTTTGTTCGCCGGATAGAATTCCAGGATAGGGTGGTCTTTGTCTTTTATTCCGAAGCTTGAGATACATTGCCCGCGGTTCACGTAGAACACCCACATCGGTATGCCGTATTTCCCGGCTATTCCTGGGAAGAAGCTGGCGAAGGGTTTTGCCAGGTCATAACCGGTTATGGTGAATTTTCCTTCCGCGGAAAGAGCGTATTTTGTTTTAGGGGCGGTTTTTCTTTTTGTCATCTGACTGCTCCATATTCTTTTATCCCGAAGCTTTGGCCGGGTAAAGCCGGCTGGCATTCGTTGCCTTGCCGGTAAGTATGACATAGTTTTAATTATTTTACTATCACGGGTTTTTTTGTCCACTTTTTTCTTATTTAATCGGAGCGCAGAATTCCCGAATGCCGAGATAACGTTCGTCTTTCGGTGATGGGTACGATACCCGTATTTTACTCTCGCCAATGCTTTAATGGCGGACGTATCATCAATCGTCTTATGTTTTTTCGGTTTTAAGCCGTAACCGTGACCTTAACCGATACGGGCCTCGTTACCTTAGCCGTTACCGGTATTTTACGGCGGGCAAAGTCTCGCCAATGCTTTAATGGCGGACGTATCATCAATCGTCTTATGTTTTTTCGGTTTTAAGCCGTAACCGTGACCTTAACCGATACGGGCCTCGTTACCTTAACCGTTACCGAGAGTT
>JBAZGW010000116.1:0-3694 GCA_041652635.1 Candidatus Omnitrophota bacterium | reverse complement strand
GCACGACGAGAGGGAACAGACGTTGAACCAGCTGTTGGTGGAGATGGACGGGTTCGACGCGCAGAAAGGCTTGATCCTTATCGCCGCCACCAACCGGCCGGATACTCTTGATCCGGCTTTGCTGCGTCCGGGCAGGTTCGACCGGCAGGTCGTGGTTAATTTACCGGACATAAAGGGGCGCGAGGAGATCCTGCGCGTGCACACAAGAAAGATCAAAGTATCTCCTGTAGTGAATTTCAAGTCTTTGGCCGGGCAGACTCCGGGTTTTTCCGGAGCAGACCTGGCTAATCTTTGTAATGAGGCCGCGTTGATGGCGGCGCGTTTCGATAAGGATTCTGTGGAGCAGGTGGATTTCGAGAAATCCGTGGAAAGGGTGCTGATGGGCCCAGAAAAGAAGAGTCGGTTGATGTCCAAGAAAGAGAAAGAGATCACCGCTTTCCATGAAGCCGGGCACGCAATGCTTTCTTTGTTGCTGCCGGAAGTCAATCAACTGAAGAAAGTCTCCATTATCCCGCGCGGCCTCGCCGGAGGATATACTTTCACTCCTCCTATGGAGGACAGGCATTACTGGACGAAAAAGGAACTGGCCGCGGAGATCACGCTTTTGCTCGGAGGCAGGGGCTCGGAAGAGATCAACCTCGGCGAGATCACCACCGGCGCTCAGAACGACCTGGAAGTGGCCACGCAGACCGCCCGGCGTATGGTGTGTCAGTTCGGTATGTCGGATAAACTCGGGCATGTGACCCTGGGCAAACGGGAAGGATTGGTTTTTCTCGGCAGGGACCTGATGGAAGAACGCAATTACAGCGATGATACCGCACGCCAGATAGATGAAGAAGTGAAGAAGATCGTCGATGATGCTTACGCCAGGGCGAAGACCTTGTTGAGCGCCAATATGGACAAAATGAAGTTACTGGTCGATAAACTACTGGAAAAAGAGGTCCTGGACGGGGAAGAGGTGAGGGCTCTGCTCGGTATGAAAGAGAATAAACCAGCCGACGCAAGCCCCGCGCCAACGGCCCCGCAGGTTCCGCTTTAAAGTTATGCCGTTGCGTTTTTTAAGAATTGACGATCCCGGTATTGCCGGCGAGGAAATGCGCCGGATGGGGGTTGATCCCTACGGGATCAGGATCATGCTTCCTAAGTCCGCCGGTCTGTTGCTTAAGGCCGGCGGTTTAAGTTGTATTTGCGCGAATATCCTGAAACAGGAGATGCTTTCCTGCGGCGGCGACGCCGCCGTTCCACGCGGCGCCCTTAGCGGCGGAAGTAAAAAAACCGATTGTCTGTTGATCGGCAGTCTTGCCCAGTTCAACCGCCTGCGGGAAAAATTAAAATTACAGCCTTTGGGGCTCTCGGCATTGTCCGCGGAGATAGCCGCGGCAGTGGATAATTATTTCAGACGGGAATACCGTTTGAAACTCGGTAAATATACTCTTTATCCCGGCCGCCGCAAATATGTGATGGGGATACTCAACCTGACCCCGGATTCTTTCAGCGGTGACGGGCTCTACCGCGGCGGTATGGATTACGCGGCGGCGGCGGAACGCGCCGCGCAGATGGCGGCCGAGGGCGCGAATATCATAGACGTGGGAGGAGAATCAACCCGTCCTGGAAGCCGCGCCGTCAGCGTGTCCGAAGAATTGCGCAGGACCATTCCGGTAATAAAATTGATCTGTAGCAAATTGAAGATCCCCGTTTCCATAGACACGCGCAAGCCGGAAGTGGCGCGGCGCGCCCTCGATAACGGCGCGGTGCTGATAAACGACATCGGCGGCCTGCGCGACGCGCGTATGCTGAAAACCGCGGCAAGAAGCGGCGCCGCGGTGGCGATCATGCATATGAAGGGCGTGCCTGCCGTGATGCAGAAGATGGCGCGCTACGAGAGCGTCGTCGATGAAGTGCACGCCTACCTTTCCCGGGCGATAGAGAAGGCGCTTGCCGGTGGGATAAAAGAGGAGAATATATTGCTCGATCCCGGGATCGGTTTCGGCAAACTTCAGGAACACAACCTGGAATTGCTTAAAGAACTGCGCAGCCTGCGCGCTATCGGCCGGCCGCTTCTGGTAGGCGTTTCGCGCAAGGCATTTCTCGGGAAGATCCTTAACGGCGCGCTGCCGCAGGAACGCGATAACGCCGGCCTGGCCGCGGGGGTGCTGGCTGCAGCGCAGGGAGCGGACATCTTAAGGGTGCATAATGTTCGTGCCACTAAAGAAGCGCTTTCCGTAGTCGAGAAAATATGCGCGTAGTTTCGCGCAGTAAGTTTTAAACCTTTTGTAGATCCAGAAACTTGTTTTTTACGAGAACCCAGAACCCAACACCCAGAACCTGGATTTGTAAATAATGGACTACATCCTTAGCACGGTTACCTGGAAAGCTTTAGTCGAGATCGCCATCCTCTGGTGGTTTATCTACCACGTCCTGCTCTTTTTCGAGGGAACAAGGGCGCTGCAGGTACTGCGGGGCATAATCGTGCTGTTGGTGGCTTTCTTGCTTTTTCAGAAATTCGAGTTCACGGTCCTGGGCTGGCTGATCACCAAGTTGTTCGGTATTTCCGTTATCGCGATCCTGATCATTTTTCATCCGGAAATACGGCGCGGCCTGGCCAGGCTCGGACAGCGGCACCTTTTTAGCAGTACGTTCAGGGAAGAGGAATTGGATGTGGTCCTAGATCAGTCCAGCCACGCGGCCGATAACCTCTGCCGCTATAAGAACGGGGCGTTGATCGTCCTGGAGAAGAATGATTCTCTTACCGCCTATATCGAGAATGGCGTGCAGGTGGACGCGAAGGTTTCTTCGGAGTTGATCGAAACGATCTTTACCCGCAATAGTTTACTTCACGACGGCGGTTTGATCATTCGTAACGGCAGAGTGATCTCTGCCGGCTCTATATTTCCTTTAAACGATGATCAGGACTTGAACCGTATCTACGGCACCCGCCACCGCGCCGCGCTCGGCTTAAGCGAAGAAACGGACGCGGTGATCTTCGTGGTCTCCGAGGAAAGGAACGATATTTCCCTGGTTTACAAGGGCAGGATGTACAGGGATCTTAGCAGGGAAGAACTGGTGCGCAAGGCGAAACAATTTCTGACGGAGCATGAAGATGCTTAAAAAAAATAAAATAGAAGGGCATTTTGTGATCAGGACAGCGGCGTTGTTAAGACAGCACCCCTGGTTGCTTTTGATAGCTTTTATACTGGCGGTGATGACCTGGCTTTATGTCAGGGGCGAACTGATCAGTATGGAATATTAAAACGGAGTCGATCAATGTCCAGGTTGGGAGTCAATATAGACCATATCGCCAGTGTCAGGCAGCTTAGGCAGGAGAGCGAACCGGACCCGGTTTACGCGGCCGTGCTTTGCCAGTCGGCCGGCGCCGACGCGATAGTCGCGCATCTGCGCGAGGACCGCAGGCATATCAACGACCGGGATGTCTTTTTGTTAAGGCGGGCGGTGCGGGTGAAATTCAATCTGGAGATGTCGCTGGCTCCGGATATAATCGCCGTTGCCTGTAAAGTGCGGCCGGACCAGGTCACCTTTGTGCCGGAGAAGAGGCGCGAGGTCACTACCGAGGGCGGGCTGGATGTCTGCGCGCAGTCGGGGCGGGTAAAAAAGGCGGTTGAAAAGTTGCGCGCTGCCGGAGCGGAGCCGAGCCTGTTCATCGATCCTTTGAAACGCCAGATAGACGCCGCGGTGA
>JBAZGW010000115.1:0-3708 GCA_041652635.1 Candidatus Omnitrophota bacterium | reverse complement strand
GCCGGCGCATTCGCCAAAACGGCGCCCACCGATAAAGGGCAGGAAAAAGTGTAATAAGCGGTCTTGAAGTCGTATATCTTGTAAATATCCGCGAGCCCCACTTCGGAAAGTTTTTCCCCTCCCAAAAGAAGTTCAATGAACTCTCCGGCCCCGGTATACAGCGCGGCGTCGACGAATTTACGCAGGCCCTGTTCTTTATACTTCATATCCACTTTGATCTCCAGGAAGGCGTGGATAGCCATGGCGTAAACCACGTCTCCGGCCACGATCGCCAGGTCCTGGCCGCTGAATTTGACCTTAGAGTTCTTATTGATCCCTTTATTCAGCAGGACGTGCATCGCGGGTTTCCCGCGCCGCAGGTCAGACTTATCTATAATGTCGTCGTGGATAAGCATAAAATCATGCAGCAACTCAATGGATAAGGCCGACATATACAAACCCGGCGCCGGTTTTCCCGCGTAGCCCAGGTAGCCGACAACGAACATTATCGGCCGTATGCGCTTGCCGTCCCTGCCGACGAAATCGGAGATGGCTTGTTCCAGGGAAGGGGATATTTTTTTCAGGCTCCGGAAGCGTTCCGTGCTCAGCAACTTTACGAGTTCGCTATCTATCTTTTTTTTAATAACTTTGAACATACCTTCTCTTTCCGGGGCTGTCGTCAATATCCCAGGTCCTTAAGCGTATACGGATCGTCCTGCCAGCCGGAGCGGACCTTGACATATGTCTGCAGGAAAACCGTCTTATCCAGCAGGGTTTCCAATTCCACGCGTGCCATTTCCCCGGCTTTCTTTAACACACTGCCGCCCTTGCCGATCACAATGGATTTCTGCGAATCCCGTTCCACCAGTATCACCGCTGAAATAAACATTACCTTGCCGGGCCTCTGCGCCATCTCTTCAAGATAAACGGCCAGGGAATGCGGGATCTCGTCTTTCAAAAGCAAGAAGAACTTTTCGCGGATGATATCGGCTATCGCCAGTTTTTGCGGAAAATCAGTGAGGACCTCCGGCGGATAGAGCATCGGCGCTTCCGGCAAGAGTTCAAAAATAGCGTTTATCAGATTATCGGTATTAATGCCCGTCATCCCGGACACCGGCATAAGCACTAATTTACCGGCCATCTCGGTGACCGCGGCGCCCCTGGCTTTTTCCCACTCTTTTATGTATCCGTCAAGATACGGCGCTTTGCGGTCGACTTTATGGATCGTCAGAATGATGGGCGCCTTCATACCATTGAGTTTATCGATGATCATTCCTTCTTCGCGTCCGGGCCGCTCGCAGGCATCCACAAGATGTATTATCACGTCCGCGCCCTCGATAGCGCTGTCTATGTCGCTGAGCATATGCCTGCCGAGTTTATTTCTGGAGAGGTAAATACCGGGAGTATCGAGAAAAACTATCTGTCCGCGCTTTTCGGTGAGCACCCCGCGCACTTGATAACGCGTCGTTTGCGGCACCGGAGAGACTATCGCCACTTTTTCGCCCACAAGGGCATTCATCAGGGTGGATTTGCCTGTGCTGGGCCTTCCCACTATGCAAACCACTCCGCAACGTAAACTATTTTCAGGATTATCCATAGATTGTTTCAAGATAGGGCTTAGAATCGGCGTTTTCTAAATATATTCCACACTGTCAGAAAACTTATAATAACATAGCCCTTACGGCAAGGCAAACCTTTTGTGGAAAAGGGTTCAAAAAGGGTTCAAGAACCGGCAACGGCTATGGTAACTAAGCCCGTATCGGCTTTCGGTTACGGTAACGTTTTTAAAACCGTAACCATTACCGATTGACGAAACGTCCGCCACTAAAGATTGGCGAGACTAAAATACGGGTGTCGTGACCGTAACCGATAGACGATATTAATACTCGACATTCGGAAATTCTGCGTTCCGATTAAAAAACCTATGCACTTTGCGAGGGATTACCAGGTTTTTCCTTAAACCTTTCGGGGTTAAGCGCCGCACTTCGGGGGCAAATTTTGCTATCGCAAAATTTGGGTTTATGCTATAAAATATAGGTTATGGAAAATCTTACCCCTATGCTCAAACAATACCGGGAGATCAAGGCTAAATATCCCGATTGTATCCTGTTTTTCCGTTTAGGCGACTTCTACGAAATGTTTATGGAAGACGCGAAAACCGCCAGCCCGATACTGGAGGTAGTGCTCACTTCCCGCGACGCCGGCAAAATGGGCAGGATGCCGATGTGCGGCGTTCCTTACCACGCCGGCGATAATTACGTCGCTAAATTAGTTAAGGCAGGCTTTAAAGTCGCTATCTGCGAACAGGTTGAGGATCCAGCGCTCGCCAAGGGGCTGGTAAAACGCGAAGTGATCCGGGTCATCACCTCCGGCACTTTTATAGATGAAACCAGCAGTGACCAGCGTTTCACCTGCTGTCTATGTTTCGGAGCAGACGGGATAGGCATGGCCCTTTCCGAAGCTTCTTCCGGAGTTATCCAACTGGCGCGCTTGCCCGGCCTGGAAGCCACGGTCACGGTAATGGCGAAACTGCCGGTTTTTGAATGCCTTTTCCCCCAGCAGGACGCGCGACAAACAAAAGAGTTATTGGAACACCCTTTGTTAAAAAATAAGAACCTTACCCTAAGCCCTTATGAAGACTGGAATTTCAACCCGGAGATAGCGGAAAAAAACCTTACCGAGCATTTCGGGACAAAAAACCTGAAAGGTTTCGGGATAGACGGGATACCGGCGGCTGTCTCCGCTGCCGGAGCCCTGCTGGAATACTTGAAAAGCGTGCACCGTTCCTCGCTGAAACACATCGACCGGCTGGCGCTTTATTCGGAAAGCGGCTGTGTCTTCATCTCTCCGGCGGCCTGTTACGGACTGGAATTGGAAGAACTTTTCCGGACGCTGGACCGCACCCTCACTCCCCTGGGGAAACGTCTTTTTAAAGACTGGCTTTACCGGCCGTTGAACGATTTAGCGCGGATCAAAACACGCCAACAGGCGGTATCAGAATTAAAGAACAACAACGATTTACGGGAAAACCTGGGAAAGATACTCAAGAATACTCCGGATATGGAAAAGAACCTTTCCCGTCTAAGCTGCGGTTCAGGCGGCCCCAAAGACTTACTCTCCCTGCGCAACGCTCTCATTCGCATTCCCTGCCTTCAAGAACTGCTTTCCGGGATTAATACAAAAAATGAATTACTGAGAATACAAGATCCCACCCGCATAAGGGAATTGCTCGAAGAGGCGATCAATCCCGATATGCCGCTTTCCGCCGCTGAAGGCAAAGTTATCCGGCCGGGATATAACAACGGCCTCGACGAACTGCGCGGACTGCAGGAGAACGGCAGGCAGTGGCTACAATCTTATCAGGCCGCGCAGGCCAAAGGAACAGGCATCAACTCGCTAAAAATAGGCTACAACAATGTCTTCGGCTATTATATAGAGATCACGCGCGCTAATTTGAAGAACATTCCCGTTCATTTTACGCGCAAACAGACTCTCGCGAACGCCGAACGGTTCGTGACCGAAGAACTGAAGGAGTTCGAGGAAAAAACCCTCACCGCGCAAGGAAAGATCGCCGCGATAGAAAAAGAGATCGTCGGCGGGCTGTGCGCGCAAGTGTTGAAAGATTCCTCCCTGCTGCATGAGGCCGCGTCCGGGATCGCCGCTCTGGACGCGCTTTATTCCCTGTCTATGACCGCCGCGTTGCCCGGCTACATCACCCCGGATGTGAAC
>JBAZGW010000114.1:0-3819 GCA_041652635.1 Candidatus Omnitrophota bacterium | reverse complement strand
TCGGCGTCCTGTTCGATGGCCCCCGATTCCCTGAGGTCGGACAATTGGGGGCGGTGATCGTCCCTGCGCTCCACCGCGCGGGACAACTGGCTGATGGCTATCACGGGGACATTAAGCTCCCTGGCGAGAGCTTTAAGGGAACGGGATATCTCGGATATCTCCTGCTGCCGGCTTTCATCCGAACCGTTGCCGCTGCCCCGCATCAACTGCAGGTAATCCAGGATTATGAACTGGATATTGTGATGCGACTTAAGCCTGCGCGCCTTGGCGCGCAGTTCCATAACCGAAATACCGGGAGTATCATCTATGAATATCGGCGCTTCCGAAAGCCTGCCGGCGGCCGCGGTCAATTTCGGCCAGTCGGAGGCGGAGAGATAACCGGTCCTTACTTTATGGGCGTCCACCCTGGCGTGAGAACAAAGCATTCTCTGCACGAGCTGTTCCTTGGACATTTCCAGGCTAAAGATAGCGGTAGGGACTTTAGCGGAGACCCCGGCGTATTCCGCCATTGATAAAGCTAAAGCGCTCTTTCCCATCGACGGGCGCGCGGCCACTATGATCAGGTCCGACGGCTGCATCCCGGAAGTTATCGTGTCGAAATCCGTGAAACCCGTGGGTATGCCGGTGACGTGGGCTTTATTCTGGTATAAACGGTCGATAGTCTCGATACTATCCTTGATGATCTCCTTCAAATGCGTCGCGCTGCCGCGGTGGCGGCGGTCGCTCACCTCGAAGATCAACTTTTCCGCGTTATCCACCACCTCGCGGACATTGCCTTCATTCTCGTAACAGGAAGAAATTATACGCGTGGCGCTGTGCAGCAACCCGCGCAGAACGCTTTTATCGCGGACGATCCCGCTGTAATGCCGGATATTGGCCGCGGAAGGGACGGCGTTCACCAGTGAAGCCAGGTAACTGGCGCCGCCGGTCTCGTCAAGTATTCCTTTACGGCGCAACTCATCGGTCAGCGTGATCAGGTCAACGGCCTTATTGACGTTAAAGAGATCCAGGATGGTTTCGAAGATCTTCCGGTGGGAATCTTTATAGAAACATTCTTTCGCGAGATGTTCGGCGGCGACCGCGATAGCATCCTCGTCCATAAGCATAGAACCGAGGACGGCCATTTCGGCGTCGAGATTCTGCGGCGGGAGTTTTTCGATCGATGTGTCCGTGGGCATGGCTTTTATAAAAGGAACCGAAGCATGAAGGATGAAGCACGAGGCATGCTAATTAAAGACAATTACGAAAGTCGTTCTTTCGTCCTTCATGCCTCATCCTTCGTCCTTCAAATTATGGATTCTCTTCTTACTTCTTCACCACCCAGACTTTGACTTTAGCGTCGACTTCCGGATGAAGCTTGACGGGGACTTCATAAATGCCGAGGGCCCGTATCGGTTCCTCAAGCAGGATATCGCTTTTCTGCAGCGCGATACCTTCATCCTTAAGCGCCTGAAGAATATCCACGGTGGAGATACCGGCGTACAATTTCTCGTCCTCATGAGTAAGCACGGCCATGGTCAAAGAAAGTGCCTCAAGGCGCGCGCGCGTCTTTTCCGCTTCCTTTTTCAAAGCTTCCGTTTCTTTGGCCTTTTTCTTCATTTTCGCTTCCAACACCTTCAGGTTGCCCGGGGTGGAAGGCATTGCCAATTTCCTGGGGAACAGGAAATTACGGGCGAATCCGTCCTTAACGATCACGACATTCCCCTGTTTGCCGACTTTGTCCACGTTATCGCTGAGTATCACTTTCATTTTAAGCCCTCGAATAAGGTAACAGGGACAAGAACCTCGCCCTTTTGATTGCAGTCACAAGTCTCCGCTGATGCCCGGCGCAATTCCCGGAGAGACGGCTGGAAACGATCTTCCCCCTGTCCCTCATAAAGAATTCAAGCCTCTTGATATCTTTATAATCTATTTCCTCCATCTTATCGGCGCAAAAACGACAGATTCTCTTGCGCCCGGAAGAATTAGCGTCCCTTCGTCTCTTATTAGGCGTTTTCCTGATTTTCTCTCTCATTTAATTTCTCCTCGCTTTCTCCCATCCATTCTGCTTCCGTGGAATGTTCAGTATTAGTTTCGGCCGGCGCCGCGCCGCTCTCTTTGTTGGCACTGCCTCCGCTGAGGAACTGCACGCGTTCGGCCCTGACTTCGATAGTGCTGCGTTTCTGCCCGGCGTTATCCTCCCAGGAACGCGACTGAAGCCGGCCTTCGATAAAAACCGGGCTCCCTTTGCGCAGATACTGATTGCAGGTCTCGGCCTGCTTATCCCAGACGACCGCCGTGACAAAACACGTCTCTTCCTTCAATTCCTGATTCCTATCCTTAAATCTGCGGTTCACCGCCAAACGCAGATTCACCACGCCGGTTCCCTGCGGAGTATAACGCAATTCCGGATCCTTGGTCAGATTACCGATAAGCAACACCCGGTTAAAATTAGCCATATCACACCCTCCCGGTCCGGCTAAAAAAGCAACTACTTGCTTTCCTGCACGGTTATAAGCACCCTTAACACGTTCTCATTCAATTTGTAGACCGCGCGGAGTTTATCGATAGACGCCGGATCCGCGGAAAAATTGATCAGGTAATAAACGCCTTCCGCGTGTTTCTTGATCGGGAATTGCAGTTTCCTGCGCTCCGCCCAGACTGCCGCCTGCGCGACGACACCGGTGTTGGCGGTTATCGTATCCGTAAGCTGCGTTAAAACGACTTTCCTCTCCTCCTCGGAAAGTTCCGGCCTCACAATTACCATCGCTTCATATTTATTCATCCTGCTTTACTCCTTTTCTATTCTTACTGTTATCCTGCGAGCCGGCGTTAAAACGGTTCATCGCTTTACCGGCCCCTTCCATCAGCCAGTTCTTACAACATTCTTCCGCCGTTCCCAGTATACCCGCGAGTGCGGACTTTTCAAAAGGCGTGAATTTATCCAGCACATATCCGGCAGCGTCGCAGCCGGCCGGCGGCCTGCCTATTCCCATGCGTAAACGGCAGAAATCATTACCGCCAAGCGACTGGATGATCGACTCAACCCCCTTGTGCCCTCCGGAAGACCCTCCCTGCTTCAGGCGGACCGTCCCGAAATCAAGGTCCAGATCGTCGCAAACCACCAGCAGTTCTCCGCCGTCCCGGCCGTATTTTGAGATCAAGGCCTTAACCGCCAGGCCCGATAAGTTCATATAAGTATACGGGAGCGCCAGTGCAATTTTCCGGCTGCCCGCTGCTCCGTGAGCGGTAAACGAATAAATCGCGCTTTCCCGTTTGAAAACCAATCCAAGATCGCGGCCCAGGCCCTGCACCAGCAGGTTGCCCAAATTATGCCTGGTACTGACATACTCTTTTCCGGGATTACCCAGGCCTACGATAAACTTCATCGGTTTATTTCTTTTCTTTGTCTTTGGAGTCTTCCGCCGGGACTTCTTTCTTCTCTTTTATGACCTCGGGCTCCGCCTTGGCGTCCCCTTCAACGGCTTCTTCCTCCACCGCCTGCACAGTCGGAGCGGCTACCGCGAACAACACGTTGTCCGGATCGGTCAAAGATCTCACGCCTTCGGCCAGTTTCAGGTCTTTCACATGGATAGATTCGCCCAATTTCAGGCCGCTGATATCCACTATGATCTTTTCCGGTATATCGGAAGGCAGACACTCTACTTCTATTTCCCAGAGCGTGTGTTCCAGAGAACCGCCTTCTTGCTTGACGCCGGAAGGCTCTCCGTCGCCGATGATCGGAACGCTGATACGCAGCTTTTTGTCCATCGCGATAGCGTTAAAATCAACGTGGATAATATCCCCGCGCAAAGGGTCGTGCTGAATGTCCTTTATCAA
>JBAZGW010000113.1:0-3880 GCA_041652635.1 Candidatus Omnitrophota bacterium | reverse complement strand
CCTGAAACTGTTTATGTTCAGCTCTTTAGCCAGTTTGTTGAGCTCGGTGATCTTCATTTCTTTCAATTTCGTAATATTCAGTTTCTCCACACGTTCCTCCTTAATCTCTCCACTTGTGTCTTAGTTTGATCTAATGAACCGCTGTTATCTATGATAAAATCGGCCAGGCGTTCCTTCTTTACCTCCGGCGCCTGAGCGGCGATTATGCGCAGCACGCGTTCTCTATCCATGCCTCTGGCGCGCGACGCGCGTTCGAGCCGCAGAGCCTTTGAAGCTTTCACGAAAACCACCAGATCCACCAGGCGGTGCATCCCGGTCTCAGTCAACAGCGCCGCGTCCAGGACCGTCAACCCCGCCGACTTGTTCAATCGCGCGCGGATCTCCTTAAGGATATAAGGATGCGCGATGCCGTTCAACAGCGCCAGTTTCTTTACGCTGGAAAACGCCTCTTCCGCCAGCGCCCGTCTGTCTATCTTTCCTCCGCGGCCCAGTATCCCACGGCCGAAAGCCTTGACCAATTTCACGAACGCCGGTTTTCCAGGGGCCATCAAAGAATGGGCGATACGGTCGGCGTCTATGACTTTCGCCCCGCCCGACCGCAGAAGTGCGCACACAGTACTCTTCCCGGAACAGATACCGCCGGTAACACCGATCACAAAAGGCTCACTTTTCACGCAGGACCTTTTCATAGAGTGAAACATATTCGCCTGCCGCCGCCTGCCAGGAAAAACGACAGCGTAAACCGCGTTCAACCAGCAGCCGCCATTCTTCAGCGTTCCCGTAAGACAGCGCTGCTTTAGCGACGCAGCCCGACAATTGCTCCCGCGAAATGCTCTCCATAACAAAACCGGTCTCGGCGGATACCGTGTCCGCCAGCCCGCCGGTATTGCTGACCACCGGGACGCTCCCGTAACGCAGGGCGATCATCTGGCTCAGGCCGCAGGGTTCATAACGGGAAGGCATCAGAAAAATATCGGAACCGGCGTAGATCTTATGCGCCAGGTTTTCGTCGAATTTCAAATGCAGAGATACCGCGCCGGGATGGTCAGCCGCTATCTTTCCCAAAAGTCGGTGATATTTCTCGTCACCGCTCCCCAATATTACGGTCTGCATCCCTTTCGCCGATATCTCCGGGAGCAGGGAAGCGATCAGATCCACGCCTTTCTGCTCCGCCAGCCTCGAGACAACCGCCAACAGCGGCGCGCCCGGATCAGACCGGAGTCCGCAGATCTTCCGCAGGGCTTCTTTATTCTCAGCCTTGCCCTCCATTCTTCCGAAATCGTAATTAAAATCTATTTCCCGGTCACGCGAAGGGTCCCAGATCGAATAATCGAGGCCGTTCAATATCCCGCGCAGGCTTTCCGCGCGCCGGTTCAATATCCCTTCCAGTCCGCAGCCGAATTCTTCACCCTGTATCTGACGGCTGTAAGTGGGGCTGACCGTAGTGAGAGCATCGGAAAAGATCAAACCGCCCTTCAAGAGATTTACCTTACCGTAGAATTCCATAGCGTCCACGGAGTACATTCCGGCGCCCAGCCCCGAAGAAGGAAAATCCCCGGCCGGAAAAACACCCTGATAAGCCAGATTATGAATAGTCAATACGGAAGCGGACTTACGGAAGAAAAGATTGTCCGCTTCCAGTGACTTCAGGTAGACCGCGGCAAGCGCCGCCTGCCAATCATGACAATGAACGATGTCCGGGGAAAAATCCAGTTGCTCAAGCAGACGCAGGCCGCGGCGGCAGAAGAACGCGAACCTCTCCAGGTTATCCGGATAATCTCCGGCCGGCGAGCCGTAAAACCCCTCCCGCCCGAAATATCTTTCGTTATGCAGGAAATAAAAAACCGCCCCGCCCCGGCTGTGAGAAGAAACATCCGGCATTACCTTCTCCATAGCTATGCCTGAAACGGCTATTTTTCCATACGCCGGCATCAACACGATCACTTCATGCCCGGCTTCGCACAAGGCCCGGGAAAGCGCTCCGGTCACGTCGGCGAGGCCGCCGGTCTTGGCATAGGGCACCGCTTCCGGGGTAAAAAACGCGATCCTCATCCCCGTCCTCCCGGAAGAAAAACGCAATCTTTCAGATCGCAAAGATTATCTCCCTCTTTAACGCTCACCTTCAAAGGCACGGAAAGCTCAAGGACATGCCCCATGATCCTTTCCACTTCGGGTATGAATTCCCGCGCTTCCGGCTGCGGCACGTCAAAAACAAGTTCGTCATGCACCTGCAACACCATACGCGACTTCAGGCCCCGTTCCCTCAACAGACGGGATATCTCTATCATTGCCGCTTTGATCAAATCGCTGGCAGACCCCTGCACAGGGGTATTGACCGCCTTACGCTGGGCGAACTGCCTGACCGCCATATTTTTACTGTTGATCTCCGGCAGGTAGCGCCTCCTGCCCAGGATCGTGGAAACAAAACCTTCTTTTTCCGCGAAGGCTATGCAATCGCCGATGAACTTCTTTACCCCGGGATAACGCAGAAAGTAAGCGTCGATGAACGCCTCCGCTTCCCTGACCGGAATACCGAGGTCTTTTCCCAGGCCGTAACCCGTCTGGCCGTAGATGATTCCGAAATTAACGCGTTTGGCGGTCTCACGCATAGGATCGTCCACGTCCTCTTCCCGCACGCCGTAGATCAATGAAGCGGTATGCGCGTGGATATCTTTTTCCTGCAGGAAAGCGGCGATCATACCGGGATCTCCGGAAAGATGCGCCAGTATCCGCAATTCTATCTGCGAATAATCGCAGGAAAACAGGCGGCTGCCGGGGCCCGAAGCCACAAAAGCCCTGCGTATTTTCCTCCCGGCTTCGCTCCTCACCGGGATATTCTGCAAATTAGGTTCGCTGGAACTCAAACGCCCGGTTTCGGTACCGGTCTGATTAAAACAAGTATGAACGCGCTGCGTGGATCCATCAACCAGATTAAGCAAGGCATCCACATAAGTCGACTTGAGTTTGGATATCTGCCGGTACTCCAGAAGCAAAGCGGGAAGTTTATGCTCTTTTACAAGAGCGCGCAGAACTTCCTCATCGGTGGAAGGCCCGGTCTTAGTCTTCTTGCGCACAGGTAATTTAAGCTTTTCGAAAAGTATCACGCGCAGTTGCCGCGGTGAATTGATATTAAAACTGCTTCCGGCGCAATCATAAATATCGGCTGTCAACGTGAGTATTTTCTTTTCCATTTCCGAGGAAAGAGCGCGTAAAACAGCGGTATCCACCTGGATGCCTCCGCTCTCCATCACGGAGAGGACCTCCGCCAACGGCATCTCGATCTCTTCGAAAAGTTTCAGCAGCGATCTTTCCCGCATCAGCTGCAGCAGGCGCTCCCGAAGGTTCTGCATCTTTTCCGCGCCGCCGGCATCTTCAGGCAATCCTTTTCCATAGGCGTCATATACTTCATCGAAAGAATACGCTCCTGAAGAAGGATTCAACAGGTAAGCCGCTATCATACTGTCGAAACGCATCCCTCTCAAAGTTATCCCTTTGGAACGCAGCATCCAGGCCGCCCTCTTCAAATCATGTCCGCATTTTCCTGTTGATCCAGACTCAAGCAGGCGACTAAGGTTCTCCCCTATGTCTCCGGAAGAGAAATTCATCCCGGCGGCATAAATAAGAAAATCCCCCGTATCCACGGGACGGATAAAAAGTCCTTCATCCGCTTGTCCGCCCGCCTGGGCCAATTCGGCATCATCGCCGTTATGGGCAAGCTGTTCCGGATGCGCGCCAACTCGCGCGGGTAATGTCTAATAATGAACGGAATTCCAGACGGGTAAAGATATCGCGTAGTTTCTCGTAGTCGGGCTCCCGGATCCTGTAAGCGTCCGTGTCCAGGTCCACCGGCGCGCTTCCGTCAAGCAATACCAGTTCTAAA
>JBAZGW010000112.1:0-3935 GCA_041652635.1 Candidatus Omnitrophota bacterium | reverse complement strand
CGAAGATCACCAGATCTAAGGAATAAAAATACATTTTTATTCCTTAGATTTTACCGGCCGGTAGAAAATGATCTCTTCCTACCGGCTTTTTCTTTTCTTCCTGCCTGACGGAAAAGTTATTCTCCTATTTACAGTAACTTTTTCCCTAAATATCTTGTCTAATTATAAATAACGATCAGGCGGTAACTGTAGTATAATATTTCTTTATAAAGGCGGCTTAGCGGCGTCATCCAGTCGCTGACCTTCACTAAAATTCTAAAGCACAAGGTGATCAATAAGGAGGATAGGATTATGTCCGGAAAACAAAGGGTAATGCTTAGTGTTATAGTTTGTTGCTTTACGGCGTTTCAATTGACCGCGAGCGCCGAGGCCGCGGGCAGGGGAGGGCATGGAGGCCCGCCGCGCCACGAATATCATCATCCCTATCGCGGGGTGGTGGTCCCGTTCCTTCCCGACCTGATCGCTAAATTGGTCATTTATGGAGGACAGAAATATTATTATGACAATGGTTATTTTTACCACAAGGACACTAACGGCTTTATCATCATAGATCCGCCTGTCGGTGTCGTTATCAGACAGTTGCCGCGCGGTTATAAAGTCATTGTCATAAGCGGCAGGTCGTATTTTTATTATAACGATACCTATTATTTGAAGACCCGGCAGGGATATTTAGTTACGGATAATCCTGTTTATCAGGTCGTAGAGCCTCCGGTGGAAACTTATCAAGTCGTTAATGAGCCTGTTGCCGCAGAGCCGGTAGTGGAAACCGGCGTTGTCACCGGGATATACAGCGTGAATATTCCTAATACGGACGGCAGTTATACCGAGGTAACGCTGAAAAAGACAGCAGACGGTTTTATCGGCCCGCAAGGGGAACTTTACCGCAAATTCCCTGTTGTCCAGCAATTGAAAGTAATGTACGGCAAATAACGCTATCCGCGGCTTGGAATCGCGCAAGCGGCGGGCTTTTCGTCTTATCGGCTGCGCAACGCCTTAATGTTTGGCTAAGCCTCGTTGATGCGGGCTTTGTTAACGCAGCCGTTACCGAGATTCAACCGGGGGTTGATTGACTATGCGCGGACCGGGAAAGATACGGCTTTATGCAGAATAACCTGCCCGAGGAAGTGATCTAGAAAGCGGCTAACGGCGAGATGGAAGGGTTCCGGGCCGTATATGAGACATATTCGGAGTGCGTGTTTAACGTCGCTTTGCGGGTAGCCCGTTACAGGGAGGACGCCAAAGAAATTACCCAGGAAGTTTTCGTGACCGTGCATAATAAATTGAAAAGTTTCCGTCATCGTTCGGCGTTGCGCACCTGGATGTACCGTATAACCGTAAATACGGCGCTTAATTATCTGAAAAAACATTCCAGGATGAAGAATAAGACCGTTGAATACGATGACGCGCTCGGCAGCCGTTACTCCAAGGATTACATCTCCGAGAAAGTTGACCGAGAACATCAGGAGAACGTTATCAACAAACTATTGGGATTTCTAACTCCCGAACAAAGGGTCTGTATCGTGTTGAGGAACATCGAAGAGTTAAGTTATGAGGATATGGCTAAAGTCCTCGATATAGATATAAATGCCGTGCGCTCCAGGCTTAAAAGGGCCAGGGAGAAGCTTTTATCGGTCAGGAAAGAGGTGATGGTCAATGAACTGTAAACAAGTGCGCAATGCGATCCTCACAGGTTATTGCGAAGGGGAGATAGCGGAGAAGGACAAGGAAATAATCAAGGCTCATATTGCCGGATGCGCTGAGTGCGGTAAATTTGAGGCGGCCATCGTTAATTCCGCGCTGGAGCCGTTCCGCGGGGTTAATAGAGAAGAGGCCCCGCCTGAAATCTGGAACGGTATTTATAAAGAATTATCGGAGCGGCCCGTCGGTTTTCAGGAGTATCTTAAAAGGGGAGTCAAACGGTTCTTTGTCCTGCCGCGCCCGGCTCTGTTGGCTGTGTCAAGTGTATCCGTGTGCGTTGTCGCGGCTTTTCTGATCTATTTCTTTTCCGGCGGCAAGACCCGGGAGGCGTATGTTGAATTGAAAGCGGATGAACAAATGCAGTATATAGCGTATATAACTGGATTTTCGGACAGCATCAACGGCAAAGCCGCGGAAGATTATACCGATATAGATAAAATATTCGCGCAGTGAGCGTTTTAAATAATAGTGATGGAGGGAGTTTATGATTAAAAACACGAAGATCATCGGCTATTTATGCGGATTATTGACGGCGTTTTTGTTGTCCGGGGCCGCGTATGTTCCTTCCCGTGAAGGGCCTCCTCTCGAGGAAAGGTTTGAAAAGAAAGCCGGCGGCCCTTTCAGCGAAATGGCCAAAGAACTTAAGTTGACCGGCGAGCAGTTGCGGCAGATCGAAGAGAACCGCAAACGGCATATGATCGAAGAGCGCCGCTTAAGGGATGAGATGATGCTGAACAGGGATGAACTGCGCCGGGAACTCGCTAAACCGCAGTTTGATATGGAAAAGGTCAAGTTGACGCAGGAACGCGTAAAGGAACTGATGGGGCAAGAAGAGGACTTCCGCCTGTCCGGATTCCTGGAGTTAAAACGCATCCTAACCCCTGAACAATTCATTCTTTTTAACCGGAAGATGGAAGAAAGAATGCGTAAATTCGGCCCTCCAAAGGGGCCGCCGCATGGAAGGCCTCCTTTCGATGGGCCTCCGCCTCCCGGATAGGCCATATTTATTATCCTAATTTGCCGTCAGGTGTAGGCCTCTGCGGAACTCGATAGCCCGCCTCAAATAGTAAAAAACGATATTTATGTTGCTCTGGCATTTTCCCGGCATTATAATGATACAGGTAGAGAATATGCGCTGCCGTAAATGAACAGTTATGGATATTCTAGGGAAAGATCACTCCGGAAGGAACAGGTGTATGGGCGACAATCTTATTTCTGATGAACTGCGTAATCTTCTGGAGAAGAAAGAGTTCGTATATATCGCCACCTGCCAGGATGACCATCCGAATGTCGCTCCCAAATTTCTGATCAAAGTCGATAAAGACTCTCTTTTTCTCGCCGATTTCCTCAACGGCCGCACCTGCGCCAACCTCAAAAAGAATTCCAATGTCGCCGTCTCGATCCTTAACATCGACACGCTTATCGGTTACCAGTTCATCGGTAAAGCCCACGAGTTAAGAGATGGAGAGGAATACGCCCCCTTGATCAAAAGGCTGCAGGATAGGGAGATGAAATTTTGCGTCGAGCGCATAGTGGCCGGGGTCTCCCGCAACAACAAATCCGAGAATTTCGAAGTTTCTTTTCCGGAGCACTTCGCGATATTCAGGGTGGACGTGGAGGAAGTTGTCATCATCGGCCCGGAAGCAAAATTGGTAAGGAAGCATAGGGAGCCTGACGCTCATCCCAAAGCAGCGCCCGTATGAAGGGCGCGGGCAAGGCGTTTGTTATATTCTGCGTTGTTTTTTTGTCGGCCGTTGCCGCGGCCGTCCTGCGTAATTCTCCTTTCTCTTCTCCCCGAGAATGGTCGGAAACCGCTCGAGGTGTCAAAACCAGGCTGGATACCGCGGAACCGGTGATCGCTCTTACCTTTGACGCCTGCGGTTCCGCCGGGGACGGTTATGACGCGGAATTGTTGGATTATCTTGTAAAAGAACGCGTCCCCGCCACTTTATTCATAAACGCCCGTTGGATAGACAAACATCCTTCTGAATTTATTGCTTTGGCGCGCGATCCGCTTTTTGAGATAGAGAACCACGGAATGCTTCATAAACCCTGTTCGATAAACGGCAGGTCGGTTTACGGGATAAAGGGGACGGCTAACCCGGCTGAAATGAGGAGTGAGGTGGAAGGCAACGCGTTGAAAATAGAGCGGCTTACCGGGCGCAGGCCGCGTTTTTACCGTTCCGGCACGGCGTATTACGACGAAAAGGCGGTGGCCCTGGTGGAAAAGTTCGGTT
>JBAZGW010000111.1:0-3971 GCA_041652635.1 Candidatus Omnitrophota bacterium | reverse complement strand
TTATAAGAGGTTTTAAAAAAATATCCCTTGGTAGTCTCTTAAGCAATGGTAAAGATATCAGAATTGATGATTATTGGTTACCTGCTATCATCGGGGGAATTAACAATATTTCCTGTTTTGATGTTAAAAAGCTTATGGACCTTTATAGGTGCTTGGATAGGAATAAAAACAGCGAGTTCATGGGGAGGATGGCAGAAAACGAGAACCGCTTATAACCGTTTTCTATTCGGTAATTTACTTTCATTAACGGCATCTTCCTTATTGGCGCGCATAATTCACTGTATCTGGAAGCTTGAATTATAAAGAATAACACAAACAATATCTTTCTTCGGTAGGCAAAACCCAGCACCCAGAACCGGTTTTAAATTATGTCCACTACCTTATACTATTTCACCGGCACCGGTAATTGTTTTCAGGCGGCGCGGGAACTGGCCGCGGAACTTGACGGGGCGGATATTGTGAATATCGCGCGCGCGATGGATAAGCCGCTGGATCAGTCTGCGGAATGCGCCGGTATCATTTATCCGGTTTATATGTTCGGGATGCCTTTGATCGTCAGCCGTTTTTTGGAGAAGTTCGTTTCCTTGGAGGGTAAATATATCTTTGCCGTCGCCACTTACGGGGGAATGCCGGGAAACAGCCTGGGGCAGACCGCGGCGGAGTTGAAACTTCAGGGGCAGACGTTGTCCGCCGGGTTCGGGCTGCGTATGCCGGGGAATTACACCCCTCTTTACGGGGCTATTTCCGAAAAGAAACAGGAGAAGTTGTTCCTCAAGGCGCGAAAACGTATCAAAGAGATAGCCGCGGCAGTGCGGGAGAAGAGGCAGTGCCGGATAGAGCGGAACAATTTTTTCGTGGATCTGTTTTTTTCGGGGATACTTTATAGACTGGGCGCGCCGCGTATCCCGGATATGGATAGCGCGTTCTGGACGGATATGAAGTGCACCGGCTGCGGTATCTGCGCGAAGGTCTGCCCGGTAAAGAATGTGGCATTGGTGGACGGCAGACCGAAATGGCTGCATCGCTGCGAACAGTGTATGGCCTGTCTGCAATGGTGCCCGGAGCAAGCCATACAATACGGCGCCAATACTTTAAAACGCCGCCGTTACCATCACCCCGGGGTCAAACTGGAAGACATTATGTAGTATGGCGTAAAGATAGCGAAGCACGAGGGAAGAAGCACGAAGGATGAATCGTAGCATAACAATTACGAATACTCCTTATTGCTTTTTCATGCCTCGTGCCTCATCCTTCGTCTTTCTTATCCAGACTGTTACGATATCCATTGACTGTTCATCCTATGAATGTTAAAATTATAAACACTATGACGTATTATTCTCTGTCAAGGAACCTTGGCGCGATGCTTATTTGCGTATTTCTGGCCGGACAGGCGCTGATCTCCGGTTGTGAAACATTCCCGTTATTGACCGATCCGAATTTGTTCTCACCGTCCAATCTTTTACCGCCCGATGATGGATCAAGCCTGCGTGATCCGACGGCTTATTATGACATGGAGTCGAAGACCGTTAATCCAAGGTTCTCTGATGGAAAGAGCAGCCTGCGCACTTCTATGTTGTTCCGCGGAATGAGTAGAGGAGTGGCGTTGAATGTCTTGCTCGGTGAGGGGATATCAGGGCGCAGCAGCGGGTTCTTTAATCCCAAGACTTACCGCAGCGAGATGATGAAGAACGGCGGCAGATTAGTGGAAGTTTATTATTTGCCTAATTCACAGCAGGACCCGTCAGCAGGAGAAACCCCGCTGGTGTTCGATAATGATCAGTTGGTCGGATGGGGATGGGATTACTATTATAACAACCTTACTCCATAAAGATTTGATCCCCGTTCTGATATTTCAATCCCGGACTACTTTATAAAACACGCCATTTTTCGCTGATTACCGCGCGATATTCCTATTTAAATCCGTATTATGACCGGGCGGACAAAAGTGTCATTTTGAGGAATTCCTCTATGATCATCGAAAAAGTACGAGATACGATCGGGAAATATGATCTTTTGCGTTCCGGCGATACCGTGCTCGTCGCTGTTTCCGGGGGACCGGATTCGCTGGCGCTGCTCTATTGTCTGCGTGTTTTGTCGAAAGAGCTGCGTTTGCGTTTGAACGTAGCGCATTTTGATCACAGGCTGAGGCCGGGATCGCTCAGAGAAGCGGAGTTCGTAGGCGGGATAGCGAAAGGAATGGGATTGCCTTTTTATTCCGGTGGAGCCGATGTGCTTAAACGCAGGGGCGGTAAAGGTTCTTTGGAAGAGGCGGCGCGCGAAGCCAGGCTGGACTTTCTGGGTAAACTGGCGAAAAAGATCAAGGCGGATAAAGTGGCTCTGGGGCATAATATGGACGATCAGGCGGAAACGGTCTTGATGCGCATACTCCGCGGCAGCGGCCTTGCCGGGCTCTCCGGGATAGCGGCGTTAAAGGAGTTGAACGGGCGCGTTTTTATCCGGCCGTTGATCGGGGTCAGCCGTTCTGAAATAGAACGTTATTTGCGAAGCGGTAAAATAAAGCCGTTCCGCGACCCGAGCAACAGCGACGAGAAGTTCCTTCGCAATAAACTGCGTCTTAAGCTGGTTCCTTTACTGGAAAAGGAATATAACCCGCGCATCAAGGAGGCGTTGAACAGCCTGGCGGAAAACGCGGCTTATGACTACGATTATCTTCTTTCGCGGGCGCGGACGGCGGCTGTCAATAGTAGCGGGAGCCGGTTAAAGGTAAGTTCGTTGCTGCGAATGCATCCGTCTTTGCGCCGGATGGTGATCAGACTGCGGATCAACAGCCTGCAGGGATCCACCCGCAGAATTACTTTTAAACATATGGAAGAAATAGAGGATATGCTGGTGAACAGGCCGTGCGGTTCGATAGTGGATTTGCCTAAAGGGTATTTAGTGGAAAAGCGGGGAATATTCCTATGTTTCCGTAAGAGAATCGGGATAGAGAAGAAGTAAATGCTTGATTTTACAGCTTCTTGCGGCTATAATTAGCGAGGTTAGAGCGGTAATTTTAGTCTTTCAATCCCCACCTAAAGTCATCGGAGTTAATTATTATGAAAAAGCCGAACGGTAACAAGAAAAACATCAACAAAAATCAGTATATGCGTTTCCCCATAGGCTGGATACTGGCCGTGGTTATTTTTATCCTGATGATGAATTCCCTGAATATTTCTATGAACGGGACGCCGCAGGAAGTAAGTTACGGGGAATTCTACCGGACGCTCAAGGAAGAGCCGGCGAAGATAAAGTCCGCGGTCAAGATGGAGAATGAGCTTCAGGGTGAATTTACCAACGGAACGCGTTTTAAATTGACCATCCCGGAGAACGACCAGGATCTGCTTAAGCTCCTTAGGGAAAACCTCAAGAATTTCGACGTCAAGCCTTTGCGTAACTTCTGGCCGACGTTCTTTTTCAGTTTCGGGCCGATCATCCTGCTGATCGCGCTTTGGTGGATGATGGCTAATCGCGGAGAGCAGCTGGGCAGCCGGATAATGACCTTCGGTAAAGTCCGTCCGAAAATGCACAGCGAGGGCGAAGGGGAGAAGGTCACTTTTAACGATGTGGCCGGGGTTGATGAGGCTAAAGAGGAGTTGAAGGAAGTCATAGAATTTTTGAAAGACCCCAAGAAGTTCCAGCGCTTGGGCGGCAAGATCCCCAAGGGTGTGTTGTTGGTCGGGCCTCCGGGGTGCGGTAAGACTTTGATAGCCAAGGCCGTTGCCGGGGAGGCGGGTGTGCCTTTTTTTAGTATCTCCGGTTCCGATTTTGTGGAGATGTTCGTGGGCGTGGGCGCCAGCCGCGTGCGCGACCTTTTCGACCAGGGCAGGCGCGCCGCGCAGTTGCCAGGCAAAGGGGCGATCATTTTTATAGACGAGATCGACGCCGTGGGCAGGCTGCGGTTTTCCGGTATCGGCGGAGGGCACGACGAGAGGGAACAGACGTTGAACCAGCTGTTGGTGGAGATGGACGGG
>JBAZGW010000110.1:0-3983 GCA_041652635.1 Candidatus Omnitrophota bacterium | reverse complement strand
TTCCGAAGGCATACACCTCGGCATCTCGGAATTTTTCGTGCATAACGGAGCGTATCTCAATTTTACCATGATCCATTCCTGGCAGGAAGACATCAGCGTAAAGCCGGTGAGCATCGCTTCCGTGGGCGAGGAGGCGGTCTTCATTTCCAACTACGTTTGTCTTAAACCCGTGCGCGACGTGACTATGTATCCCGCGGCGCTGCTGCACGGTAAAAAAGCGCGGGCCAGTTTTAATTCCATCATACTTTCTCATCCGGGCTCACTGCAGGACATCGGTTCCAGGGTGATACTTCAGGCCGAACATACCCAGGCGGAGATCATCTCCAGAGCGATAAGTCTGGGGGGGAAGGTGATCGCGCGCGGCAATATCAAAGCGGCGGCCCGTAATGTTAAGGGCCATCTTGAATGCCGGGGGTTGATACTGTCCGAGCAGGGCAGTATCTACGCTATCCCGGAAATGGAGAGCGATTACCGGGACGTCGATCTGTCGCACGAAGCGGCGATAGGCAGGATCAACAAAGATGAGATAGAATATCTGCGCTGCCGCGGGTTCTCTCCGCAGGAAGCGCAGTCGTTGATAGTGCGCGGTTTTATGGACGTGGGGGTGCTGGGATTGCCCGATAAGCTGAAGGCGGAGATAGAGGACCTGGAGAACAGCACATTGAAGGCGGGCTTGTAAACGGAAGGATATACCGGGATGTTGAAACCGAGAGTGGCGGTCATCGGCGGCGGCAACGTCGGCATACGTTACGCCTACAGCCTGATGTTCAGCGGCGCGGCCAGGTCGATCGTTATCGTGGATATCGATACCCGGCGCGCCGAAGGGGAAGTCCTGGATTTGTCCAGCGGTATGCCTTACATCGCCTCTCCCGTGGAGATATCCTCCGGGACATACGCGGATATCGCGGGTTCGGATCTGGTGGTGATCACCGCCGGGCGCAAACAGGATCCCGGCCAGACGCGTATGGAATTGGCCAAAGACAATGTCGGGCTTTTCCGGAAGATCATCCCCGAGGTCGTCAAACACGCGCCCGAAGCCGTATTTCTGGTGGTCTCCAATCCGGTGGATGTTCTTTCCTACGCCGCCTATAAATTTTCCGGCAAACCTTCCCAAGAAGTGGTAGGATCAGGCACAGTGCTTGATTCCGGCCGGCTGCGCTGGCTGCTCTCTTGTCATTGCGGCGTGGACGCGCGGAACATTCACGCCTACATGCTTGGGGAACACGGGGACAGCGAATTCCCCGTTTGGAGCCGCGCGATGATCGGAGGTATACTTCTGGATGAATATTGTCCTGTATGCGGCAGGTGCGACCGGAGAGACGTGCTCGAAAAGATATCCGAGGAAGTGCGCAATTTCGCCTACCGGGTCATTGAACGTAAAGGGGAGACTTCCTACGGGATAGGCCTGGCGCTGGTGCGTATCACGCGGGCGATCCTGCACGACCAGAATTCCATTCTGCCGGTGGGGTGTCTTGCGGATGATTATTACGGCATAAATAATCTCTATATGAGCCTGCCCGCGGTGGTGAACCGTTCGGGAGTTCGGCAAGTATTCAAGCCGAAGTTGAATGACGGGGAGATCGCCTCGTTAAAGAGATCCGCCGCGGCGATAAGGACCGTGCTTGACGAGTGCGGATTATGAAATTCATACGCGCAGTATTCACCGGCAGCGTGGACAGGTCTGCGGGCATAAAAAGTTTCCGTTTTTCCTGCGCCGAAAAGATAGATTTTCTGCCCGGACAGTTCCTGAAGCTGATCTTTGACGAGACCGCGATGGAGAACAAAGAGTTGAATAAGTATCTTTCTTTCTCCTGTTCTCCCCATCGCGATTATGTGGAGGTTACTAAACGGATCACCGGCAGCAAATTCTCTTCCAGGCTGCAGAGTCTGAAGCCCGGTGACAGAGTAACGCTGCAGGCCCCTATGGGCAACTGCGTTTTTAACCGTGAATACGCCAAGGTGGGATTTATCGCCGGAGGCATAGGGATCACCCCGGTGATCTCCATTATAGATTATCTGGTCTATAACGGATTGCATACCGACGCCGTTCTTTTTTATTCCAGCAGGACGCAGCAGGAAATAGCTTTCAGGACGGAACTGGATGAATGGTGCTCCGGGAACGATAGGCTTAAAGTGCATTATACGGTTACCGACTGTCCGCCGCAGGAGCATATCTGTTCCTATGGACGCATAGACCGTATTCTATTAGAAAGCCTTGAGCCGGGCTTTAAAGACAGGACCGTGTTCATTTTCGGGCCGCCGGCGATGGTGAACGAGATGAAGGAATTGTGTCTGCAGATAGGATGTCCGGACGGTGATCTCAGGACGGAGAGTTTCGCGGGGTATTGAGCCGCGCTTGAAGGAAGGAGGGGGAGGATGACTTTGATGAAAGACATTTTCCAGGACGCGGATTGGAAGACTGAAAAACACGTGCCGGTCATTGAACTGCCCGCCAGGGTCTCAAAAGACGAAATGTTCGAAATAAACGTGACGGTCGGCAAGCAGATACCGCATCCGAACACCAGCGAGCATTATATCGCCTGGATGGAAGTTTATTTTTTGCCTCAAGGCGGGAAGTTCCCGTATCAACTATCCAGATGCGAGTTCGCCGCGCACGGGGCTTCGGCCCAGGGGCCGAATACGAGCGGCGTGTATTCTTTTCCGGAGGTAAGGGTGAGAATGAAGACGGATAAGACCGGAACGATTATCGCCTGTGTTTACTGCAATATACACGGGCTTTGGGAAAATTCCGCGGAATTGACGATCGGGTGACGGCCGCGGCGCCTGCCGCCGGCAGCCCACAGCTAATAATTCGGAGGATGAAGATATGCTGACGAAGATGTTTTTGATCGTGTTCGGGGCCATATTATTGCTGTCAGGAGCGGCCTTTGCCGCTAAAGAAACTGATGAACTTATTTACCGTGGCGTGGTTTTTGCCATAAAAGAGGACTTTCCCTCGGCTTATCTGGAATTCCGCCAGGCATACAACCTCAACAGGTTCGATCCCGAGGCCGATATATATCTGCAGATAGCGGAAGACGCCAAGCAAGGGTTGGTTCCGTTAAGCACGGCGGTAAACATATTCAAGGGTGTCGACTATCTGCATAAAAAATATTTCAACCCGGCGCTGGAAGAATTGGACGCGGCGATCGAAGCCAATCCGGAATACACAAAGGCCCATCTCATACGGTGCAATATCTTCCTGGAGAAGAAAGATTATAAGTCAGCCAGCGCGGGCAGCGAAAAGATGGTGGCGATGGACTCTTCTTTTGCCCAGGGGTATAATTGCAGGGGCAGGGTGAATCTGGCGATGGGGATGCACGAACAAGCCGTGCGCGATTTTAGCACGGCGATAGAACTGGATGATAACTACAGCGAGGCTTACGATAACCGCGGTAATGCCCGCATAAAACTCGGCATTCTTGACTCCGCGCTTTCCGATTTTAACGAGTCCTTGCGCATAGACCGTTTTTATGTGCAGGCGTATAACGACCGCGGGAATATCTTATTGCATCTTAAACAATACGCGAAGGCCATAGCCGACTATTCTAAGGCGATAGAACTGGACGCTGGATGCGCGAAAGCCTACAATAACCGCGGCGTGGTTTACCGCAGGCAGGAGAAATACCTGGAAGCCCTTAATGATTTCAATATGGCGCTGAAGGTTGATCCGGAATTCACCGCGGCATATTTTAATAAAGGCCTCGTTTTTGATAAACTTTTCAAAGGCAGGGAAGCGGCCGCCGCCTACGGCGATTTTCTCGGCCGCGCGGGAAAAGATGAGGAGCAGGAGCAGAATATCGCTTACGCCAGGCAGCGCCTGATATTTTGGCGCGGACAGGAAACCGGCAAGGATATTGTGAGTAAATAAGGGGGCTGATCTTGATCTGCGAAATAAGCAAGGATGTGTTCTGGGTAGGCGCCGTGGATTGGAGCGTAAGGCATTTTCATGGGCACACTTTCAATACCGGCAGCGGCACTAG
>JBAZGW010000109.1:0-3986 GCA_041652635.1 Candidatus Omnitrophota bacterium | reverse complement strand
GCGGAGTGATGGAGGACGAATTAAAGAGAGTGAATGAGGTATTCATAAAACAGATAACAACCAAGATGCCGTTCGTTGCCGTTAAAGTCGGGCAATCCCTGGACGGGCGTATCGCCACCAGAGACGGCGATTCCAGGTGGATCACCTCCGCTGCCGCCAGGGAATATTCGCGCAGGCTCCGGGGTGATTTCGAAGCGGTGATGGTCGGCGTCAATACGGTATTAAGGGATAATCCGCGGCTGGAGGCGGAAGGCACGGATCTGCGCCCCCATAAGATCATAGTGGACAGCCAGCTTAGCACGCCTTGTTCCGCCAATCTATTCTCTCTTGGGGCCAAGGTAATACTCGCCACTCTGCCTGAAGTAGCCGGACAGGAAACAGAGAACCGGCATATTCTTGCCGGCAAGGCGCGTATACTGGACGTGGGAGAAAAGAACGGACAGATCAATCTGCGCGCTTTGTTGAAAAAACTTGCCGCTTCAGGGATAAACAGCGTTTTCGTGGAAGGCGGAGGCACTCTGATAGGCTCTCTGTTCGACGAGAAACTGGTGGATAAGGTTTTCTTTTTTATCAGCCCCAGGATCATCGGCGGAAAAGAGGCGCTCGGTTCCGTAATGGGGCGCGGCGTTGGCAAAGTGGACAAGGCGGTGCGCCTTAAGGATATCCGGTTGAAACACATAGGAGAGGATTTTCTGGTGGAGGGGTATGTTTAGCGGCATAGTTGAAGAATTAGGAGAGGCTATGAGCGTTGCGGTCAGGCCCGGGGCCTCCCGTTTGCAGGTGCGGGCGCGTTTGGCCGCCGAAGGCACTATCGCCGGCGACAGCGTGGCCGTTAACGGCGTCTGCTTGACGGTAACCGGTAATAACCGGGGCCTGTTGGAATTCGACGTGATGCCGGAAACGCTTAAAATCAGCAATCTGGGGAAATTGAAAACGGGGGAGAAGGTGAACCTTGAGCGCGCCCTGCGTTCGGATAGTCGTATTTCCGGGCATTTCGTCAGCGGGCACGTGGATACCTGCGCGGCGATACGCGCGAAAGGCTACCGTTCCGGGAACCTGGCTTTCAGCATCGTCCTGCCGGAGCGGTTCAGGCGGAATATCTTTCCGAAAGGATCGATAGCCATAGACGGTATCAGCCTGACGGTGGCGGAAGTGAAGGCATCCGTATTCTCCGTGTTCGTGATACCCTATACGGCACAGCATACGACGCTGGGCCTTAAAGGTCCGGGGCAGACGGTGAACCTGGAATTCGATATGCTTGCCAAGGCTGTTTTAGCGGCAGGGTCCGGTTCCCGGCATTCCTCTTGAATTTTAACCGGCTTCTGATATAATGAAAACTTCACATTGACTGCTCTTAGTTAGATTGAATAATTATCGGGGTGTGTTCCGCCATTAAGATTTTGGCGAGACTACAAAAAGTTCGTCATCAAGACATCGGCGACGCGCCCCTGAATGAAAAATAGTAAATATCGGGGCGTGGCTCAGCTTGGCTAGAGCGCAACGTTCGGGACGTTGAGGTCACAGGTTCAAATCCTGTCGCCCCGACCATTTACATTTATGGTCGATCCTTCGACAAGCATTGTGGTGAGCGAGTAAAACGAGTCGAATCCGCTCAGGACTACGTAGACCGTGGTTACGAAGGACGAGGCACGAAGCAAGAAGGACGCAAGAACGAGACGTAGTTAAAATTACTGTCGACTATCGTCCATGGACTAATAGTTTATAATTCATGCCCAAGCAGATCACACCTTCGAGTTTCCGGAAATACGGCAAGATAATCCATTATCCGGATATCCACAGCAAAGACAAAAAAAAGAATCTTTTCCGCATCGTGCTTAGCGAAAGCGAAGGGCACGGCTGGCGCATAGCTTATCTGGTGGTTAGGGATAAGTCAATTATCGACTTGGAGAGGCATCCCGGCACTTTCGAGACCTTTGAACCTGTGAAAGGCCGCGCTTTGCTTTATGTTGCCGCAGGCCGCGACGCGCGTAAAATAGACTGTTTCCTGCTGAATAAACCGATAGTTCTCTTAAAAGGCATCTGGCACGGGGTAGTGGCCGTGGACAACGAGGCCGAGATCAAGATCACGGAGAACGCGGTCGTCTCCAGCGAATATTGGAGGACCGGCCTTCGGCTTAACGGCGTCTTCCGTAAGAAAGCGTAGTTCTTTCTTCCTGCTTATGCGGATAAAAATAGTCTTTCTGTTTTTGTTTGCTATGATAGTCTTCCCGGTGGTCATTTATGCCGCCGATCTTAAAAAGGCGTCTTGCGCGGGTAATTTCTATCCGGCGGATAAGAAACAGCTGCAAAAAACGATAGATGGTTTTCTTTCAGCTGCCGTTTCGGAACCGTCCGGCGGGCGTCCCCTTGCTATTATTTGCCCGCACGCCGGTTACGTTTATTCCGGGCCTACCGCGGCTTATTCCTACAAACTGATCAAAGATAAACCATACAAGACAGTAGTGGTCATCGGCTGCAGTCATCGAGCAGCTTTTGACGGCATCCGCGTCTATAACGGCCCCGGCCTGCGCACTCCCCTGGGAGATGTGCTGACGGACGCCGGTTTCTGCTCCGGGCTGCTGGGCAAAGACGGGCGTATTTCTGCCGGGGAACAGGCTTTCGACGGAGAACACAGCATAGAAGCGCAGCTGCCGTTTTTGCAGAGGGCGCTTAAGCAGTTCAGGATAGTTCCGGTGTTGCTGGGGAAGGTGGATTTAACGGATTGCCGTAGGCTGGCCGCGTTATTGCGTGAGGCTGTCTCCAGTAGAGATGACGTGCTGCTGGTGCTTTCCAGCGATATGTGCCATAGTTACGATTATGAAGAAACTGAAAGCGTCGATAAAAAGACCCTGGGCGCGATAGAGCAAATGGATCCGGAGTCGCTTTATAACGGACTGGAAGAGGGGAGTGTTCAGCTTTGCGGCGGCCCCGCTGTGGTAACGGGTATGCTGCTTGCGCGGGAGATGGGTTATGGAAAAGCAAAGGTATTGAAGTACACCAATTCCGCTGAAGTAACCGGAATAAGGCGGAAAGGTAACTGGACGGTCGGGTATTGCGCTGTTTTCGTCGGCAGCGGGGACAACCAGAAAGGGGTGGCTATGTTTACCAAAGAGCAGAAGAAGGAGTTGTTGAGGATAGCCAGGGAATCCATCAAATTTTTCCTAAAAAAAGGGGCGAGGATGCAGTTAAACGGCGGCAGTTATCCGGCGTTCCAGGAGAAACTGGGCGCGTTCGTTACCTTAAGAAAAGACGGACAACTGCGCGGATGCATCGGCAATATGGTCGGCATTCAGCCGTTGTATCTGACTATCAGGGATATGGCGGTGGAAGCGGCGGCAAACGACCCGCGTTTCGAAGCGCTCTCAGCGGATGAATTAAAGGATATTCAAATAGAGATCTCCGTTCTTTCTCCGTTGGAGAAAGTCGCTTCGCCGGAGGATATCGTGATGGGAAAACACGGCGTGATGGTCAGGAACGGCTTCCGCAGCGGGGTCTTCCTGCCGCAAGTAGCTACCGAGACCGGCTGGAGCAGGGAAGAGTTCCTGAATACTCTCTGTCAGCAGAAAGCCGGACTGCCGCCGGACGCATGGAAGGATAAAAGCACGGAATTGTTTATCTTTACCGCGGAAATCTTCTCGGAAGATGAATAGCCGGTTTTGAGTGTTTTCGATGTCGGCCATCTGTGTCTGGCGTTGTTCAATGCCGCGGTGGGCAATACAGATAAGTAACTGTTTTTATCCCAGATGGAGCATGCGTATAAGGGAAAATACCTTCTTCTTTTTACCGGGTTAATTAGAATTCGCGGGTGCACGGGCGCACGGGACTATTGACTCATTAATAAATGTTACCGAAGGAGGCCGGGGTAAGAGCTTCGGCGGCCGAAGTGAACATTGAATATTTCTTGAAGCTTTATCTCCATAGCTTTGCGTAATCTAAAAGGGTTTAAAGTTGAAAATTGTTCTTTGAGCGACCGTTTTTGAGCATGG
>JBAZGW010000108.1:0-4006 GCA_041652635.1 Candidatus Omnitrophota bacterium | reverse complement strand
ATATCAGGGGCGGCGGATTGACCGGCCAGGCTGGAGCTTTGCGGCACGGGATTTCCAGGGCGCTTATGCAGGCCGACCCGGATACCAAGGAACTTCTGCGCAGGCAGGGTTTCCTTACCAGGGATTCCAGAATGAAGGAACGGAAGAAAGCAGGACAGAAGGGGGCGCGTAAACGCTTCCAGTGGACAAAGAGGTAAACTTTTGCCTTAGTATAACGATTATCTTACCCGCTTCCCTCCTGGAGGGAGGCGGGTTTTTTAATTCTCCTACGCAGAAGATCACGGGCTTTTAAGGTGGTTGTACCCTGGCCGGTCGGAAGGCCAGGTATTCGCTTTTGCGAAGATAAATGCGCAAGATGAACGGGAAGGTATCGCGCAAAGAGGGGGATTGCTTCGGAGGAATTCCCCTTAAGTAATAAAGAAACCCCGCTCTTCGATAAGTTTTAACCGGAACGCAGAATTCCCCGGTTTTTAATGGTGAGCAAAGTCGAATCCACTCAGGATAAATTCCGTCGAAGGATTAGCCCGGGGAGATTCATCCCAAGAAAACTTTTGTAACAGGGCACTGGAACGTTGGCGAGACTTGATTCGTAACCGAAAGACGACCGCGGATAATTAAGTATTGTGTCCCCGGAATTAGAGTCCGCTCTTGTGTTTTATCTTTTGCGATGCATCCCGCGTCCTCCGCGCCCCGTCTTCCGTCAATCGTCGTTATGGTTTCCGACGATAAAAAACTTGATTTTAACAGCGGTAAAGGTATAATTAAAAATCATATCCATATATAACAAAGTCTGCTTGTTAAGCCGTATATCTTTATAAAAGAAGGGCGGATGGGATGTTGAATGTCGGGATAGTCGGGGCGTCCGGTTACACCGGAGAGGTTCTGATAGAATTGCTTTTAAAGCACCCACAGGCGCGTATCAGCGGTTTGTTTTCTCAAACTTATAAATCCCGCGCGGTCCCGGAAGTATTTCCGCAATTTTCCGGTAAGTTAAATACCGTTTTCGCCGCTCCCTTGGTAAAGGGGATCGCCGCAAATTGCGATCTGGTTTTTCTGGCTTTACCGCATACGGTATCGATGGATTATGTTCCTTATTTGCTCAGCGCCGGTAAAAGGGTCATAGATCTAAGCGGCGATTACCGGTTCAGGGACGCGCGTATTTACGAGAAGTTTTACGGCGCCGTTCATAAAGACAAGGAGAACCTTAAAAAAGCCGTTTATGGACTGCCGGAACTTTACCGTTACAGTATTAAACGCGCTAAGCTCGTGGCTAATCCGGGATGCTATCCCACAGCGGCCGCGTTGGCCCTGGCGCCGTTGATCGCCTGCGGCGTTGTGCGGGAAGACACTCTGGTCATAGACGCTAAATCGGGCGTCAGCGGCGCCGGCCGTAAACCGGTACAGGAACTTTCTTTCTGTGAAGTGAACGGAGATTTCAAGGCATATAAGGTCAATACCCATCAGCATATCCCCGAGATCAACCAGGTGCTTGGCAGGCTTTCCGAACATAAGGTGAACGTGACTTTCGTTCCGCATTTATTGCCCGTGGAACGGGGGATACTGGAGACGGTTTATTGTTTCAAGAAAGCGGCCTCCGGCAAAAAACGGGGCCTTCCCGAAAGCATACGGCGGCTTTATTCTAATTTCTACGAGAGTGAGCCGTTCATACGTTTGAAAGATGATGGGGTTTTCCCCAGATTAAAGGATGTCCGCGGCGGTAACTTTTGCGATATCGGTATCCGCGAAGAGGCGGATAAGGTCATCGTTATTTCCGCCATAGATAATCTCATGAAAGGCGCGGCCGGTCAGGCAGTGCAGAATATGAATATTATGTTCGGTTTTCCGGAGAAGGCGGGGTTGCTCTAATATGGACCGATCTATACGGCGCGCTGTTTTGCCAAAAGGGTTTAAAGCCGCGGGGACGGCCAGCGGTTTAAAGAAACCTCTCTCGGAAGACCTGGCGCTTTTCTACTCCGATCTTCCGGCCAGCGCCGCGGCGGTATTCACCCGGAACATAGTGAAAGCCGCGCCTTTAACGGTCAATATGCGCCGTTTGCGGAAAAGCCGCAGTTTCAGGGCCATTATCGCCAACAGCGGCAACGCTAATTGTTATACCGGAAAAGAAGGAATAGCCGACGCGGAGAGCCTTTGTGGTCAGGCGGCGGAGGCGCTTTCCGTGGGGCAGGGGGAGGTCCTCGCCGCTTCGACCGGTATCATCGGCAAGCGCATGCCTGTAACAGTGATGAGCAGGGCCATCCCGGTTTTGGTTTCTTCCCTGTCCTCCTCCGGGATACAAAAAGCGCAAAAGGCGATCATGACCACCGACACTTTCCCAAAGGGGGCGACCGCTTTTTTTACTTCCTCCGGCAGGAAGGCGTCGGTTTGCGGAGTAGCCAAAGGAGCGGGTATGATCGCCCCGGACATGGCCACGATGCTTTGTTTTATTTTTACCGATGCCTCGGTGGGATCGGAGGCTTTACGCGCCGCCTTGAAGAAGGCGGTGGAGCCGTCGTTCAATTGCATCACGGTCGACGGCTGCATGAGCACCAACGATAACGTTATCGTCCTTGCCAACGGCGCGTGCGGAGCGGAAGAGATCACCGGCGGCGGGCGGGATTATGCTTCTTTCTGCGCGGCCCTTGAGATGGTCTGCCGCGAATTGGCGGTGATGATCGTCAGGGACGCGGAAGGCGCGAGTAAATTCATCCGTATAAGCGTTGAAGGCGCGTCGAATTACCGGCAGGCGCGGGCCGGGGCGTTGGCGGTCGCCAATTCCAACCTGTTCAAGACCGCCGTTTACGGAGAGAACAGGAATTTCGGCAGGATCATTGCCGCGCTGGGCGCATGCGGGATAGGACTTAACCCGGAGAGGATCAAGGTGAAAGTCGGTTCCCTGAAACGCAGGGATGTAAGCGTGGATGTTTCTCTCGGCGCAGGCCGGGGCAAGGCAGTAGTTTATACTTCTGATCTTACTCCGGAATATATAAAGATAAACGCCGAATATAGTTAATTAAAGCGCGGGATTCCCGAGTGCCTTAACCGTTACCGGGTTTTAAATCTTCTTTCGATGCGGCGGATGTAGTCCGGGAGGATCCATTAATAAGCGAGGCGGAAAGATATGGAAGAAGCGATAAAGAAAGCGGATGTCCTGATAGAAGCGTTGCCGTATATAAAACGTTTCCATAATAAGTCGGTGGTGATCAAATACGGCGGCAGTATCCTTGGCGAGGACAAAATACGCAAAGGCGTGCTTGAGGATATTGTTTTCTTAAGTTTTATGGGGTTGAGGCCGGTATTGGTGCACGGCGGCGGGCCGAATATAAGCGACAGGATGCGCAGCGCAGGAAAAAAGACTGAATTCGTGGACGGAATGCGGGTTACCGATGAAGAGACCCTCGCCCTCGTGGAAGAAGAATTGCAGAAGCTTAACGAACTTATAGTCGGGGAAATGGCCGATATTGGCGGCAGGGTAATTGGCTTCAACGGCAGGGCGGATAAGATCATCTTTACGGAAAAGAAAAAAGCTAAAATAGACCTCGGGTATGTCGGGGATATCGTGCGCATAGACGCCGGGGTGATCTGCGGGGAGCTCGAGAAGCATAAAGTGGCGGTCGTTCTGCCGATGGGGCTCGGCCCCGACGGCAAGGCGTATAACGTCAACGCCGATGAGGCGGCTTCGCACATCGCCGCCGCGCTGGGAGCGGAGAAACTGGTGCTGCTCACCAACGTTAAAGGCATTATGAGGAACGCGGAGGACCTCTCTTCATTCATCTCCGCCATTAATATCAAAGAAGCCTATGAGTTGATGCAGGATAAGGTCGTCCAACAGGGAATGATCCCCAAGGTCGAGGCTTGCATAGAAGCGTTGACCTCCGGGGTCAAGAAGACGCACATAATCGACGCCAGGATCCCGCACGGCCTGCTGCTGGAGATATTTACCGATCAGGGCGTCGGGACGGAGATCAACCATTAACCATTTTAGAAAATGAAAAAAGAAGAGATCGGA
>JBAZGW010000107.1:0-4109 GCA_041652635.1 Candidatus Omnitrophota bacterium | reverse complement strand
ATTAAAACCGGAGGCGCTGTAAGAACTCAACGGAGCGAGAGTTTCTATGCGCTCCGGCGCGCCGCGCAGATATTCCAGTATCACCGGGTCCCCGGAAATGGCATCCGCGGGACAGAACACCGCCCCTCTCTTCTGGAAACCTCCCTCGGTCATCGCCTCGATCATCACGTTTATGTCTCCGGAGTGGTCGAGGTGGCGGTGGGTAAGGATAATACCGTCTAATTTGGCCGGGTTCAATTTCGGCCTGCTGGAAGCGCAGCGTACCAGACTGCCCGGCCCCGGGTCTATCAGGACATTCCTGCCCCCCGAATGCACCCAGATACCGCCGGAGGCGCGCAACTGCCTGATCATCACGAAACGAGCCCCTGCGGTGCCGAGGAACTTTATATAATCGCCGTCCGCGCTCATTCTTTCTTCTTTTTCAGCCATAGACTGCTCAATTCTTCGTTTATGCGCTCGCGCTGGCCGTTAGTCACCGGGCGCTGTTCTTCCTTTTCCCTGTTATGCGGGCCTTTCTTCGGCCCGGCGGCGAGGAAATCCGCCGGATCCATTACCGCGGCGCCGCAGGCGCGCACTGCGGAAATTATCCTCCCGTCGGCGGAGACCACGCAGAAGGAACGCGGATGCGCGCTGGAGGCCACCCGTGAGATAATTTCGTCGTCGGCGCTGCGTCCGCCGGAAAAAACCACTTGTATTGAAGAATACGCCGGCTGCCGGCCGAAGGAAGGCGGGTATCCGTCGAAAAAAACCTCTACCCGGTTGGCGCTGCTGCCGCAAAGACGGCCGTTGACGATCAAAGACAGGAGGGCATTACGTTCATCGGCCCCGCTGCCGGAAAAAGCCGGGTGCCTGACGACATTATAACCGTCGATAAGATAATGCCTGGACATATGTTTAGATATAGATAACGAAGCATGAAGGACGAAGGATAAAGCACGCTTTTAACCCGGATTTTTCATTAGGAACGGATGAAGATGGCTAAGATTTTGGAGATAGAAGAGTTACAAAAAGCGCAGACGTACTTAAAAAGTACGGAGAGCATTTTTGTAATCTCTTATAGCCCAAAAGGTTGGTCATATTCGCCGTATGCTAATGCAAGTTCCGGGTTTAATTCCAACGGCATAATGTACAACTTTATGCTCGCAATGAAACTCCTCAGAATCGAAAAAAGTAGAAAGTTGCCCGCAATCTAAATCGGTATTTATTTTTCTAATTTCGATTTTCGATTGCTCTGTGCGCTGGCATACTAAAAACTAATTTTACAGCGCACTAGTCTTACCTGCTTCGCCATTCGTAACTTATGTCACTTGTTTCGTCCTTCATGCCTCGTGCTTCATGCTTCAATTTACGGATTAATTTCGGCGCCCGTCAGGCGCTTATAAGCTTCAAGGTATTTCCGGCTGGTTTTTTCGATTATCTCCGGCGGTAAAGACGGAATACTGTAAGGGGTTTTGTCCCAGTCAAGGCCCTCGAGATAATCCCTGACGAACTGTTTATCGAAACTCGGCTGCGGGCCGCCGGGCTTGTACATATCGGCCGGCCAGAAACGCGAAGAATCCGGGGTAAGCACCTCGTCAATGAGAATGACATCTTCCCCGTCCACGCCGAATTCGAATTTAGTGTCGGCGATGATTATCCCCCTGCCGGCGGCGTATTCTTCGGCGCGGCGGTATATGGAAAGGCTTAACTCCTCCAGGCGGGCGGCGGTTTTTTCCCCCAGCAGGGCGCGCACATAATCCACGCTGACATTCTCATCGTGGCCGCTGTCTGCCTTGGTCGAAGGAGTGAAGATCGGACGCGGAAGTTTGTCGGATTCTTTCAATCCGTCCGGCAGTCTCACTCCGCAGACGGAGCCGGACTTTTTGTATTCTTTCCAGCCCGATCCGGATAAATAGCCCCTGACGATACATTCCACCGGCAGCGGCTTTGTTTTTTTCACCAGCATCGACCTGCCGGACAATTCCGCGGCGTAGCGGCGCAGTTCAGGCGGATAATCGGCGGTATCGGAGGAAATAAAATGGTGCTTGGTGACTTCCCGCAAAAAAGAAAACCAGAAACAGGAAACCGCCGTAAGCACGTTCCCCTTGTGCGGGATACCTTCTTTTAAAATAACGTCGAAACAGGAGATGCGGTCGGTGGAGACCACCAGCAGGCGGTCCCCGAGATCATAAACGTCCCTAACTTTGCCGCGCCTGAACAAAGGCAGATCTTTGAAATCGGTATACAATAGAACTTGCTCTTTCATCGCTCCTCCGGCACACCTAAAGTTCTGTTTATGCCCCGGACTTCCCCCCGGACAGCCTTTTATGCAAGGCATAATATTCCTGCCATAATTCTTCGGGAAGATCGTCGCCGAATGTTTTGAAGAACTCCTTGATACCCTTGAGTTCTTGAAGCCAGTCTTTTCTATTGACCGCCAGCAGTTTCTTCATCGCTCCTTCGGCCAGGTTAAGCTTGGTCATATCTATATCCGTGACCCTGGGCAGATAACCGATCGGCGTCTTCTGGCACCCCACCGTCCCGTTGCATCTGTCGAGTATCCACTCCAGCACGCGCAGGTTCTCCTTGTATCCCGGCCAGAGGAATTTTCCGTCTTTATCGGTCCTGAACCAGTTAGCGTGGAATATCTTCGGCGCCTTGGCCATTTTCTTCTCCATATCCAGCCAATGCCTGAAGTAATGCCCCATATTATACCCGCAGAACGGCAGCATCGCCATCGGGTCGCGGCGCACTTCCCCTTGTTTGCCGTATTGCGCTGCCGTGCGCTCCGACCCCATAGTGGCGCCGGCGAACACTCCGTGCCTCCAGTTGAAAGTCTCATATACCAACGGGGCGAGATGCTGTCTCCTGCCTCCGAAGATTATCGCGCTGATCGGCACCCCGTGATGATGTTCCAGCCTGAAGGTCGCGGAAGGACACTGCGCCACCGGCGTGGTGAAACGGCTGTTCGGATGAGCGCCCAGCACGGGTTTGCCGTCGCCGTCTGCCATCCCCGGTTTCCAGGGCCTGCCCTGCCAGTCGATCCCGCACTCCGGAACCTCCCCGTCGGCGCCCTCCCACCAGACCGTCCCGTCCGGTTTCAACAACACATTGGTGAAAATGGTATTGCGCCTGATGGTCTCGACCATATTCGGATTGGTCTTGGCGTTGGTCCCCGGGGCCACGCCGAAAAATCCGGTTTCCGGATTAACGGCCCATAACGAACCGTCGCTGTCCACGCGCATCCAGGAGATATCGTCGCCGACCGTCCAAACGCGGTAACCTTTGCGTTTCAACCCTTCGGGAGGAATAAGCATCGCCAGGTTGGTTTTGCCGCAGGCGCTGGGAAAAGCCGCCGCTATATATTGGATCTGCCCGTTGGGACGCTCAATGCCCATTATCAGCATATGTTCGGCCAGCCATCCTTCTCTTTTTGCCATATGGCTGGCGATACGCAGAGAAAGGCACTTCTTGCCCAGCAGCACGTTGCCGCCGTAACCTGACCCCACGCTCCAGATCGCGTTGTCCTCGGGAAAATGCAATATCAGCCGCCTGTCTATATTCAGGTCGGCCTTGGAATGCAGGCACTTGGTGAACTCGCGGTTCTTCCCCAGGAACGTCAATACCGAGGCACCCACCCGGGTCGTTATCATCATATTCAAAACCACATAGATCGAATCCGTGATCTCCACGCCGACCTTGCTGAAAGGCGAACCCACCGGACCCATAGAAAAAGGGATAACGTACATCGTGCGGCCGGACATCGCGCCGTTAAAAATACCGCGCGCCTTATCGTAAGCCTGCTGCGGCGGCATCCAGTTGTTCGTCGGCCCCGCGTCGTGCTGTTTACGGGTGCAGATAAAAGTAAGATGTTCCGTGCGCGCCACGTCGTTGGGATTAGTGCGGTGCAGAAAACACCCGGGAAGCGTCTTGGGATTAAGCGGCATAATTTCCCCGATAGCCACGGATTTATTCTCCAGAGCCTTTCGCTGCTCCGCGCTGCCGTCTATCAAAACAATGTCGTCCGGATTACAAAGCCCGGCCATTTCCGCCACCCAATCGTTAAGCCCCTTATGCTCGGAAATAAATTTTGCCATGTCTTTTAGCCTCTCTTCAATGAATACTCCACG
>JBAZGW010000106.1:0-4212 GCA_041652635.1 Candidatus Omnitrophota bacterium | reverse complement strand
AGCCTCGGGGCCGGGTCCTCGGAGCTTGACGAGAACGGCAGGGAATCGCTTTACGCTAAGCTAAGGGTCGCTTCTCCTGAGCGTATTTTTTTGCTGGCGGACGCGTTCAGGTCCGGCATAGAACTGGATAAGGTTCACGAGTTGACTTCAGTGGATAAGTGGTTTTTACATAATATCCGCGAGATCGTGGAAATGGAGGAGTTTCTAAAGGCGCGTAAAGACAGACTCGATAGGGAAACGCCGCATGAGGCAAAAAAGATGGGCTTTAGCGACAGGCAGATCGCTTTATTGATCGGAAAGAAAGAAGAAGAGATATCTTCTTTGAGAATATCTCTCGGGATCATTCCCGATTTTAAACTAGTGGATACATGCGCGGCCGAGTTCCAGGCTTTCACGCCGTATTATTACTCCACGTATGATACGCAATTGTGATATAGTTAACGGTCAGGGACGGGTAAGACGGTGAACAGTAATAGCGGGCAGGGCCGGGACATTAAATCTGATTTGATTTTCCGGAAAATAGCGATAAAATTAAAAGTGATCTCTGCGAAAGGAGGAGGTAAAGCAATGAGAAAAATGAAAGTTTGTATGACAATGGTTCTGGTTGCCGCGTTCTTTTCGGTTTTGAGCGGGTGTAATAAGAAACAGCAAAGCCTTGAGGAAATGCAGGCTCCTATGTCCGCTGATTCTCTCGGCGGGCAGGCGTTGGATAACAAAGTCGCGTTGCAGGAAGGGAATACTTCCGTTAATGTCACGGGTGTAAGCGAGAAGTCGGCCGAAGCCGTTCCCGCGGCAACGACAGCGGCGTTGGAACCTTTGCCTCCTTCCGGGCCATATAAGCCTTCGGCGCAGGATATTCAGACCGCGCTTAAGAATGCGGGGTTCTATTCCGGTAATGTAGACGGTAAGATAGGGCCTAGAACCAAAGCGGCGATAGAAGAGTTTCAGAAGGCCAACGGATTGACGGCGGACGGTAAAGTCGGCCCGAAAACCTGGGCGGCTCTTGAGAAATATCTAACTTCGACGGCGGGTGCTCAATCCGAACAGACAGTGCCGTTGCAGTAATTTTAGTTTTGCGCGCGGCGCCTTGACCTTGAAAAACCGGTAGCGATAATGTATACTTTTTGTAGCCGATAAAGGGTAAACCTCGGGAAAACCGGGGGGCACAAAGCCACAGACCTACGTTACATCACGTTCAGTTGATGCCGTCAAAGGCGGATAAGAGGTGGGTAATATGGTGGCTGGGCTACCGGTTAAAGGTGCAGAAACGATCGTTGACACCTTTATCGGCTTATATCTAAAAGAAAGATCCCAACGTAAAAGTTGGGATTTTTTTTAATCCTGGATTTTCTTCTCTTCGCTAAGTATAATATTAACAAATGTTTGCTTTTCCTGAAGGATTTCTCTGGGGCGCGGCCACTTCCTCTCATCAGGTGGAAGGGGATAACGTTCGAAACGATTGGTGGCGATGGGAACAGGAAAGCGCCGCGCGTGAAAGATCCTCCGCGGCCTGCCGTCATTTCATTCTCTATAAAGAAGATTTTGCTCTCGCCGCGTCTTTGGGGCACAACGCGCACCGTTTTTCTATCGAGTGGAGCCGTATAGAGCCGGAAGAAGGCCGTTTTTCGCAGGAAGCGTTAGATCATTATTCCTCGGTGCTGGACGCGTTGGCCGCCAATAAAATGGAACCGATCGTTACCCTGCATCATTTCACTAATCCCGTATGGTTCAGCGATAAAGGCGGCTGGCTTAATCCCGCGAATACCGCTTATTTTATCCGTTATGTGGAAAAGATCGTGCGTCTATTGGCAGGCAGAGCGCGTTACTGGGTGACCGTTAACGAACCGCTTGTCTACGTCTACCATTCGTATTTGACCGGTTCCTGGCCGCCTCAGAAACAGTCGTATTTCAGCGCTTTCAAGGCCGCCGGTAATCTGTTTACCGCCCACAAACGCGCTTACCGGATGATCCATGATCTGTATCGCCGGAATAATCTTGCCCATCCGTTCGTAAGCATAGCCCATCATATGCAGTATTTTATGCCCTGGCAACGGGGGATCAGGAACAGTCTGGGCGTTTTTCTGCGCGACAGGATGTTTAACCGGATGTTCCTCGATGCCGCATGCCGTTCAGGGACGCTTGATTATATAGGGTTGAATTATTATACCAGGCAGCTGGTAAACGTGGAGGCGTGGGCCCCGCGTTCTTTTCTGACAGGGGTGCGCAGTGACGCCGGATGCGCCAAGAATTACCTGGGGTGGGATATTTATCCCAGCGGGCTTTTCAATATTCTGCTTAGCCTTAAGAAGTACGGTCTGCCGGTTTTTATACTGGAGAACGGGATCTGCGTAGAAGATGACCGGATCAGGAGTGATTTCATAAGGCAGCATCTTAAGGCGGCGGCCGGGGCGATAAACGCCGGCGTAGACCTGAAAGGGTATATATACTGGTCATTGCTGGATAATTTTGAATGGGATAAAGGATTCGGGCCGCGCTTCGGACTGGTGGAAATAGATTACGCCACGCAGGAACGCAGGATAAGGGATAGCGCCAGGGAATTCTCGCGCGTTTGCCTGACGGGAGAACTGACGGAATGACGATAGAGTTCGGTACGGAGATCCTTAAGAGTCTGCCGTTCTTCGCGGGCCTTAGCGAAGAAGAGTGCCGGATGCTTGAGGGGAAGTATCATATTTCTGCTTACCCTAAAGGCGCGCTCATATATAAATATGAGGATCCGCCCGGCGCTTTTTATTGCGTTCTTTCCGGCAGGATAGCGGCTTACCTTAAGGATGAACACGGTAGGAACCGTTTTATAGATTATCTGCACCGCGGGCAGTATTTCGGTATTATTTCCCTTTTGACCGGAGAGCCGCATTCCGTGACCGCCGAGGCGTTCAACGACAGTAGGCTGGTAATAATAAACAGGGAGGATTTTGAAGCGCTTCTGGAGAAGATCCCGCGTATGGGGCTGGAATTGAGTAGGACACTTTCCCGGCGGTTGCGAAGCAGGGATAGTGTTCGCAAGGAAGTCTTTGAAACCGAGATCATCGCGGTAATGGGGCTTTCTCCGGCCAGCGGCAAGACTTTTTACACGGCTAACCTGGCTTTCAGCCTGCGCAGGGAGACCGGCAAGAACATATTGGTAGTGGAACTCAGGCATAAGAACAAGCTGCATTCTATGCCGGCTATTTTCGGTTTCGGCGGCGGGTACTCCGAGCTGGATTTGTCGGAATACAGGCAATCGCACGGATCGGATGCCGCGAGGGTGATAATGAAAGGCAGGGAGGGCCTGGATTTTCTTTGTCTTAACTATTCCGGGACCGGCGGGGAATCGGCGGCGACAGTCGTGGATATTCTCAGCTAATTGTTCTGCAGATATCATTACATAATATTGGATTTGCCGCTATTCAACGATAGGTTTGTTTCCGGCCTTTTGCGCCAGGCGCAGATCCTGCATTTGGTCAGCGGGCCTTCTTACGCTGAATTGCGAAGAACGGAAAGTTTCTCCACGGGGCTGGAAAGAGATAAGTCTTTTAGCCGGGAGAACATCAAGGTTATCGTGAACGACTACGGTTATACGCGCCTGCGTCCGGAAGAAAGAAGCGGCGTTCTCGGACGGGATGTGTTCGCCACGCTCCCGGGGATAAGACCGCCGGCTGAAGGGTTGGAGACGGAGAAGAATCCGGCTACCGAATATTCCAGAGCGGTGCGGCGTATCGCGCGGCAAAGCGGCGGCTGTACCACCGGCCTTGCCTTAGGCGTGGGATTCGCCTACGGGCTCTGCCATCTGGGCGTCCTGAAGGTGCTGGAGGAGGAAAGAATACCGATCGACGTTATTTCAGGCTCCAGTATGGGAGGATTGATCGCCAGTTTGTGGGTCACCGGTAGATCCAGCGAGGAGATCTTGGCCATCGCCGCCGAGTTCAAGGATTACACCTGCGCCTGGAAACTCATTGACTTGACATTTCCTTTAACAGGGTTTATAAAAGGTAATAAGCTTTATCGTTTCCTGAAAAGTCATCTGGGGAATAAGACTTTCAAGGATGTCAAACTGCCGTTAAAGATCGTCGCCAGCGATATCCGCAAAAAAGAAGCGCGCGTGCTGGATAGCGGTTCGCTGGTGGACGCGATTATGACCAGTTGTTCTATGCCGGGAATATTCAGGCCTTTTATGTCCCGCGGTGACATATTGCTGGACGGGGGGATCGCCCA
>JBAZGW010000105.1:0-4314 GCA_041652635.1 Candidatus Omnitrophota bacterium | reverse complement strand
AGTATTAACGACGGGCAAGGGCGCGAATTCGAGCGTTATACCGTTCCGCAGGGCGCGTTCATCAGCGTGGCCGACGGCGCGGAGATCAATAAGGGTATCGCTTTCGTCCGCTGGGATCCCTACACTATCCCGATCCTTACAGAAGTGGGCGGGAAGGTTAAGTATGAGGATCTTAAAGAGGGCCAGACCATTCAGGATGAGCTTAACCCGGTCACTAAGCTGACCGAACGCATCGTCGTCGAGCATAAGCAGGAATTCCATCCGCAGATCGTGATCACCAGCGGTTCCGGGGAAGTTATGGGGATATACCCGATCAGCGTCGGGGCGCATATCCTGGTCAAGGACGGCCAGGAGGCCGGCGCCGGAGATATGCTGGCGAAGATCCCCAGACTGGTAGTTAAAACCAGGGACATTACCGGAGGTTTGCCGCGTGTCGCGGAATTGTTCGAGGCCAGAAGGCCGAAGGATCCGGCGGTCATCAGCGAAATAGACGGTTTCGTCGAGTTCGGCGAAACTAAAAAAGGGCAAAGGGTCATTGTGGTCAAGTCTCCTACCGGGATGGCCAGGGAATACGTGATCCCGCACGGCAAACATCCGAACGTGTATAAAGCGGACAAAGTCCTGGCCGGTCAGCAGTTGACCGATGGGCCGGTGGTCTTGCAGGATATATTGCGCGTTTGCGGCGACAAAGTGCTCCAGGAGTATCTGGTCAACGAAGTGCAGGAAGTTTATCGTCTGCAGGGCGTGCGCATAAACGATAAGCACATCGAGGTCATCATCCGGCAGATGTTGAAGAAAGTACGTATCGAAAGCCCCGGCGATGCGGATTTCCTGGTCGGGCAGCAGGTAGACAAGTGGACTTTCCGGAAGGTGAACGCGGAAGTGAGCAAAAAAGGCGGGAAACCGGCTTCTGCCACCCCGTTGCTCCTGGGTATAACCAAGGCTTCGCTGACCACGGACAGTTTCATATCCGCGGCCAGTTTTCAGGAGACCACCCGCGTGTTGACCGAGGCCGCCGCTGCCGGCAAGGAAGATGATCTGTTCGGCCTTAAGGAGAACGTCATAGTCGGGCATTTGATCCCGGCTGGTACAGGGTTCCATACTCATCGCGAGATAACCATGCAAAAGTCCGCAGATGCCGTGCCTGTGGAATCCGAAGCGCAGGCAACCGCAGAAGAAACCGTAAAGGAATAAGTTATGCCGACAATCACACAATTGATCAGGTTTGGGAGAACTTCCAAGAATAAGAAAACAAAGTCTCCTGCTTTGAAAGCATGCCCGCAGCGCAGGGGAGTATGCCTTCAGGTCAGGACCATGACCCCTAAAAAACCGAACTCGGCGTTGCGCAAGATCGCCAGGGTCAGGCTTACCACCGGCCTGGAAGTAACGGCTTATATCCCGGGCGAAGGGCATAATCTTCAGGAACATTCAATAGTCCTGGTCAGGGGCGGCCGTGTTAAGGATCTCCCCGGAGTCAGGTATCATATCGTCAGAGGCAGTCTTGACGCGGCGGGAGTCAGTTCGCGCAGGAAGTCCCGGTCTAAATACGGCGCTAAAAGGCCTAAAGCTTAAATAGGAGCGTGGTAACAATATGAGAAGACGAAAGGCACAGGAGAAAGAAGTAGCGGCGGATCCGAAGTTCAACAGCAAGACCGTCGGCAAATTCATCAATATGGTCATGTATGAAGGCAAGAAGGCCGTTGCCGAGAGCATCGTTTACGGGGCTTTGGAGATCGTAAAACAGCATCTCAACGAACCGGACGTGTTGAAGATATTCCATAAGGCGATCGATAATGCCAGGCCCAGATTGGAAGTCAAACCACGCAGGGTCGGCGGGGCTACTTATCAGGTCCCGATCGAAGTTCGGCAGGAACGCGGCACCTCCATAGCGTTGCGCTGGATCAGGGATTTCGCCCGCACCAAGAAGGGCAAACCGATGGAGCAGAGGCTCGCGGAAGAGATCATCTCGGCGTATAAAAATGAGGGTTCGAGCATAAAGAAGAGGGACGATACCCACAAAATGGCTGAGTCTAACAAGGCTTTTGCCCATTTCAGGTGGTAAGGGAAAAAATATGGCCAGACAGATACCTTTAGACAAAGTAAGGAATATCGGTATCATCGCGCATATCGATGCCGGTAAGACCACTACTACGGAACGCATACTGTTTTATACCGGTAAGAGTTATAAACTCGGCGAGGTACACGACGGTAATGCCATTATGGACTGGATGCCGCAGGAGCAGGAACGCGGGATAACCATTACCGCGGCCGCGACCACTTGCCGTTGGAAGGACTGTTTTATAAATATTATAGATACACCGGGGCACGTCGATTTCACGGTCGAGGTGGAGCGTTCGCTTAAAGTGCTTGACGGAGCGGTGGTTGTTTTCTGCGGTGTCGGCGGAGTGGAACCGCAGTCGGAAACCGTCTGGAGACAGGCTGAACGTTATCATGTCCCGCGCATCGCTTATGTCAACAAGATGGACAGGACAGGCAGCAGCCTGCCGGAGGCTATCAAGCAGATACACGAGAAGCTTGGCGCCAACGCGGCCGCGATTCAGTTCAATTACGGACAGGAAGAGAATTTTAAGGGTATCGTGGACCTTATCGAGAGAAAAGTCACGGTTTATAAGGATGACATCGGCAAGGAGCAGGAAATAATCCCCGAATGGCCGGCTGAAGTGAAGGCCGAAGCCGAAAGGCTGCGCAGCGAGATGCTTGAACGGCTTTCCGAAGCCGACGACGGGATCATGGAAAAGTATCTCGCCGGCCAGGATATTCAGGCTGAGGAAATAAAACGGGCCATACGCAAGGGCGTCATTGAGAATAAATTCGTGCCGGTGCTTTGCGGCACTTCTTTCAAGAACAAGGGGGTGCAGCTGCTTCTGGACGCGGTGTGCGATTATCTGCCTTCGCCTATGGACCTGCCTCCAATTAAGGGAACAAAACCGGACAGCGGCGAGTTCGAAGAGATAACGACCAACGATAATGCCCCGTTGACGGCATTATGCTTTAAGATAGCCACGGACCCGTTCGTGGGCAAGTTGAATTACACCAGGGTTTACGCGGGGACGCTGACAGCAGGGACATATATTTACAACGCGGCCAGGCGCGTCAAAGAACGCGTGACAAAACTCTTGAAGATGCACGCCAACCGGCAGGAGATAATCGAAGCGGCCTACGCGGGTGATATCGTGGCGGTCGTCGGATTAAAGGAAACAAAGACCGGTGATACCCTTTGCAATGAGAACAACCAGATACTGCTGGAAGCGATGAAATTCCCGGAGCCGGTACTTTCGCAGTCTATTGAACCGAAGATCAAGGGCGATCAGGAGAGACTGGGTATGTCGCTGCATAAGCTGGCGGAGGAAGATCCCACGTTCCGTATAACATATAACCAGGAAACCGGACAGACACTGATGTCGGGGATGGGGCAGTTGCATTTGGAGATCATCACCGACCGTTTGTTGCGCGAGTTCAACGTGGACGTTCAGGTCGGCGTGCCGCAGGTTGCTTATCGGGAGACCGTGCGCAATAAAGTTAATGTGGCGGGAAAGTTCATCCAGCAGAGCGGCGGCCGCGGGCAATACGGGCACGTGGTTTTAGATGTGGGGCCGCAGGAAGCCCCGGGGCTGGGAGTCACTTTCGAGAACAAGATAAAGGGCGGGGCGATCCCGCAGGAATATATCCCCGCCGTAAAACAAGGTGTCTTTGAGACGGCAAAGAGCGGTATCCTGGCCGGTTATCCGGTCACCGATATAAAGGTTACCCTGGTCGACGGCTCATATCATGATGTCGACTCTTCCGAAATGTCGTTTAAAATGGCGGCCAGCATCGGATTGAAAGAGGGCTTGTCAAAGGCGAAATCGTTCCTGCTTGAGCCGATCATGGATCTGGAGGCCACGACGCCCGAAGAGTTCATGGGCTCGGTGATCGGGGATCTAAGTTCGCGGCGCGCGAAAATAATATCCATCACTCCGCGAAGTAATGTAAGAGCTGTAAGAGCGCACGTCCCGTTGTCGGAAGTTTTTAATTACGCGACCGCGTTGAGATCCTTGACACAAGGCCGTGCGTCTTATACAATGGAGCCCTCATTTTACGCCGAGGTGCCTTCACATATATCCGAGAAAATAGTGGCGGGTACAAGTTCACGCAAGGCGGCATAATTTAACTTAGGAGGTGACGTAATGGCTAAAGAGAAGTTTGTAAGAAGCAAACCGCACGCAAACATAGGGACAATCGGCCACATCGATCACGGTAAGACCACCCTGACGGCAGCCATTACCCATGTTCTGGCGAAGATGGGAAAAGCCC
>JBAZGW010000104.1:0-4366 GCA_041652635.1 Candidatus Omnitrophota bacterium | reverse complement strand
ATCAGTATCTGCTTGAACAACTGCGGCGACTGCGGCAGGGCGTAGAACATTCCCTGGTTGACCCTGGAAGGGACGAGATAATCGCGCGCTCCCTCCGGAGTGGATTTAGTCAGGATCGGGGTCTCGCACTCCAGAAAATTACCGGCGTTAAGATACTCCCTGATAACAGTGTAAAGCTTATGCCTAAGCACGAAGTTACCGAATACCTTCTGCCTGCGCAGGTCCAGATAACGGTATTTCAAGCGCAACTCTTCGTTTATCTCGCAGTCGTCCTCGACCTCAAAAGGCGGCGTCAGGCTGGCGTTAAGTATCTCCAGTTTTTGCCCCAGGATCTCCACCTCGCCGGTGGCAAGTTTGGGATTGACCGTATTCTGCGGCCTGCGGTTGACCTTACCGGTGATCTTGATCACGTATTCACTGCGAAGTTCCTGCGCCAGCGCGTAAGCCTCCGGCGCTTCTTTAGGTATGAAAACGACCTGCGTCAGCCCGTAACGGTCGCGTATATCTATGAATATCAATTTCCCATGGTCTCTTCTGCGCGCCACCCAACCGCTGAGCGTGGCTTCCTTGCCTTCATCCGCGGCCCTTAATTCCCCGCACGTATGGGTCCTATACATTTCTATCTAACCTTTCTTTGACCGCCTGCAGTATTTTATCCCGGTTTACCGGTTCCTGCGTTCCGTTGGACATATTTTTTATCAAGACGGTCCCGCCGCGCAATTCATCTTCCCCGATGATCATCACCAGGACGGCTCCCAGGGAATTAGCCGAGCGCATCGCGCCTTTTATCGACTTGCCTTCGTAATCGGTGTCGGCGGATATGCCGGAACCGCGCAGTTCCCCGAGTATTTTCACGCTTTCCGCGCGCGCCTCCGCGCCAAGGGGAACGACGAACACCCGTAAATTTACTGCCGCCCGCGCTTGCGCCCGGGAAACAAGCATAACCCTTTCCATCCCGAAAGCGAAACCGGCCGCGCCTTTTTCCTGGCCGCCGAGTTCGGCGATCAGGTTATCATACCTGCCTCCGGCGCCTATGGCGCTCTGCGCCCCCAGGCCGGGATGATTGATCTCAAAGACCGTGCGCGTGTAATAATCAAGCCCTCGCACCAGGTTCGCGGAAACCGTGTATTTGACGCCGACGGCGTCCAGACCGGATAATACCGTTTTAAAATGCCCGGCGCAATCCGGGCATAAATGGCTGTTCTGCCCGTTCATCCCGGAAGTTATCCGGCGGCACTCTTCATTTTTGCAATCGAGGATACGCAGGACGTTCCCATCCAGCCTTTGTTGACATTCGGGGCATAATTCCCCGCGTTTATCCTGCAGCGAATTTTTTAAAGAATCGGCGAGTTTCTGTTTATCCTGCCTGCATCCGAGAGAATTGACCAGGATCTCGTGCCCGCTCACTCCCCAGCCCGATAAAAGTTTTTCGGCTAAGGAAATAATTTCCACGTCCAGCACCGCGTCCGAAGAACCGAGCGCTTCGCAGCCGATATGATGGAACTGCCGCAGGCGGCCTTTTTGCGGCCGCTCGGCGCGGAACATCGGGCCGATATAAAACAATTTCGCGAACCCGGCGCTTTTATCCAAGCCATTTTCCAGGTAAGCCCGGACCACCGACGCCGTGCCTTCCGGGCGCAGCGCGTATTTATCCTCGCCGCGTTCGATAAGGAACATCTGCTTGCCGACGATTTCCGTGGAACCGCCCAGACTGCGGCTATAAAGCGCCGCCTCCTCGATCAGCGGAGTCCTGATCTCGCGGTAATTGTATAAAGCGAAAATTTCCCTGCCGGTATTCTCGATGTCCTGCCATAAACGCACTTCTTCCGGCAACAGGTCTTTGGTTCCCAGTACTTTTTTGAACATAACTAAAGGCGAGGCGGGCTACTTGACCATTTTTTTCATTTCCAATCCCGGCTTAAAAACAACTACCTTGCGCGGCGGGACCGGGACAGTCTGCCCTGTGCGGGGATTTCTGCCGGTTCTGCTTTTTCTTTCTTTGATCTTGAATATCCCGAAATTCCTAAGTTCTATCTTCTCTCCGCGCACGAGAGAATCAAGGATGCAATCGAAGGTCTTTTGCACGACCTTCTTTACATCTATTTGTTTCAACTTGGTTTCATCCGAGACTTTCAGAATTATGTCTTTTTTTGTCATAAGACACCTCCGTTTCTTGAATTAAGTATACTACTTTTCGGATAAAACACAATATTTTTTTATCTAACCGCATAGCGGGCAGAAACATATACGGATTAAGGCTGTCCTGATCATTGTTCCGGGGCATGAAGCAAGAAGGATGGAATATCTTTGTTGATACTTTATTTGTTATTACGAGAGGCCTTTACGAAGAAATCTCGACATCGTCCTTCTTGCCTCGTGCTTCGTGCCTCATCCTTCTTGCTTCAGGGCAGTTGTATTCTACCGCCAGCCCGTAGGGCTGAAGAGTCTCGACGAACACAGATTCTTCGTTTCCCTCATAGATGACTGAATTTGGACGACAGTGACAGCTAACAGTCTGCTGAAAAACCCTATTTTCGTCATCCTGAGCGAAGCGAAGGATCGCATCTCCGTCGGAGATTCTTCGGCCCTTCGGCCTCAGAATGACGCAATTGGGACTTTTTCAGCAGACTGCTAACACAGATTCTTGCCAGTCTGTTCGTTCAGGGGCAGAATGACGGAATTTTAACGGCAATGCTGCATTATGAACTGATAAAGATCGGCTGTATTCGCCGTATGTTCATGCGGATTCCGGATTAAATGAAGCTCCTCGGGCTAATCCTTCGACGGAGTTTATCCTGAGCGGATTCGACTTTGCTCACCATTAAAACTTGTCGAAGGACGGGGTTTCTCTGCTGCTTAAAGCGAAATTCCTCCGAAGCAGTCACCTTCTATGTAGCGATATCTTCCCGTTCACCCTGCGCATTCATTCTTAAACCTGGGGTTTTCTGCGTAGGAGAATAATGGACAAAAATTCCTTTAAATTGTATGCCCTGGCGGTTTTTGTCAGAGCGAAAGATTTATCGGCAAAAGATATAACACAGCCGTCAAGTATAGATAATTTCCTGCTTTTATTTAAATGACGGAATCTCTCGATAGAATTAACCATATTACAATTTGGAGTTTTCGTTAATTTGATCTCGCAGGGCCTGATCACGCCGGATTTCTCTTCAATAATTATATCGATCTCCAATCCGTTGTTTGTCCGGTAATAAAACAGCGGCGGGTTTAATCCTAGATTAAAATAATGCTTCAGTATTTCCTGGATCACAAAGTTCTCGAAAGTCGCCCCTGCCTGCGCGCCGCGCGTAAGAGCGGTCTTCGATCTGTTCCCTATCAAATAATTCACCAATCCGATATCGGTAAAATATACTTTGGGGGATTTTACGATACGACTGCCCAAATTCACATAATACGGCCTAAGAAGGAATATGATCTGCGATACCTCGAGAATCCTGATCCATAGTTTTACCGCCTGAATGGATACGCCTAAATCACTGGAAAGAGCCTGATAATTCAAAGCCTGGGATGAACGGGCAGCCAAAAGAAAAAGCAAGTCGCGGAAATGCGTTATTTTCTCCAGCCGATAGAACGGCTGGACGTCCTTTTCTATGTACGTATTGATATATGATCCAAACCAGCGTTCGGGATCGTGATTGGACCTTACCGCCAATTCCGGATATGAGCCGTTAATGCCGCGAAAAAGATAATTCTGCGTCGCGCTCTCCGCTTCCGTGACGGCCATAGGTAAAAGATGGAAGATCGCGGCTCTGCCTGCCAAGGTCTCCCGCAGGTCCCGGATCATCGTGAATTGCTGCGAGCCGGTGAGTATGAACCGCCCTCTCTTTTGCGACTTATCCACTCGTATTTTAATATAAGGCAAAAGCTGAGGGGCGTATTGAATTTCATCTATGATAAGCGGTTCTTTATATTCATCGAGAAAAAGCTCCGGGTCATCCTTGGCAAGCCGCAGATCGCGCGGATCATCTAAAGAAACATATCTGTGCGTTTTTTGAAAAAGATGTTTGAGAAGGGTGGACTTCCCTGTCTGGCGCATTCCGGTCAGGATCAAGACCCGGAATTGGCCGGAGGCCTTTTTAAGAGCGGACTCCATATCCCGCGGGTAATATCTCATACTAAGATCATACAATACAAATATGATTTGTCAAGTTAATTATGTATTCAATAAATTTTACTGCGGCTGGCAGAAACATATATTGATTAAGGCTGTCCTGATCATTGTTCCGGGGCATGAAGCAAGAAGGATGGAATATCTTTGTTGATACTTTATTTGTTATTACGAGAGGCCTTTACGAAGAAATCTCGACATCGTCCTTCTTGCCTCGTGCTTCATCTTTGCGCTATCTAC
>JBAZGW010000103.1:0-4499 GCA_041652635.1 Candidatus Omnitrophota bacterium | reverse complement strand
GCTTTCCCCGGGCGCGGGTTCGGAAATGAACAGCTCCGATGCGGGGAACTTGCGGAAAAGCGCGTTCTTAAGCCACGCGATGTCATTCTCTCTGATCCAGGCGCATAGATTGAACGTATACCGCTGCCTTTCCAGAGTATCCGCGGCCGAAGCCCTGTCCTTCACGCCGAGCAAATGGTCGTGGACGAGCATCAGGCGGAAGGCCTGCTCCGACATCCGGCGGAACTGGCCCCGGATATCAATGATCCTGTCGTCGACGATCAACCCCTCGATATTGATCTCCAGCAGCTGCTCCCTGACCGTTTTCGCTCCATCTCCGAGAAGGACAATATTGCATTTATTGTTCTTCAACAACGACTCTATCTTTTCAAAATCCCTGTTCAGGTAAACGACCGCGATATACCTGGAGTCTTTCACGGCATTGACCGTTTCGTGATACACCGGACATCCGCACGCTTCACCCGCGGCCAGGAAAGCTTCATAATCGCTGCCGTCCATGATCCCAAGAAAAATGCCGCATTCACCCGAAGGATTACGCAGGTCGGCCAGTTGCGCGTCCAGATAACGCCATGGCATTAAAGTCACGCGTTCCTGTAAAAGACGCTCTTTGCGATGCTGTAATTCCTGATGCTGTCCTCGCAGTTTACTCAGTTCTTCAAGAAAAGACCGGGCGTCGAAATCCGCCGCTTCCTTCTGCAGTTGCGCGGCGGAAACCATCACCCTCTGTTTGATCATTTTAGAAAGAATGCCCCCCGCTTGCGCGTAAGCGGATAAAAATGAGATCGCGTCTTCCAGCTCCACGGGCTCCATCCCGCATTGTTCCCGCGCGGCGAACGGAGCCGGGGCCGCGGAAGAAGAAGCGATCATCTCCAGTTTGCCGCTGTTCTGCAGGAAGAACAGGATATCCATCCTGTCTAGTCCAAGCCCTATCAGATCTATCTTTTTTATTTTTGATATAGCCATATCAACCTTTTAATCCGGACATTCTTACGAAAAAACAGCGGATGATCCGCGTTAATTCCCTGTTTTCTCTCTGAGGATCCGCAGGGCATCCTGAAACCGCGACTGCGCTTTTTCTCTCATCAAAGAGATATCGGTTTCTGCCGAACGGAGCATCGTTTCATTCTCTCGTCTCGATTCTTCCAGCATCCGTTCCTTTATCAACACTATCTCCCGGGACGCCCGCTCCCGCGCCGCAGATAATGTCCCGGCGCGTTCTTCTTCGGCGCTTTTCAGTATTAACGCCGCCTCTTTTTGGGCATCCGCGATCATCTCCGCGGCCTTCGCTTCCGCTTCTCTGATTTTCTGCAGCGCTATTCCTACCCCTGCCGATTCTTTGGTCTCTTTCACTTTTTCAGCTCCTTTAAGGCGATCACGGGATCCTCGGCCTCGAGTATCGGGCGGCCGATAACCAGATAGTCGCTGCCCGCGGCAACGGCCTCTGTTACGGTCGCGGTCCTTTTCTGGTCCTGCGCGGGAGCGCCGTCAGGCCTGATCCCGGGAGTTATTATCTTGAATTCTCCTCCGTAAGCCGACCTTAACTCCGCGGCCTCTTGAGCCGAACAAACTTTGCCGTCCAACCCGCAATTCAATCCTTCCCGCGCCATTTTTAAAACCTCTCCCGGGGCCGCTTCCCTGCTGGTCAGGACCGTGACTCCCAAAAGTAACGGGCACGCCAGTCCTCTCTCCGCTGATTCCTGACGGGCAGCCTGAACAGCGGCCTCCAGCATGTCCCTGCCCCCGCTTATATGCAGAGTAAGCATTTTCACTTCCATCCGCACCGCCTGCCGCACTGCCGCGGCCACTGTATTGGGAATATCGTAGAACTTAAGGTCGAGGAAAACCTCCGCGCCTTTTTTCCTTATCCATTTAACTACCGCCGGCCCGGACACGGAAAACAACTGCAGTCCTATTTTGAAAATACGCACTTGCGGATATAGTTTATCCACAAAATATCTGGCGCGAGGCACCGCGGGGACATCCAATGCCAGAATGATCTCAGCAGGCATATTTCAACCCCTCTCTTAACATTTTTATATTCCCGATGCTGTGTTCGCGCATATATTCCTTGATGCCGCGGGCTATCCCGGCAGACAGGGACGGCTGTAAAAAATTCCCCGTTCCCACGCCGACCGCGGAGGCTCCGGCCATAATGAATTCCAGCGCGCCTGAGGTATCGCTGATCCCGCCCATCCCGATTATCGGGATACGCACGCGTTTAGATGTCTCCCAAACCATCCGCACGGCCACCGGCCTTATCGCCGGCCCGCTCAATCCTCCAAGGACCGCCCCTATTCTCGGCCTGCGGGATCCAACATCTATGCTCATCCCGGCAATAGTGTTGATCATGGACAAGGCATCGCTTCCCGCTTCTTCCGCCGCCGCCGCGATAGAAACAATATCCGTAACGTTGGGAGAAAGTTTGGTGATAATCGTTTTCTTCGTTGCCGCGCGCACGGCTTTTACCAGACGATACGTGGCCCGGGCGTCCTGCGCGATAAGATACGCGCCGGTCCCAAGCTTTTTATGCCGGACATTAGGGCAGGAAATATTCAATTCTATGGCGGCCGCGTCAAAGCAGGCATCCAGCCTCTTGGCCAGTTCGATAAATTCCCTATTATCCGACTCGGAGGCGATACTGACGATCACCGGCACTTTATAGCCGGCGATATAAGGAAGTTTGTCACGCAAAAAAACGTCTATTCCGGGATTCTCCAGGCCGACTGAATTAAGCATACCGGCGGGGGTCTCGCATGTCCGGGGAGGAAGATTCCCCCGTCTCGGCTTGAGGGTGATCGTCTTTGTGGTCACCGCCCCCAGTTCGCGCAAATCGAGAAAACCGGCGAATTCGGAGGCGTAACCGAACGTCCCCGACGCCACGGTCACCGGGTTACGCAAAATCATTCTGCCTATCTTAACTTCAGTCTTGACTGCCGGCGGCATGGTTACATTTTCCCCCAGTCGGGTTCCTGCAACCCGAAAACAGGACCGTCATTACAGACTCTTTTATATTCTTCCCTGCCCCCCTGGTCCCGGACGGGGATCACGCATCCCATACAGGCGCCGATACCGCAGGCCATATGCGCTTCCAGGGAACAATATCCCGGGACTCCGTATTTTGCCGCCACAAAGGCGACCGCCTGCAGCATCGGCCGCGGGCCGCAGGCGTAGATCAACGGAGTTACCGATACATTCCCGGGTTTATCCAGAAAAGACTCCAAAAGCCCGGAAACATACCCCTGCCTTCCGCGGCTGCCGTCGTCGGTAGAGACCAGGACTGAACATCCGGCGGCGGAGAATTCTTTGACGCGGCAGAGATGTTCTTTTCCGCAGGCGCCGATCAAAACGTGTATGCGGCGTTTTTTATTATCAGCGGTAAGCCTCTCGGCGAGAAAAAACAACGGCGCCGCGCCCATCCCCCCGGCGACAAGAACGACGTCCCGTCCGTGGCCGGGCAAAGGAAATCCGTTGCCGAGGGGACCGACGACTTCCAGGCAATCTTTCGGCCGGCAAAATGAAAGCAGTTCGCTCCCCGGCCCTTTTACTTCATATAAGATACCGATGCGTCCGTCTTTGCCCCCGGAACAACTGTGAATGCTCAACGGCCTGCGCAGCAGCGGATATAAACCCCGGGCCGTCTTGACCATCAGGAATTGGCCGGGGACGGCCGCGCCGGCGATATCGCGGTCCTTGAAAGAGAGCAAAAAATAATTCTTCTTCAGGCTGTGATTACTTAAGATTTTTACGCGTTTTTCGAACGCCTTCATAAATTCATTCCGTACTTAAAAATATGCCCTGCTTTTATCTTTGAAGAGATGGAATTAAGTATTGTGTCCCCGGAATTCAGTATTACACTCTTTAATTCGGTTATCGATATCCGGTTCTTAGTAAAGTTGTTTTAGTACTTCCCGGAACCGAGAACCCAAAACCCAGAACCTGTTTTAATAAAACTTCATTTCTGGCAAGCGGGACAGAAATATGTCCCTCTCCCCCCTAAAGAAATCCTTTTAATTTTCCCGCCGCATCCGCCGCAGGCAACTCCTTCTTTTCCGTACACCTTGTGAAACCTCACGTAATCACCACGTTCTCCGGAAGGCCGCACATACTGATCCATAGAAGAACCTTTGTGTTTTATGGCTTCCTTCAGCGTTGCCGTGATCGCGGCCAGCAGTTCAGCGGATTCTTTAAGCGATAACGAACCCGCCTGTCTGGCGGGATGTACGCCGGCACGGAATAATGCCTCCGCGGCGTAGAGATTGCCGATGCCGGCGACAAAAGTCTGGTCCAGCAGCAACGGTTTTATTTTTATCTTGCGGCCGGAAAGCATAGTGTGGAATCGTGCGGCGGTAATATCAAACGGCTCTGGGCCGAGAGACTTGACGAAAGCGGTATTCCGCCAATCGGCGGACAGCCCGATCTCGGCAAAAAGACGCCTGTCGTTAAAATCCAGATACTCCCCGCCTGAAAGCAGAAACCTGAGCCTGCTGGCGTTGCCGTTA
>JBAZGW010000102.1:0-4543 GCA_041652635.1 Candidatus Omnitrophota bacterium | reverse complement strand
GTCACTTCAAAAGCCAGGAAGTTGAAGGCTGAGGGGAAAGACGTCGTCAGCTTCGCCGCCGGGGAGCCGGACGCCGACACCCCGGACTTCATAAAAGACGCCGCGGTAGAGGCGATCAGAACCGGCTTCACGAAATATACCCCGACCACGGGCATCCCGGAACTCAAGAAAGTAATTACCGGGAAATTGAAGCGGGACAACGGTCTGGAATATAAACCGGATCAGGTCGTGGTTTCCTGCGGAGCCAAGCATTCCATTTTTAACGCCTTGATGGCGCTGGTGGATCCCGGAGACGAAGTACTCATTCCGTCCCCATACTGGGTAAGTTATCCCGAGATGGTCAACCTTTGCGGCGGTATCCCGCGTTTTGTGAAAACCGCTCCCGAGAACGGATTCCGGGTGACCGCCGAAGAACTTACCGCATACATCTCTCCTAAAACAAAAGTTTTGATTTTGAACAGTCCTTCAAATCCGGCGGGCTCGGTTTATACCCGGGAAGAACTATCCGCCATCGCCGAGTTGTGCGTATCCAAGAAAATATTCGTTATCAGCGACGAGATATACGAGAAACTCATTTACGATCGGCTGAAGCATATTTCCATCGCCGGGTTACATCCGGAAATGCGGGATCTGGCGGTGACGGTGAACGGTATTTCAAAGACCTACGCGATGACCGGATGGCGCATCGGTTATCTGGCCGCTCCCGCGGATGTCGCGGAAGCGATCGGGCGCATACAGGACCACACGACTTCAAATCCGTGTTCTATCAGCCAGAAGGCGGCGCTGGCCGCGCTTAAGGCGCCGGAAGAATTCGCGTCGGCAATGCGGGAAGAATATTCTAAAAGAAGGGATTATATGACCGGCAGGCTGAACTCAATGCCGCAATTGAAATACATACAGCCGCAGGGGGCTTTTTATGTTTTTTGTGATATTTCGCGGACCGGCCTGGATTCGTTCAGTTTTGCCGGCCGCCTGCTGGAAGAGAAATATGTGGCGGTGATCCCCGGTGAAGGTTTCGGCAGGGACGATTATATCCGCTTCAGTTTTGCCACCGGGATAGAACAGATAACCAAGGGAATGGACAGGATAGAGGAGTGGTTGAAGATAATATGACACCCAAGACGCTGGCGGAAAAGATATTAAGTGAGCATGCGGACAGGGATCTGCGGGCGGGGGATTTCGCGATCTGCAAAGTAGATTTTACGTTCGGGCAGGACGGCACTTCGTCGATAATAATAGACAGGGTGCGCGAGATGGGCATAAAAAAGCTGAAGACCAGGTTTTGCATGGTCATAGACCATAGCGCGCCGTCCCCTTCGGAAGGCGTTTCGCGGGTGCACAAGAAGATGCGCGTGTTCGGCAGCGAGTTCAAACAGCCGGTGTTCGACATCGGCTGCGGTGTCTGCCACCAAGTTATCCCGGAATCCGGACTGGTGCTCCCCGGTGATATAGTCCTGGGAGCGGATTCGCATACCTGTACTTACGGGGCGTTGGGGGTGTTCTCTACCGGTGTCGGTTCTACGGACCTGGCGGTGACGCTTGCCGCCGGCAAGAACTGGTTCAAGGTCCCGGAAACCATAAAGATAGTAATAAACGGTAAATTGCCTAGAGGCGTTTACGCCAAAGACGTGATCCTTTATGTTATCGGGAAAATAAAGGCCGACGGCGCCACTTATAATGCCGTGGAATTCAGCGGCAGCGTGATAGATTCGATGGATATGGACGCTAGGATGACCATATCCAATATGGCGGTTGAAATGGGAGCCAAGGCAGGCCTGATGCCCACGGACGCGAAGACAGTCGCTTGGTTTAAGTCCAGGGGAGTCCCCGCTTCGCGTATCAGGCGTTTGGGCCCGGATAAGGGCGCGCGGTACGCGCGGGTTTTGGAATACGATGTTTCCAAACTTGAGCCGCAGGTTTCTTTACCGCATAGCGTCGACAGCGCTGTCCCCGTGGGGAAAGTGAAGGGCGTAAAGATAGAGGAAGCGTTCATCGGTACCTGCACCAATGGCAGGCTAAGCGATCTGCGCGCGGCTGCTTCGGTGTTGAGGAAACGGTCCGTCGCTAAAGGCGTCAGGCTTATTGTAGCTCCGGCCTCAAGGGAGATATATCTGAGGGCGCTTAAAGAAGGCATAATCGAAGATTTTGTCGCGGCGGGAGCCGCGGTTGTCGTGGCCGGCTGCGGCCCGTGCGTGGGGACGCATAACGGCATACCGGCTGACGGAGAGAAGGTAATTTCGACGGCAAACCGCAATTTCAAAGGCAGAATGGGGAATCCAAACGCGTTCATTTACCTGGGCTCGCCGGTATTGACGGCGGCTTCCGCCCTGGAGGGCAGGATAGCAGACCCCAGAAAGTATTTGTGAAACGGAGGTAGTTGATGGAAATCAATGAGCTCCTGCTGTTATGTATCGAGAAACGCGCGTCAGACCTGCACATTACGGAAAATGAGCCCCCTATACTGCGTATAGACGGCAAGCTTTACCGCACGGGGCTCACTCCTTTAAACAAACAGGAGACAAAGCGGATGATCTATTCCGTTTTGAGCAATCCGCAGAAGGAGATGTTCGAGAAAGACCTGGAACTTGATTTCTCGCTTTCCCTTCCGGCAATGGACCGTTTCAGGGTCAACGTGCATTTGCAGAAGAATTCCGTGGAAGCGGCCTTCCGTCGTGTCCCCTTGAAAATACCCACATTCGGCGACCTGGGGCTTCCTCCGATAGTGATGGAACTCGCGCGCAGGCCGAACGGGCTGGTGCTGATCACCGGGCCGACCGGTATGGGAAAAACCACCACGCTTGCCGCGATGATCGATCTGATCAATAATGAGCGGGAAGCGCATATTATCTGCATCGAGGATCCGATAGAATTCATTCATAAAAATAAGAATAGCGTTATTAAACAACGCGAGGTCTACAGCGACACCCATTCTTTCGCCAACGCGTTGAAGCACGCCCTGCGCCAGGATCCGAACGTGATCGTGGTGGGGGAAATGCGCGACCTGGAAACCATATCCACCACGTTGACCGCCGCGGAAACAGGGCATTTGGTTCTGGCTACATTGCATACCCCGGACGCGCCGCAGACAATACAGAGGATCATAGATGTATTCCCGCCTTACCAGCAGCAACAGGTCAGGCTTCAGTTGTCCGATTGTATCCAGGGTATAGTTTCCCAGCTTCTGCTTCCGGTCGCTTCCGGGGAGGGCAGGGTCGTGGCTACTGAAGTGCTTACCGGCACTCCCGCCATCAGGAACCTGGTCAGGGAACAGGAAATAGAGCAGATACCTACTCTGCTGCAGACCGGCAGTCAGCATGGGATGCACACTATGGATAAGTCGCTGAAGAGTATTTTTCAACAGGGGTTGATCAGCCTGGAAACCGCGCTTTCAAAGGTAAAGAACCCGGAAGAATTCAGACAATTATAATTCAACTGAGTTTTTGAACAATAGAGCAATAGAAATTAGAACGCAATCGAGTTTTTGTCTATTTTTCTATTGTCTATTGTTCAATTGTTCTGTGCGGCGGCATAGGCGCACGAAGAGGAGTAAAAATGAAGTTCAATGTTGAAGCGATAAGACTTGGAGATAATATAAACACGGATTTTATCATCTCCGGAAGGTATAAATTCGCCATTACCGATATGAAAGAGCTCGCTAAGCATATAATGGAAGATATCGATCCGGCGTTCCCTTCAAAGATCAAGCCGGGAGCTTCCGTGATCGTGGCCGGCGGGAATTTCGGGATGGGCTCTTCGCGCGAACAGGCGCCATTGGTGATCAGGGAAAGCGGCATAGTCGCGGTGCTGGCCAAGTCCTTTGCCAGGATCTTTTATCGTAACGGGTTCAATATCGGACTGCCGTTGATCGAGGTGGATACCTCGGGGATAGACGAAAAAGACGCCTTAAGCATCGATCTGGACGCCGGCATCCTCAGGAATATCACCAAGGACAGCGAAACCAGGATCAAACCTTTCCCCGCTTTTATGCAGACTTTGTTGAGCGAAGGCGGGCTGGTCAATTATTATAAGAAATACGGTGGATTCAAGGTCTAATTGCATTCGTTTTTCGTTTAACGGTTACGATGCGCGTATCGCCAATCGTCTTACGTCCTGCGCTTTTCCAAGACGTAACCGTGGCCGAAAGCCGATACGGGCTTCGTTACCGTAGCCGCTGGACGGAAAATTATAGAGAGGATTTCTATTGTGAAGTATACAATTACTCTTATACCGGGCGATGGGATAGGCCGGGAAGTAAGCGAAGCGGCGCGCAGATGTGTCGATGCTACCGGGATCAATATTGAATGGGAAACGGTCATCGCCGGCCAGGCCGCTTACGAAAAATACGGGGAGGTGCTCCCGCAGTCGGTGGTGGATTCGGTGAAAAAGAACAAAGTGGCTTTAAAAGGGCCGATCATCACTCCTATCGGCGGGGGGTTCCGTTCGGTGAATGTGGCTATTCGCCAGGCGTTGGATCTCTACGCCTGCGTCAGGCCGGCCAGGTCGTGCCCCGGTGTCCGCAGCGTCTTTGACGGCATAGATCTGG
>JBAZGW010000101.1:0-4591 GCA_041652635.1 Candidatus Omnitrophota bacterium | reverse complement strand
CGGAAGTGCTTATTTCGACGCTGGTGATGAAATCCATCGAAAAGGCGGGCGGTGCCCTGGGGTCGCTGTATAGCGGCAGTCCGTCCGGGGCAACAAAACGTCCTGTTCCCGCCTCGCGTAAGGCCAGAGAGGCCTATATGGAGGCGCCGGGAGACCCCGCGCAGCCGCGTGCCGGGCAGCCGGCAAAAGAAAATATTATAGATAAAATAAAGAAAGGTTTTTCCCCGGCCGGGAAAAAGGAAAAGAAGTCGGAGATCATAATTAAGGCCCAGTCTGTTCCGGCCAAGGCCGAGGCGTCTGTTCCCGTGAAACCGGTGAAGGTCGGTGATTATCAACTGCCGACTTTCGTCCTGCTTGATTCTCCTCCTCCCTTGGAGGCGCGTCAGATAAAAGAAGATCTCGCCGGCAACGCGCGCATACTGGAAGAGACCATGAATGATTTCGGTATTTCCGTCAAAGTCACCAATGTGGAGCGTGGCCCGGTTATCACCCGTTACGAGCTTGAGCCGGCGCCCGGAGTCAAATTGAACAAGATCGTCGTATTGGGTGACGACATTTCTCTGGCGATGAAAGCGCAGTCGGTGCGCATTGTCGCGCCCATCCCCGGCAAAGGCAGGGTAGGGGTGGAAGTCCCGAATATGCAGAGCAGCCTGGTTTTTTTGAAAGATATACTTTCTTCCCGGGAATTCACCGAGACTCAATATAAACTACCGCTGGCGCTCGGCAAGGATATTACCGGCCAGCCGGTGGTCGCCGACCTGGGGGATATGCCGCACCTTTTGATCGCCGGGACCACCGGGTCCGGGAAAACTGTTTGCGTTAACTGTCTTATTCTTTCGTTGTTGCTGAAGTTCTCCCCGGAACAGCTTAAGTTCCTGATGGTAGACCCGAAAATGGTCGAACTGGCGCCTTTCAACGGGATGCCTCATTTGTTGTGCCCGGTGGTGACCGAAGCTAAAAAAGCGGCTGTGGCATTGAGCTGGCTGGTGGGTGAAATGGAAGAGCGTTACCGTATGCTGGCAAAAGCCGGCGCCAGGAATATCACCGCTTATAATTCGCAGCCCGGCCAGGAGAAGATGCCTTACATCGTGATCATCGTGGATGAGCTGGCCGATCTGATGAGCGTGGCCAGGGACCAGATAGAGAGCGCGATCGCCAGACTGGCGCAGTTGTCCAGGGCTGTGGGGATCCATTTGATACTGGCGACGCAGCGTCCTTCGGTGGACGTGATCACCGGGGTGATCAAGGCCAATTTCCCATCCAGAGTTTCTTTCAAAGTCCCGTCTAAAGTCGATTCGCGCACGGTGCTGGATATGAACGGCGCCGATAAACTGCTCGGCAAGGGGGATATGCTGTTTTTACGGCCCGGGGAATCAAAATTGATACGCGCGCAGGGCGCTTTGGTATCCGATAAGGAAATAGACCGCATTGTGGCTTTCGTTAAACAGCAGGCCGAGCCGGTTTACCGGGCGGAGGTGCTTAAAGAACAGGGGAAATCGTTTACCGGCGGCGGAGACAAAGACGAGATGTATTCTGAGGCCGTAAGGGTGGTTATGGAGACCAATCAGGCTTCCGTGTCGATATTGCAGCGCAGGCTGCGGCTCGGCTACAGCCGCGCCGCCAGGATAATAGATATGATGGAACAGGACGGGCTTGTAGGCCCGTTCGAAGGCAGCAAGCCCAGGAAGATAATCATAGACCGGGAAGATTGGCTGCAGAAAGATATGATGTCCAGGGACGGTAAGGAAGAGACAGTGCCGGGGGGATAGCCGATTTTGCCGCGGCAAGATCAAGGTGTTTCGTGTTATTAAGGTATTTGAAATATGTAATCCCGATTTTTAAGATAGGAGTCCGCGAATGGAATCGCCGGGAGCAAGATTAAAACAGGTAAGGCTGGAAAAAGGCTGCAGTCTGGAAGAAGCGCATAAGAAAACAAAGATCCATATGCACATAATCCAGGCTATAGAAGAGGACAGCGTAGCCAATATAAGCCCGGTTTACCTGAAAGGATTTATCAAGATTTACTGCGCCTTTCTGGGGGTTGATCCGGGGGAATATTTTCGTGAGGATAACCCTGCCGGTAAACCGGCTCCGGAACGTTCCACCGCCGCGGTCCCGGCTGTTCCCGCCGTTGCGCAGGAAAAAGTAACAAAACATTTGCAGGGGACCGGTCTTAAAGTCTCGCCGCGCGACGCATTCCCTCTCGGCCGCAGGACAATACTGGCGGCCGTCGCGGTTATTGCCGTCGTGTTGCTGTTCTACGGCGCGGGTAAAGTAGCGGTGTTTTTAAAGAACAGGCCTGTTAAACGCCAGCGTCCCGCGGCCGCGCGCAATGTAACGGTGAACAAACCGCTGGTTCCTGTGTCCAGAGCGGCAAGGAAACAGCCTAAGCGGGCGAAGAATATCCCGGCTGCCGTGTCCGCGCAGGAGATCGCGGAGTCGGTGGATTCAGAAATAGGGCTGGTCATCAGGGCTAAAGAAGACTGCTGGGTGAGCCTGAAGGCCGACGGGAAAGTGGTTTTTCGCAGTCTGCTGCGTAAAGGCAGGTTTGAGAACTTCACTTTTAAAGATAAAGGCGAACTTTCTCTGGGTAATGCCGGCGCGGTGGAACTTGAGGTCAACGGTAAGTTCATCCCTAACCTTGGCCGGCGCGGCCAGGCGTTGAAGAATATAGTTATCAGCCGTAAGGGGCTGGAAATAAACAGATGAAACCCGCGGTAGGCATACTCAGCCTGGGCTGTTCCAGGAATCTGGTTGATTCCGAAGCGGTCTGCGGGAGGCTCTTTCGTAAAGGTTACAGGATCACCGATATAAATGAAGCCGAGATAGGCATCGTCAATACCTGCGCGTTCGTCAACGACGCAAAACGCGAATCCATTGACGTGATCCTTGACCTGATACAATTGAAAAAAGAGGGCGCCTTAAAGAAGATAATCGTGCAGGGGTGCCTTGTTCAGCGCTACGGCGATGAATTGAGGCGGGAGTTCCCGGAAGTTGACGCGTTCATCGGCCGGATCTCTCCCGGGTGGTGTAACCGGGCGGAGTCTTTCAGGTTGACCCCGAAGCACTACGCGTATCTGAAGATATCAGAGGGATGTCTTAGCCGTTGCACATATTGCGTTATCCCGGCCATCAAGGGCAGGTTTACCAGCGTGCCGGAGAATATTTTGCTTAGCCGTGCCGCGCAGCTCGATGCCTCGGGTTCCGGGGAAATAAATATCATCGCGCAGGATCTTACCGCTTACGGCCGTGACCTGGAGAAAGGCATCACGCTTTCTTCTATGCTCGAAAAACTCGCGCGGCGCTGCCGCGAGGCGAAGTGGCTGCGGCTGCTTTATCTTTATCCGGGCGCGGAAGTGGAGCGGGTGGTGGAGTTGATGCGTCGGGAAAAAAAGTTCTGCCGGTATGTGGATCTGCCGCTGCAGCACATAAACGCGCGCATTCTCAGGCTGATGGGCCGGCGCAACGGGAAAGATTATTTGCTTCGATTGATCGATATGATACGCCGCAGGCTTCCGGACGCGGCGATAAGGACCACATTCATTGTCGGGTTCCCCTCGGAGACGGAGAGGGAGTTCAGGGAATTGGCGGATTTTATCAGAGACGCGCGTTTTGAGCGCCTGGGAGCGTTCATTTATTCCCGCGAAGAAGGCACGGCTGCCGCCTTGATGCCCGGCCAGGTGCCAGAGAAAGTGAAGCGCGCACGGTTCGATGAAATAATGTCTTTGCAGCAGGGGATTTCCGCGGAAATAAACCGGGCTATGCTCGGCAGGGAATTGGAAGTGCTGGTGGAAGAGGAGGCTTCGCTGCCTCCGGGAAACGCGCTGTCCGCCGCTTCGTATGTTTACGCCGGCAGGAGCTGTTACGACGCTCCGGAAGTGGACGGGATGGTTTACGTGAAAACGCGCACGCCCCTTAAACCCGGCAGTATGGTCAGGGTGCGCGTGGACGGGGCTTTGGAATACGACCTTACAGGAGATGTTTTACTATGAATTTAGCCAATCGTCTTACAATCTTGAGAATAGTGTTTACCTTCGTGTTTATGTTCTTTCTTTTTATCCACGGCCTTTGGGCCAAGGTCATCAGCCTGGTGATCTTCGCGCTTGCCGCCATCTCCGATTTTCTTGACGGTCATATCGCCCAGAAACGCAATATGGTGACCGATTTCGGAAAGTTGATGGACCCGATAGCGGACAAGATACTGGTGCTGGCCGCTTTCGCGGCTTTCGTGCAGATGCAGCTTGTCGACGCCTGGATGTTCGTGATCATTATCTCCAGGGAAATACTGATAACTTCTTTGAGATTGTTCGCGCTCAATAAAGGGAAGGTGCTTTCCGCCGCCAAGGCCGGCAAGCATAAGACGGTATCGCAGATGTCGGTGATCGTCCTGATATTGATCTTCGTGGTGCTTAAGGAAGTGATGCTGACTTTTTTCACCTGGAATCCTTCCTGGGAGAATTTTTTCCGGCAGGGCATTTACCTGTTGATGATCGTTACCGTCGGCCTTACGCTGTATTCCGGATTGTATTACCTCTGGGAGAACCGCCGTATAGTCACGAAATTGTAATTTGGGATTTGCCAGAGGTTCTAT
>JBAZGW010000100.1:0-4597 GCA_041652635.1 Candidatus Omnitrophota bacterium | reverse complement strand
TTTAAGCCTGGGTATGAATGCGAGGGGTGAACGGGAAGGTATCGCTACATAAAGAGGGTGACTGCTTCGGAGTAATTTCGCTCAATCAGCAGAGAAACCCCCGGCGTCTGTCCTGAGCAAGGTCGAAGGATTAGCCCGTGGAGTATTCATTTAACGAAATCGAAACTATTGATGATAAGAACTTTGCGGATTGGTTGAAAGCAAGTAAGAAAACTAAAGAAAAAAACGCTGGTGAATCTGCGCGTGGGGCCGCGGAAGACGCTACTAAAGTATACATTGCGTAACTGACATCTATTGACTACACGGCTCAAGTGTCATATAATGTCACAATAGACATATATGTAAGGAGTCGTTTGTTATGCAACTCACCGTAAAGGAAGTTTCCCGTCTGCTGAATGTCTCCGAAAGGACCATTTACCGCTGGATCAATAGTAAAACAATTCCCGCTTACCGCATTCTGGATCAATACCGGTTTGACCGGGCAGAACTGCTGGAATGGATCAATAACCGCCGTATAAATGTTTCCCCGGAGATCTTTGCCTCTTCCGGAAATGACGAGGAAATGCCTTCATTGCAGGAAGCTCTTAAAAGAGGCGGGATATTTTACAGAGTCGGCGGCGGTAACAAACAGGAAGTGCTCCGGGAAGTGGTGGACCTTTTGCGTTTACCGGAGAAAACGGACAGGGATTTCCTTTTCAAGGTGCTTTTAGCCAGGGAAGAGCTGGCTTCTACCGCGGTAGGCGATGGGATCGCTATACCGCACGTCAGGAATCCGATCGTTTTGAATATTACCGGTTCTTTGATCGCGCTCTGCTTCCCGGAGAAACCGGTGGATTTCGGAGCAGTCGACGGTAAGCCCGTTCACGCGTTGTTTACTTTGGTGAGTCCCACGGCGCGCGTGCATCTGCAGTTATTGTCGCGGCTGGCCTTTGTCTTACAGCAGAAAGATTTCAAGAATGCCGTGTTGGATCAGAGCGCCCGAGAGGATCTTTTATCCGTTTTACGGAAAGCGGAGCAGGCGCTGGATCTTAAGAAAGAAAAAAACTAAGATGTTCCTTATTGTTGTTTCTTTAATCATACTGTTTATCAGCGGATCATGCGCTTTATTCCTGGATAAACGGCCGGCAGCGGCAGCGGTAGCGGCCGTATCGGGCTGCATTGTAAGTTGTCTGTTGGCCGCCTTTCCGGTTTTTAGCGTATTTTTGTCCGGTAAAGAGATCTCTTTGCGCGCAGCCTGGCAGGCCCCCGGAGGAGGGGAGATATTCCTTCTTTTGGATAGCCTCTCGGCATTCTTTCTTGTTCCTCTTTTGATATTGTCCGCGTTATCCGCCCTCTACGGCTGGGGGTATCTGCGAAAAGGAAAAAGCTCCGAGTCCGCCGGCCGGCAGTGGTTCTTTTTCAATATTCTGATCGCCGGGATGATGGCGGTTTTGCTTACGGCAGACAGCCTGATGTTCCTTGTTTGCTGGGAAATAATGGCGCTTTCGTCTTTTTTCCTGGTGGTTTCCCGCGATGAAGATAAAACCGCGCGGCAGGCGGGGTTCATTTATCTCGGCGCCGCCCATCTCGGCACCGCGGCTTTACTGCTTATGTTCGCCCTCCTGTCCGTTCCCGGCGTTACTTCCGGTTTTTGGAATTCAGCGGCATTTTCGGCATCGGGAGTAAAAATTTCCCGCGCTTTGTTACTGACCCTGGGAATATTAGGGTTCGGAATGAAAGCGGGTTTTATGCCGCTGCATATCTGGCTGCCTAAGGCGCACCCGGCAGCGCCCAGCCACGTCTCGGCTTTAATGTCCGGGATAATGATAAAGACCGGGATATACGGGATCCTGCGTCTTTTCTCCGTGTTGGGCGGAGTTGACGCCTGGTGCGGAGGGGCGCTTATTCTTACCGGTATCTGTTCAGGGGTCATTGGTATGCTGCTGGCTCTCGGACAGCGCGATTCCAAAAGAGTGCTGGCTTACAGCAGTATAGAAAATATCGGTATCATCTGTATGGGGATCGGGCTGGCTGTCTACGCCAAGGCGTGCGGCAGCATCCTCGTTTGCCTCCTGGCATTGTCCGGGGCGCTTTTGCATTTGTTCAATCACGCTTTTTTTAAAGGCCTTCTTTTTATGGCCGCGGGAGCGGCGGCGAAGTCCTGCGGGACCAGGGATCCCGACGAGCTCGGCGGCTGCGCTAAAGCCCTGCCGGTCACCTCTGCCTCATTTTTCCTGGGGTCGGCGGCGGCTTCAGGTATCCCGCTGCTGAACGGGTTTGCGGGGAAATTCCTTATTTATCTTGCTGCGTTCTGCGGACTGCCGTTGAAAGGTTCGGGATTGTTGTTTCCCTGCGTGGGAGTGATCGCGGGATTATCTTTGTCCGGGTGTCTGAGCCTGGCTTGTTTCAGCGGCTTTTCTGGAGTGATGTTCTTGGGAAAACCGCGCGGACGTCAGGATGTCCTGCGGGAATACAGCATATTGATGTGCGCGGCAATGACGGTGCTCTCCGCGGTTTGTCTGTTCTTGACTTTCGCGGGGCCGTTATTCTCTTTTGCTTTGGCGGGGGCCGCGGCGATCGTTTTTCAATCCGCTGATTTCCTGAGTTTTCCCGGACTCGCGGACAGGCTCGTGCCGCTCAGCCTGGCGGCCGCAGGGGCGTATATACTGATCGCGTTAGCGGTTGTTTTCCGCCGCGTTCTGTTAAGGAACCGAAAGGTATCGGCAGGAGAGACCTGGAATTGCGGTTACGCGGGCCAGGCCGGAAGAGCGCAGTATACGGCGGCATCGTTTTTTTATCCCTTGAGAAAAACCTTCACTTTTTTTAATGTCAGGAAGAACGCCGAGCCCGTATTAAAAACAGCCGTTTTCCCCTCTGGATACTCCGGAGAACCACGTCCCGGGCCGGGAATATTCAAAATATTCCTTACAGGGATCGCCTTAAGGCTGGAGGAGAGTTTATCCCGTTTGCGCTGGCTGCAACAGGGTAAGCTGCATATTTATATTATGTATATAATGGCTGCTTTGTTGATCCTTTTACTTTGGAAAATCAGATGAACATCGGTTATCCTTTATTGAATATGGTTATTGCTTTACTGGCGGCGCCGCTGATGGCCGGGATGATCAACCGGGTCAAGGCCTTCTTCGCCGGCCGTAAAGGCCCTTGTCTGCTGCAGCTTTATTTTGATATCGTCAAATTACTGCGTAAAGGCGCGGTTTACAGCCGGACAACCGGCGCCCTCTTTCGCCTCGGCCCGCCCGTGGGACTGATTTCGATATTCACAGCGTTGCTTTTTGTTCCTTGCGGGGCGTATCCCGCGGTTTTGTTCTTTCCCGGGGATATGGTGTTTTTTGTTTATCTTCTTGGCACTCAGCGTTTCTTTATGATACTGGCCGCGTTGGACACCGGCTCCAGCTTCGAGGGGATGGGAGCGAGCCGTGACGCGCAATTCTCCGTTTTATCGGAGGCGGTGTTGTTTTTATGCCTGGCGGTGATGGCCGCGGCGTCCGGCAGCGTTTCTTTGAACGGGATGCTTTTTTCCGCGGGCGGAAAAATATGGCAGGTTTCTCCACCAGTGCTGATCGTAGTGGTTTTTGTCCTTTACATCGTTCTCCTGGCTGAGAATTACCGGGTGCCTTTTGACGACCCCAATACTCATCTGGAGCTGACTATGATACACGAAGTGATGGCCCTGGATCATGGAGGGGCCGATCTGGCGATGATCAATTACGCTTCGTCTTTAAAGTTCTGGGCCCTGGCGGCATTACCGGCCGGGCTGCTTTTTCCTTATGGGTTGAACCCGGATTTCCCGGGTAACGCCCTGTTGTTTCTCGGGGTAATCGCGGCGACGGCGGTATTGACCGGTGTAGTGGAATCCGGTATGGCCCGCCTGCGGTTATTGAAAGTGCCGCAGCTGCTGACCGCGGCCGCGGCGTTATCTTTGGTCGCGCTTATTTTCCTGGCAAAGTGAGGATGTGATGCTGGACGGGGTATTGATGTTGTTGGTATTGTTGAATTTGTTTTCCCTGGGGTCTACCAGGATATCGGCGAGCATCCGGGTCGTCGCTTATCAGGGCGCGGCGATAGGCCTGGTCCCTTTGTTCCTGCACGGAAAAATAACCGGGGCAATGCTGCTGGGAATAGTTTTTGTTACCCTGCTGGTCAAGGCGGTGCTTCTCCCCGGCTTCCTGCGTTACGCTCAGAAGAGGGTCAACGTCAGGCGTGAGGAAAAGACCTTCGTGGGGGTCTCGACGTCCATCCTTTGCGGTGTCGCCGCCCTGGGAGTGGCGTTCTTCATCAGTTCCAGGCTGCCGATACCTTTTGCCACTGCGTCACCGTTCATTGTGCCGGTGGCTTTGTCGGTTTCTTTGACCGGTTCTTTCATTATCATTAGCAGAGCGGAAGCCCTGAGTCAGGTTATAGGATATTTGATCCTGGAGAACGGTATTTATTTGTTCGGCATCGCCCTATTCCTGGAACAGCCTTTGCTGGTGGAATTGGGAATGTTGTTGGATGTCTTTGTCGGAGTATTCGTGATGGGCATAACTATTTTTCATATTAACCGTGAGTTTGAGCATACCGATACTTCCCGTCTTTCCGGGCTGGCCGACTGGCTGCC
>JBAZGW010000099.1:0-4648 GCA_041652635.1 Candidatus Omnitrophota bacterium | reverse complement strand
AACGCGATCAAAAAGCTTCTCTCGGAATACGGTTCCATTGTAGAAGATTACCGCACCAACAGTTTGATAGTCACCGATATCCCGAGCCGTATGCAGGCGATAGCTCAGACAATAGCTTCGCTTGACGTGGTCGCTCCGCAGGTGCTGATAGAAGTGGAAATGCTGGATGTCAGCAAGAATACCGTCGATCAGCTCGGGTTCGATTTCGGGACCAATCCTTTTACCTTGATCATTCCTTCATCGGGCCCGACAAGGTTCTTTATGGGGAATCTCGCCGACCGCGGTAAAGGTATTACCGATGCGACTCAGGGGGCCATAGGCTTTGGCAAGACATATTCGCAGATTTTGGATTATCTGCGCACGCAGACTGACACCAAATATTTAGCCAGGCCGAGGCTGCTTACTTTAAATAATGAGACCGCTGAGATCCAGATAAGCAGTAACGAATCCATAGGCGTCACCGGCACGTCTTCCAGCACTTCCGGCGGCACCACCTCGGAATCTTCCGGTGATCCGGAAAGAACGAAAACGGGTGTTTCTTTAAGGGTAACGCCGCAGATCAACATCGAAACAGGCGAAATAACCATGTTCCTTTATCCTAAGGTTACGGAAGCCACTGCGGGCAACACTTTGACCGTGGCCGGTAAGTCTTATCAGTTCCGCGATCCGGAAGAGCGTTCCACCAAGACCACCGTCCGCGTCAAGGACGGGGAGACCGTGGTTATCGGCGGTTTGATCAGGAACGAGTTCAACCAGATCAACTCGTCACTCCCCTTTTTCTCGGATATTCCTATCCTGGGGGCTTTCTTCAGGCATAAGGATAAGACGAAAGACAAAGAGAGGGAATTGCTTGTATTCATCACTCCGCATATCCTGAAAGAAGCCACTGTGGAATTCGCCCAGACCAATAAGGCGGTCCTGCCGGATCGGGAACAGAATGCCGCCGGTTTCAACCGGCAGTCTGCGGTAAGCTCGAGCCTGAACACGTTCGATAAAAACAGTCGTTAATCTTATATAATGCTCAAGGAAAAATATTTGAGGTTTGGTGAGCTTCTCGTCAAAGAGGGGCTCATCAATACCAATCAATTGGAGAAGGCCGTCAGCGTCCAGCGTCAGCAGGGTGGACGTCTGGGGGAGATCCTGGTTGAAATGGGGTTTATTAAAGAAGAGGACATGATGAAGGTCCTCGGTAAACAGGCCGGCGTGCCTTATTTCGCTCTCGGCACGGGTATGCTGCATCCCGCCGTAGGCCAGGGATTGGAAAAGATCATTTCCCGGGATTTCGCGCTGAAGAATTGCGTCCTGCCGCTTTCGCTTACTCTTAATTCCCTTTCCGTGGCAATGAGCGATGTGACCGATATCATCCTTCTCGATAATATAAAGAAATTGACCGGTTATGAGGTTAAACCGGTATTGGCGACAAGGTCGGACATAGTAAAAGCCATAGAGGAGTTTTACGGTAAGAACGCTTATCTGAAGGAGGCGATCGAGAATTCTTATTCCAATTCTTCATCGGAGTCCCTGATCGAGGAAAGCGGCGGTTCGGCTGGGGATGAAGAATTAAGCCTTGACCGTCTTATTGCCAGGGCGGAGGAAGCGCCTGTAGTAAAACTCGTGGACTTGATAATCAGGCAGGCGATAGAAGAACACGCTTCGGATATTCATATCGAGCCTTTTAAGGACAGGTTGAGCCTTAGATACAGGATCGACGGCAGGCTTTATGAGATCCCTCCTCCGGCGAAACATTTGCATCTGGCGATCGCCTCGCGCGTAAAGATATTGAGCAAACTGGATATAGCCGAGAAGCGCCTGCCGCAGGACGGGGCCTTTATGGTTAAGGTGAACAATAAGCCTATAGATCTGCGCGTTTCCACCGTTCCCACAATATACGGTGAAAAAGTGGTTCTGAGGATCCTGGACCGTTCCAGCGTAGTGCTCGATCTGGCGCAGTTGGGATTCGGCAGTGCCCAGTTGGAGTTGATACGTAAAATAGTGCAGATGCCTTATGGCCTGGTTTTTCTGGCCGGGCCCACCGGCAGCGGAAAAACCACCACTCTTTACGCGATACTTAACGAGATCAAGAGCCCTTCAAAGAATATCGTTACTGTCGAAGACCCGGTAGAATATAAACTGGACGGGATAAATCAGGTGCAGATCAAGCCGGACATCGGGCTTACTTTCGCCGCCGCCCTGCGTAGTTTTCTGCGCCAGGATCCCGATGTTATGCTCGTCGGAGAGGTCAGGGATCTGGAGACCGCGCAGATATGTATACGTTCGGCGCTTACCGGGCATTTGGTGCTAAGTACTTTGCATACGAATGACGCCCCTTCGGCAGTGACGCGTTTGGCGGATATGGGCATAGAGACTTATATGATAGCGCCTTCTTTGTTGATGGTCGTCGCGCAGCGCCTTGTCCGTAAGCTTTGCCCGGAATGCAAGGAGGCGTATGAACCCTCGCTGGAACAGGTGAAAGAACTTAAATTGCGCACAGGATTGGTTTACCGCGCTAAAGGCTGCGCTAAATGTAACCAGATAGGGTATAAAGGCAGATTTTGTATTTCGGAAATACTGGTTGCCAACGATGATATACGGGAACTGATCAATCAGCGCGCGTCATTCCAGAAAATAAGGGAAGCGGCGCGCAACAACGGCATGTTGACCCTTTATGATTCGGTAATGAGAAAAGTTGAGGACGGCACTACCAGCCTTGAAGAAGCGTTAAGCGTGACCATAGGAGTGGAATAATGGCTGTATTTTCTTATGTCGCCCGTGACCGCGACGGGAAAAAGGTTTCCGGCACGGAGGAAGCCGCGAGTCAGGAGGACGTGATCAACCGCCTGCAGTCGCGCGATCTTATCGTTATCCAGGTGGACGCGCAGACTTACGCGGAGGCGGTCGCTTTAAAGCAGGCAGGCCCGCTTAATTCCCGTTCCAAACCGAAACATTATGGCGTGACTTCGGACGATCTGGTGCTTTTCTGCAGGCAGTTGGCTACTCTTCTCGGAGCGGGGATCACTATTTTAAAGAGCCTGGAAGTCATCTCTATGCAGGTCGCCAGCCGCAAACTTTATAACGTGCTCAAGAGCTTGAAAAAGAACATGGAAGCGGGTTTAAGTTTTCACGAGGCGATGAGTAAGCATCCGGATGTTTTTTCCGATCTCTGGATCAATCTCGTGGAAAGCGGCGAAGCGTCCGGTAACCTCGCCGCCATACTTAACCGGTTGGCCACATATTTGGAGAAAAACGCCGCTTTCAAAAGAAAGATCATCTCCGCCCTGGTATATCCGATCATACTGTTATTGGCTTCTACAGGCGCGTTGCTCTTTCTTACCATAAAGATAATCCCGACTTTCGCCCAGCTTTTTGCCGGATTCAACATAACTCTTCCTCCTTTGACCATCGCCCTGATCACGGTCAGCGATTTTATCAGGAAATTCATGGTGGTGATCGTGATAATACTGGTGGTATCCATCTATGTGTTGAAGAACTACTTAAAGACCAGGGACGGCAGGCGCACATTCGAAGAATTTGTGTTTAAACTGCCGCTGGCCGGAGAGTTCTTCAGGGCCATAGTAATAGAAAGATTTTCTTCCGAGATGTCCACATTAATAGAAAGCGGCGTCCCGATACTTTACGCGCTTGAGATCGCCGAGCACAGCGTAGGCAATATCGTGATGGGGGAGATCATCAGGAATATCAAGGAAGACGTCCGTGTCGGAAAGAATCTGCATACTCCTTTGGAAAAGAGCGGGTTCTTCGAGCCTATGGTCGTGCAGATGGTCACTATCGGCGAGGAGATCGGCGAACTGTCGCAGATGTTCAAGAAGATAAACATTTTTTACCAGGATTACGTGGATACCTTTCTTACCAGGTTTACGGCTATGTTTGAACCTCTAATATTAGTATTCATGGGCGTGGTCATAGGCGTAATGGTTATCGGTATGTTCCTTCCGATATTTCAGATAAGTAAGATAAGCGGTTAGGCGCTTTATTTTGGAAAACGGTATTACGAGAAGGGAGTAGAGAAATGATGAAGAAAGGTTTTACACTGCTGGAACTTATCGTTGTAATCATAATCTTGGGTATCCTCGCCACGCTGGGATTCTCTCAATATATGAAGATGGTGGAGAAAGGCCGCAGCGCCGAAGCGAGGATGATCCTCGGCCAGATCCGCACCGCGCAGGAGACATATAAGTTAGAATACGGGTCATATGCTTCCGCGATCGGCAGCCTTCCTGTCGACGCGCCCACCGGCTGTCTGACCACGCATTATTTTAACTATAGCGCTGGCTCAGCCAACGGTGTCGCCACCAGGTGCAGTTCCGGAGGTAAGACTCCCAACGCTACCACCGGCTATACCATTACGCTTATTTATTCCACCGGTGTCTGGGGAGGGACTGCCGGGTATTATTAATCGGAGCGCAGAATTCCCGAATGCCTTGAAAATAAAGTGTAGGAGTTTCGGGATGAATGCGCAAAGCAATGCCCGGCTAAGTACCAATGACGGGCGAAGTCCGCCAAGGCATCAGTGGCGGACGAAGCCTCGCCAATCTTTGTGGCGGGAGTAACCCCGCCAACGCACCAGTGGCGGGCAAAGTCTCGCCAATGCTTTAATGGCGGACAAAGTCTCGCCAAATCACTAATGGCG
>JBAZGW010000098.1:0-4678 GCA_041652635.1 Candidatus Omnitrophota bacterium | reverse complement strand
AAGCCAGGTCTCTTCGGGCCCGAACCATTTCTCGAACGGCGCGCTCATGGAAGTGCTGGTGGTCCTTCCGGACTCTTCCGGGACCTTGGCGGGCGCGGTGGTGAACGTGGCGCTGTAGGCGTCCAGGCTCTTACCGGCCATGTTCTTGCCGGTGATCTTCAGGGTGTATTCGGCGTCATTGGCTACCGCGGGTTTGAAGCTGAGCGCGCGGCCGCTCTGGTCGACCCGCACGTCCTTGACGCTCACCGCCTTGCCGTCCTTGGACTTCACCGATATCTGCAGGCTCCCGGCGATCACCATATGACTGAAGGTTATCGTTATCTTGTCGTTGACGGACACCGCGGAACCGTCTGAGATACTGCTGGACGTTATCTGGAACTTTTCCGCGGAGTTAAGAATATCCCGCTTGATATTCTCCATATCGGACCTGACCAGCGGCAGGTATAATTCCGTTGCCGCTTCCTTCTGCCCCTTGATCTTGCCGGCGATCGCAGAGGCCACTGAAGAAGTGTTCATTTTTGAAGCGAACTCGCTGCGGTCAAGGTAGGCCTTTATCCCGGTGCTTAAAGAATTACTGCTTGAACCGAACAGCTTCTCGGTCTCTTTAACGGAGATATCCCCTAAGTCGGTGGTCTTATAGGTCTTGGTAAGGTATTCATCCCACTTCTGCGCCTTGGTCGTCATATCCAGTTTCACGTGGTATCCGGTCAGCGCCTCTTCCGGAGAGAACTCCACGACGTTTTGCGGCAGAGAATAGACGCTCTTCTTGCTCGCCGAATAGACGACCTCAAGGCCATTAATATCCCCTGTCCTCAAAAGATCAGACTGCACAGCCTTCTGCAGGCCGCTGACGGCCGTTTCGTCCAATCCCTCAGGCGCCCCCTGCAGGCTGACCTCTCCCAACAGGCTTATCCCGCAGCTGGTCAACTTCGCGAACAACGGATCAGGACTAACTCCCTGCGGATAGCTCACATTCTGGTATATCTCTATCGCCTGAACTTGGCTCAAGTCGATCTTCTTGCCGACTTCTTCCAGAGAAATATCTATCCTGCCCGCCTGCGTGGGATCGAACGAATACTTGCCGGCCTCCACCTTGCCGCCTGCGGTCTTCAGGTATACGTTAAGCACAAGCTCCTGCTCGGCGTCATACATACGCAGTTCATTCAGGTCTTTTGCCGATATCTTATCCACATCTATCCTCAAATACGAATACCCTTTCAGGCCGCCGGAGACCGTAAGCCCCATATACCCATCCCTGGAATACAACCCCGCCGTATCCAACACCCTGTCTTCGCCACGCGCAGCGGACAATGAACCCGCGCTCTGCATCTTCAGCGTCAGCGTCGCGTAATCTATGCTCATATAACTGTATTTATTGTTCCCTTCCTTATCGCTGGAATCGAACATCGCCACCGCGACCGGAAGGTTGCTTACGTCCCTGATCACATACGCGGACTCGATCTTGCCGGCCTCGCTCCCCTGTCCGGTCAGCAAAGTCTTTGTCTCGCTTCCCGGAAGCGTATATGACACATACGCGGCCGCTTTATCCAGCTTCCCGCCCATCACCCCCAGATAAACCTCAAACGCCTCATCATTCATCGCCTGGAATACCTCTTTGACGTTGTCCCCGTTCATATTCTTCATTATCGCCAACCCGGCCGCCGCATCCACGGTCTTGGTCAGGAACGTAACCGCCGTCGCCGCCGACCCGTTCTCGATCGTCTTATCCAACATCTCCGCCAGTTTATCTCCGCTGAACATACCCACCAGCGCCTTCGTCCCTTCCGTGTCTTTTATATTCAGGTAGTTAATCAATTTAACCTGCACTGCCTTATCCCCTATCAACGGCAGCACCGACTTCTTCTCCTCTCCTTCCATCCGAGCGAATACCAGCTTCGCGCGCTCCGCCCTCATATACCTTAAAATATCCGCTTCCTTCTGGTAGTCAACCTTACCATCCCCGTCAACGCACAACCCCTTGAACAACGATTCCATACGCACATCCTGATACACATACCCCAGCACTCCCGCCGCACCCTCGCTGCTCATAAACGGCATTATCTGCTTTAAAGCCTCGTCGTTAAACTTTTCAAAAAAGAGATACATATTGCTTACGGGACTGCCGTTTTTAGCCGCCTCTTCCGCCTGCATAATTTTCACTATTTCCGACAGAACTTCACTGTTTTTACCGATAGTCATACGGTTCATCATAGTGAATGCCGTATTATATTTCTTTTCGAGAATGAAGTTCACCAGCATCTCGGCCGTTTTACCGGCGCTCGCTGCGCTCAACCAGGCGACTAAGGTATTCTTCCCCCGGCTGTCTTTGCTCAAGGCGGTGATGATCTCCTCCTGTTTAGCTATATCGAAACCGGAGAGTGCCTCGAACGCTTTGGCATACCCCATCAACGACAATATGCCGATGGCGGAATCGGTATTCACCGACAGACAGATCCCGCTTACCTTTGCCGCATCCATATTTTCCAGCCAGTACTTAAGCGTCGCGGCGTTCTCCGCCTTTACGCTCATCAAATATATAACCTGCTTGCACTTCTGCGCGTCGAACCCGGAGAACACGGCCAGGGACTTTTCCTGCCGCATACCGGACAACACCGTTATCGCGCTCTCAATATCAAGAGCATTGACTAAAGATACTGCCCGCGCGCTATCCAGCGAGTTCATAATCGCATTCAACTTCTCCGTCCCCTGCAGCCCCTTGATTATCCCGACCGCAACAGAAGGCGCGGCGTTGTAAATATCCATAAGATACTGTGCAGCCGCCCCTGTATCAGGGATAACGGACAATATTGACTCCGGATGGTCGATCCCGGATTCCGCGTATGTTTTCAAGATCTTGGCCGCCCGTTCCGCCGGCATCTGCGCCAGCCAGCCGGAGACTTTCTCCTCGCCCGCGGCGTCGTTATCCATCTGCCCCAGTATACGGCTTATCATGCGGCACGTATCATCGTTTTCCGGAGCTTTCAGGATAATGGCTAAAGCGTTATCACTGCTACAGGAATTCAACACGTTTGCCGCGCGGGTTATATCGTTCTCTGTAGAGACGGCCCCGGGCCCGAATAGCGACTGCGCCGTTATATCTGAGAAATCCAGCTTTGTTACCGCGCCGCTGCGCACGCCAGTCTCGGTTTCTTCCGCGATCCGCACCGCTTCCTCGCCGCTCTTGCCGATGTTCATCATATACCATTTAGTGTATTCGAAAGCGATGTACGGTTTCAAATCCGTATTTTCCTCAATCCGGGAGGATATATAAAGCGCGTTGTCCACGTACGCGGCGGTAAAACCCCGGTATTGCGGATAACGCTTATCTACATTTTCCATTACCACATCATAGGAAGTACGTCCCCAGTTAGAATCGGTAATACCCAGGGCAGATTTAGCTCTGCCCACGCAGCCGTTCAGCCAGCCCCCGGCAAACCATCCGCTGATAAGATAATTGTCCTCCTCCTGCCGCATGGTTTGAGCAAAACTTTGCAGCCTGATCTCCGACCAACCATGCGAATCATCCGTGCCGGACTGGGGGGGCACCGTACTCAACTGCACCGGAACCTGTGCTGCAGCCGGCTGCTGCTCCAAGGGGATCTCGATCACAGTCTCAGGAACCTGCGCTGCGGCGGCCGGTATAACGCTTTGCGAGACCTCCCCGGTCTGTTTGAATTGCGCATAGTCTGATTCTATAGTCCGGGCCTGCTCATGCGTCAGGCCCTTATTACTTTCAAGAAGCAAATGTATCAATACCCCGCCGATCTTGCCGCGGTCGAACGTAGTCGCGTCGCCAAAAGACAAAGCGTTTTCGTCGTTGTGTGTATCCGATATATACCCTTGCGGTGAGGGAGGCTTCGGCAAACAGGACAAGATGTCCTTATTAATGTATATAGCCCCTTTATATGCCGCGGCCGTGAAGCCCTTTTCCTTCTCGGTCCCGCCCTTTGTATCAAGCGAATGAACTTTAGGTATTACGACCTCCTCCCCGAAAGCCTGCTCCCAGTAAGCGATAACGCTACTGCTTTCCGCCTCCAGGTTGTCTTTCGCCGTGAGCTTGACCTCGGATATTCTGCGGAAAGAGGCCGCCTGTTGTTTATCGATAAAAGTGGACACTTCCATATCGCTCCAATCGTTATCGTAAGAATGAACGCTGGACGCGGCCGCCGGGGATGCCTCTCCTTGTCTCTTGAAAGACTCGAATTTGGCCTCTTCCGCGCGCGCCTCTTCATGGGTAAAACCCTTATACCTCTCCAATTCTTCATGCAGGATGATCTTGTCCACCATATCCGCGTCGTCTTTATACCGGGCTCCGACCAGGATGAAGTCTCCGCTTGAGCCATAACCATAGTATCCATTCACCAGGGCCCCATGAAAATCATTATAAAAGCCGGTGACAACGCTGAGATCGCGAACAAAAAGCGGGATCTGTTTGAATGAATCGGTCTCTCCGAAACGCGCGTTCCAATAAGAACGGACAGAATCATACCGTCCATTGATATTAAACGTGGGTTGAACTATACGTGGATCCGTCCACGTATGATCCATCGATTGATCCATCGATCCCATGGCATAGTTATTGATTTCAACCAACTGCACGGAAGTATAATTATCGTAGGAATACATCAACAATTCTGTGTTCTGGGAGTTTGACCGGCTACCGCTGGAGAGAAAAACA
>JBAZGW010000097.1:0-4754 GCA_041652635.1 Candidatus Omnitrophota bacterium | reverse complement strand
GAGTCTATGATAAAAAGGGCGCAGGAGAAAAAGAAGGTCAGTATCCGCGCGCACGACCTGCGTGATTATACTCTGGATAAGCACCGCAAAGTCGACGACAGGCCTTTCGGCGGCGGCTCCGGTATGGTGATGTCCGCCGAGCCGATCTTTCGGGCGGTCGAGGCGTTAAGAAAAGGCCGCAGGCGCGCCCAGGGCAGGGTCATCCTGCTCGGCCCTCAGGGAAGGAAACTCGACCAGAAGGCCGCGCTGGAATTGTCCGCTTTGAAATGGATGATACTTATCTGCGGCCATTATGAAGGGGTCGATGAAAGGGTGCGCGCCCACCTGGCTGACGAAGAGATATCCGTCGGGGATTATATACTCACCGGAGGAGAGATCCCGGCCATGGCGTTGGCCGATTGCGTCGTGCGGCTCATCCCCGGTGTGCTGGGAGATAAAAATTCCTTGAATTTTGAGTCATTCGAAGGTAATCTATTAGAGTATGCTCAGTATACTAGGCCAGCTGATTTCCGGGGAATGAAGGTGCCGGAAATACTTTTGCGGGGGGATCACGGGAAGATCAGCGATTGGCGCAGGGAAGACAGCCTGCGCAGGACGCGGCAAAAAAGGCCTGATCTGCTCAAGAAACACTATACGGTATAACACGGCTTTATCCGCGGAGAAGCCGCGCAGAGTATTCAAAAGAATAATTCGGGAGCAAATATCGCTCATAACGTATGATCGCGGTCACGAAGGATTCAAGGATCCGGACCGCACGAAGTGAAATCAGGTTAGGAGACAAGACAAATGAACAAAATAAAATCTATCGAAAAGAAATTCGCAGCCGGAAAAGCTTTTCCCGCTTTCAATGTGGGGGATACCGTGAAAGTTTTCGTGAAGATCCCGGAAGGCCCGGACAAGTTCCGTCTGCATCCGTATGAAGGCACGGTGATCGGCAAGAAAGGCAGCGGTGTCAATGAAGCCTTTACCGTCAGGAAAATCTCGTTCGGGGAAGGCATCGAGAGGGTTTTTCCGCTGGGGGCCTCGACAATAGAAAAGATCGAGGTTATCCGTTCCGGTAAGGTCAAGAGGGCCAAGCTTTATTATCTCCGCAGTAAGATCGGCAAGCGCGCCACCAAAATAGATTCGAAAGAACAGCAGGACGCCGTCAAGGCATAAATATCCGATCCTGTTTTCCGGAAGACCAGGGTCCCAATTGACTAATAGAGAAGAATTGCTTTATTACGAACGCGGGCTTGAAGCCGCAGGCTGCCGGTTGATAATCGGCATTGACGAAGCCGGACGCGGCCCCCTGGCCGGGCCGGTAGTAGCCGCCGCCGTGGCCCTGCGCGATTTTTCCTTCTCAAGCCGTATAGACGATTCCAAGAAACTTACTCCCCGCCAGCGCGATACCGCTTTCCTGGAAATTACCGGGAAGGCCGACTACGGAATAGGGATCATAAACGAGCAAATAATCGACAGCGTCAATATTCTTGAAGCCAGTAAGTTGGCTATGCAGGACGCGGTCAGCGATCTTCTTTCCCGCAGGAAAGGACCCGTCCCGGATGCCCCTGCTGTCCGCGCGCTTGTTGACGGGGATATGCAGTTGACCCTTCCCGTGCCGCATACTTGTATTATACGGGGAGATTCTAAATCTTTGAGCATCGCCTGCGCGTCGATCCTTGCCAAAGTCACCAGGGACAGGATCATGGCGATATACGACGTGGTTTTTCCGCAATACGGTTTTTCCAGGCATAAAGGGTATCCGACTGAAGCGCACCGGCTCGCCATCACCCGCTGCGGTCCTTCCGTTATTCACCGGAGAACCTTCGCCGGTGTCTAAGCCGGGAAGCCGCGAGGAGAAAGCCGCCGCTGAATTTCTGCGACGGCGCGGTTATCGTATCCTGGGAATGAATTACCGCTGCCCGGCCGGCGAAATAGACATTATCGCCGGGGAAAAAGGCGTTATCTGTTTCGTGGAGGTGAAATCCCGCAACAGCGACGCCTGCGGCAGTCCCGCGGAAGCGGTCACGCCGGCCAAGAAGAGAAGGTTGTGCCGGGCGGCCGCCTGTTACCTGGCGTCCGCGGGGTGGTCGGAGAAAGCGGCGCGCTTTGACGTGGTCACGGTGCTTGATCCGGGCGGCGATCCGGAATGGGAATTATTCAGGGACGCTTTTGAATGCGAGGAGTGATAGATTGAATATACCGGGCATCGCGCGTGGTCCAATTAAAGTTCCGATAGAAAAGATCGCTTCCCGTTTGGGTATCAGGAATAAATATCTTATTCCTTACGGCAGGTATATCGCCAAGATCGAGCCGGAGATGCTGCGGGAGCGGCGGCCGCGCGTTAAAAAAAGCAAATATATACTGGTTACCGCTATTACTCCCACGCCGCTGGGCGAGGGCAAGACCGTTACCACGATCGGCCTCTCTATGTCCCTGAACCGCCTCGGGGTAAAGGCCTGCGCTTGTATCAGGGAATCTTCGTTGGGGCCGCTTTTCGGCTTGAAAGGCGGTGGGGCCGGCGGCGGACGCTCCCAGGTCGTGCCCGCGGAGGAATTCAACCTGCATTTCACCGGGGATATCCACGCCGTAGGATTTGCCCATAATCTTGCCGCCGCTTACCTGGACAATTCGATCTATCACGGCAACCGCCTCAATATCGCCCCCGAAGGCATTTACTGGAAGAGGGTGATCGAAGTCAACGACAGGTCGTTAAGGAATATCCGTTTGTCTTCCGGAGTAAAAGGCGTCGATCTCAGGGGAAGCGGTTTCGAGATCACCGCGGCTTCGGAATTGATGGCCATCCTCGGCTTGAGCGAAAATACGCGCGACCTGCGCGCCAGGCTGGGCAGAGTCGTGCTGGCCGAACGCCTTGACGGCGGTTATGTGACCGCGGAGGATCTGAAGGCCGCCGGAAGTATGGCGGTCTCGGTGCGGGACGCGCTCAAACCGAACCTTATCCAGACCATAGAGAACACTCCTTGTTTTGTGCATACCGTTCCTTTCGCCAATATCGCGCACGGCAATAGTTCCATACTGGCGGACAGGCTCGCGCTTTCCTGTTCGGAATATGTGGTCACCGAGGCGGGTTTCGGGGCCGATTGCGGCGCCGAGAAATTTTTTAATATCAAGTGCAGGGCATCGGGCCTTAAACCGGACGCGGCGGTGTTGGTTTGTTCCGTGCGCGCCCTGAAAGCGCACAGCGGCAGGTTCCGGGTAGTTCCCGGTAAACCTCTGGATGAAGGATTGTCCAGGGAGGACCTGGACGCCCTGGACAACGGATGCTCCAATCTGCAGAAGCAAATCGAGAATATTCTGGCTTTCAGGGTTCCTGTGGTGGTGGCCGTCAATCGTTTTGCCGGGGATACCGACAGGGAGATAAGCCTCGTCGTCGAGAAGGCGCTGGCATTCGGAGCTTATGCCTGCGAGGTCAGCGAACTCTGGGCGCGCGGTTCCGGGGGCGGAATAAAACTGGCGGAGAGCGTCATCAGGGCGGCGGAAACACCCAATAAATTTTCTTTTCTGTATGAGAACGCGGAAACTCTTGAACGGAAGATCAACGCCATCGCCTGCAGGATATACGGCGCGCGTGACGTGGAGTATTCGGAGACCGCGCGCAGGAGGATCGAACTTTATACCGCGCGAGGCTGGGGCAATCTTCCGGTGTGCATGGCCAAGACGCAGTTTTCCCTTTCGCATGATCCGCGCCTAAAGGGCCGGCCGGAAGGATTTACCCTCCCGGTACCTGACGTCAGGCCCGCGATAGGCGCCGGGTATCTTTACGCGCTTTGCGGCGGAATACAGACTATGCCGGGGCTTCCAATGCGGCCGCGCGGGGAAGAGATGGATATCGACGATAACGGGGTGATCAGGGGGCTGTGAGGAGAATATGAAATACTGCTGTAAGAGCGTGGAGAAATATAACGACTGCCTGGCCGCCGGCAACGCTGTTCCCGGAGGAGGTTCGTCGTCCGCCGTTTCCGCCGCGATGGGGACCGCGCTGTTGAGCATGGTGCTTAATTTCTCCGCGGGCAGGAAAGCCTATGCCGTTCATGAGCAGAAGTTAAGGACTATCCTCGTCGAGACTGAAGCTTTACGGGCGCGGTTTCTGGAATTGGCCGATCTGGATTCAGAGGCCTTTAGCGGCAAGGATATGCGCAAGTCCCTGGACGTCTCTTTTATAATCTGCCGGCTTTGTTACGAAACGATGAAATTCTGCCCGGAAGTGTTGAAAAAGGGCAACCCTAATTTATGCACCGATGTCGGCACGGCTTCGGCGCTGCTGGATGCCGCTTTCTGCGGGGCGTACCTGAACGCGCGCATAAATCTTAAGATCATAGGAGATGCCGTCTTGTCCCGCGGCATGCTTAAAGAACTGACCGTCAAAAAGCGTGCGATGGCCAGGATAAGAACGGAGATTGAGAATGGCGTCTGCAGGATTATTGAAGGGTAGCGTAATCGCCGAGCGTATAAAAGAGGATATCCGTTCCCGGATAGGCAAGCTCGGTTTTCGTCCGGCGCTGGCTGGGATCCAGGTGGGGGACAACGCCGCCGCGGAATCTTACACGCAGATGCAGTCCAGGCTCGCTTCCGCGCTCGGTTTCGAATACCGCCTGCACAGGCTGGCCGCTAAAACTTCGCTTGAGGAATTAAAACGCCTGATCGCCAAGCTTAACGAAGACCCGGCCGTAAACGGCATCATCGTGCAAAAGCCGCTGCCGAACGAAATAGATTACCTGGCTGCGGTGCGCGAGATCTCTCCTTTAAAAGAT
>JBAZGW010000096.1:0-4844 GCA_041652635.1 Candidatus Omnitrophota bacterium | reverse complement strand
TCATAGAAGAGAATTCTTTTTCCGTCACCGCTTCCGCGTGCACGGTTATCATATCGCTGCCGGCGCGGATAAAATCATCCAGGAAAAATCCCGGATTATCTATCATCAAATGCACGTCGAGCGGGATCGACGCCGCCTTACGCAGAGATCTCACTACCGGCGCCCCGATGGTAATGTTGGGGACAAAATGCCCGTCCATCACGTCAACGTGCAGGAGATCGGCGCCGGCTTCCTCAACGCGCTTTATCTCTCTGTCCAGCCTGCTGAAATCGGCGGACAAAATCGACGCTGCGATCTTAACGGCCATATTCGTAAGCCTGTCTTTCTTCGGTAACGGTTACGGTAACGTTTTAAATCGTATCCGAATAAGGATACTGATCCCCGCGCGTTACGCGTAAAGTTTATTGGCCACTATGTACTTATGCACGGCTTCCGGCAGGAAATAACGCACCGGCAGGCCGTTTTTTATGCGCCTGCGTATGTCGGCAGCGGAAATATCTACCGCTCTTATCTTGACCGGCATAACTCCGGAAGAAAGTCCTTTTCCTGCGGGATATCCCGGCCTGCGCGCGATCACAAAATTGACTATCCGCAAAAGCCCGGCGAAATGTTTCCAGGAGTTGAGGTCCGGGGCCAGATCTGAACCGGCAATAAAGAAAACCTCGTCTTCCGGATACTTCTTTTTAAGCGCGATGATCGTATCCACGGTGTAAGAAACTCCCTGCCTGCGCAATTCGATATCGGAAACGCTGAACCCGGGGTTACCGCGCACCGCCAGTTTAAGCATATTCAGCCTGTGCCGCGCGGGAATAAGCCAAGCCATATCTTTATGCGGCGCCCTGTAAGCGGGCACGAAGATCACCCTGTCTAAGCGCAGTTTCTCTTTTATCTCCTGCGCGAGTATTAAATGGCCCAAATGCACCGGGTTAAACGTTCCGCCGAGTATCCCGGTCCTCATTCCCGGACCTGTCCGTTCCCGAAAACCATATACTTGTATGTAGTCAACTCATCCAGGGCCATCGGGCCGCGCGCGTGCAGTTTATCGGTTGAGATGCCGATCTCGGCTCCCATCCCGAACTGATAACCGTCGGTAAACCTGGTCGAGGCGTTAACGTATACGCACGCCGAATCCACCCGCCTCAAAAAAACAAGCGCGTTCTCGTAATTTTCCGTGACGATGCTGTCCGAATGATGCGAACCGTATTCATTTATATGCGCGACAGCCTCATTGACTCCGTCGACGACCTTCACGGAAAGCTTCAGATCCAGGTATTCCGTGCGGTAGTCATTTTCCACGGCCTTGCGCGCCGTTTTGATCATCGCGCGGGCGCGTCCACAGGCGCGCAGTTCCACTCCCGCTTCCCGGAAACGCCCGGCCATCCCCGGCAGAAAACGCCCGGCGACATCCTGATGCACCAGCATAGTCTCCATGGCATTGCAAACCCCGGGGCGCTGAACCTTGGCGTTATAACAGATCCGCTCGGCCATATTCAGGTCCGCGAACTCATCGACATAAATGTGACAGATACCTTTATAATGTTTGATCACCGGAATACGCGAATTATCCGTCACGTAACGGATCAAACCTTCCCCGCCGCGCGGGATGACCACATCTATATAACCATCCATTTTCAGCAGGCCTTCCACTGCCCGGCGGTCGCTTGTCGAGACCATATTCACGGCGCCTTCCGGTATGCCTTTGGCGCGCAGGACATCCTTAAGGATAGAATAAATACGCAGACTCGTGCGTAAAGCTTCGCTTCCGCCGCGCAGGATAACGCTGTTGCCCGACTTAAAACATAATCCCACGCAATCGGCGGCCACGTTAGGCCTGGACTCGTAAATTATGGCCACTACTCCGATCGGCACCTTCACCTTGTGTATCCAGAGCCCGTTCGGCCTCTGCCAGGCGGAGATCACCCTGCCCACTGGATCAGGCAGCGCGGCTACCGCGCGCATAGAATCCGCCATTTCCTTCACGCGTTTCCGGTCGATCGTAAGCCTGTCGATCAGCGCGGCCGGCAATTTAGCGCCGCGCGCGGCCTTCAGATCGGCGGAGTTGGAATTTATGATCGTGGAAGCGGAGGCTTCCAGCGCGCCGGCCATAGCCGACAACGCGTCATTCTTGACCGATTCGGAAAGGCCGGCCATGGCAAACGACGCCTGCCTGGCGGAAACGGCCAGCGCGGTAATTTCTTTGGTCATATCTTTCGTTACAGAATGACTATGTCGTCGCAATGCACAGCCTCCTTGAAAAAATGCTTTCCTTTCATACTCGCGATCGTATCCGCAGGCAGTCCGGCCTTGCCGCGCGCAAAATCATTCTTTTTCGCGTCTGAAATACAAACTATGTCCCCGGTCCGGAACGTTCCTTCGCTCCCGACGATCCCCACGCAGAGCAGGCTTTTACGGCATAGGAGAGCCTTTCTTGCCCCGTCGTCCACGAAAATCCTGCCCTTAGCGCGCGAACCAAAAGCTATCCAGCGTTCTCTGGCGGTCAACCGGCCCTTGCCGGGAGAAAAAAGAGTGCCGGTAGAACGGGGGTCTTCAACCGCGAGACTGACAGTGTCCTTACCTCGCCCGTTGGCGATAACATAAGGTATCCCGGATTTCATGGCTATCCCGGCGGAATCCAGCTTGGTGATCATGCCTCCGACGGAAGACCTGTTCTTTGAAGGAGCCGCTACTTTTCTGATATCCGCCGTGATCGCGCCGACTTCGCGGATAACGCTCTTGCGGTCCCCGGTAAGCAGCCCGTCGACATCGGAAAGATTCAACAGGAGGCCGGCGGCAACCATGCCCGCCACCAGGGCCGACAGCTTGTCGTTGTCGCCGAATTTTATCTCGTCGACGGCCACGGTATCGTTCTCGTTGACCACCGGAACTATCCCGAGCTGCAAAAGTTTCTGCAGCGTGGTCTTGGCGTTCAGGTAACGCCTGCGTTCCACAAAATCTTCCCAGGTCAACAAAACCTGTCCGCACAATAGCCCGCAGGAAGAGAATACCTGCCGGTAAATATTCATCAATTCGTTCTGCCCGACGGCCGCGGCCGCCTGCAAAAGGGAAAGTTCTTTGGGGCGCGCGCGCAACCCGAGTTTCGACATACCCAGCCCGATCGCTCCGGAAGAAACGATTATCACTTCAACTCCCGATTTAACGAGAGTTGCCGACTGCCGGGCGATATTCTTTACAACTGAAGGATCGGCTGTCCGGGTGTTCTTATCGGTATAAAGCAGGCTGCTGCCGACCTTAACGACTACGCGTCTTAAGTTTCCTGCGGATGGCTTCAATCAATTCCTCCAGCCCCTGGCGGTTTAACGCCGAAATGGGGTAAACTTTTTTCTTAACCGCGGCGGTAAATCTTTCCAGATTGGCGGCCGCGGACTCGCAATCCATTTTATTGGCCACGATGACCTGCGGTTTACGGGCGAGTTCCCGGCTATACTGCTTCAATTCGCGATTGATCACTTCGTAATCCTGCAGAGGATCCCTGCCGTCGGCCGCGGACATATCCACGATATGCACCAGTATCCTGGTCTTTTCGACATGCCGCAGGAATCTATCTCCCAAACCTTTGCCGTGCGACGACCCCTCGATCAAACCCGGGATATCGGCGATGGCAAAAAAAGTTTTCTCGCCGTCGCGCACAATTCCCAGGACCGGCGTCTTGGTGGTAAAAGGATACGCCGCCACCTTGGGATGCGCGTGAGAAACAACGGAAATAAGCGTGGATTTTCCCGCGTTAGGGAAACCCACCAGGCCGGCGTCGGCCAAAAGTTTAAGGTCCAGGACCAGGTTTTTTTCTTCCCCGGGGATCCCGGGAGTCGGATCGGCTTTATGCTGATTGCCGTTCCCCCCGCGGCCGCCCCTGGCAACTATGACCGATTCACCGTCGGCGTCCAGCGTCCGCAAAACGCACCCCGTAGCGGTGTCGGTTACCGTAGTGCCGCAAGGCACGCGCATAACCACGGCCTCAGCGTCGCGGCCTTTTTTATTCTTACCGGAACCGTTACCGCCGTGTTTACCGTAAAAATGAGGGTTATACCGAAAATCCAAAAGCGTATAAAGATTGCGGTCGGAAGTTATGACGATATCCGCGCCGCGCCCCCCATCTCCGCCGTCAAATATGCCGTATCTGGTATATTTATCGGTATAAATGCTGTGGCAGCCCTTACCGCCGTTGCCGGCTTTCACGTAGATCTTCGCTGTATCGATGAACATAGCTTGCAAAACAGTCCATAGTCCATAAACGATAGGCTACATTACTTAATCTAAACTTCTAATGTATCCCACCGTATCTTCAGTCTATGGACTATCTTTATCTGGTTACGCCTTGATCCCGGTGATCTTGACCCGGGTAAGCTTCTGCCTGTGCCCCTTGAGATTATCCGATGACTTACGGCGGCGGTATTTATAGGTGACCTTTTTCTTGTCTTTTACCTGCGCGACCAATTTGGCGCTCACGACAGCTCCTTTTAAATAGGGCCTGCCGACTTTGGTGCCTTCTTCCCCGGAAACCAACAGCACTTTATCGAGAGAAATCACGGCGCTATCCCCGGAAAGCTCCAACTTCTCCACATCAATAACGTCATCCTTACTTACGGTGTATTGCTTTGATCCAACCTCAACTATCGCATACATTTCTGCCGCCTCCTTAAACACAGTTTACCCCGGGAACACAACGCATAATCTTGTTTCTGCCGTTTGTCCGGGGTGGATTTTCTTTTCATAAACCCAGGGTTATATTTTATGCCGTAAATTATATATTATATAATATTTTACGATAAGGTCAAGAAATAACTATCTTCACTTCCCGAATTCCTATTTAGAAAACTTCGCGCTCG
>JBAZGW010000095.1:0-4925 GCA_041652635.1 Candidatus Omnitrophota bacterium | reverse complement strand
GTAAATTGCTGGTCAACCACCCGGTGCTGACTATGGAGGAATTGTCCCGGGTCCGCGCCATAAAAACAAAAGGATTCAAAACGAAGACTATCCGTATACTGTTCTCTCCCGGGGCGAAAGGCGGAATGCGCAGGGAATTAAAGCGGATCTGCCGGGAAGCGGAACAGGCGATCAGGGACAAGTACACTTTTCTGCTTTTAAGCGACAGGGGCGTTGACGCAGGACATGCGGCCATCCCTTCTTTGCTTGCGGTCGGTGCTTTACATCATCATTTAGTCCGGAAAGCCAAAAGAAGCCGCATAAGTATAATAGTGGAAAGCGGAGAACCGCGTGAAGTGCACCACTTCGCGCTTCTTTTCGGCTACGGCGCCGATTGCGTGGCGCCTTACCTGGCGTATGAAGCGGTAAAGCATATCGCGCGTTCCCAGAAAGAAGGCGGTATAGAAGAGGCTAAAGCCGTTCATAACTATCGCAAGGCGGTAGAAAAAGGAATATTGAAAATACTTTCAAAAATGGGCATCTCTACCTTGCAAAGTTACAGAGGGGCCCAGATATTCGAGGCGGTCGGGGTAGGTAAAGAAGTTATTGATCTTTGTTTTCCCGGGACGGTATCGCGCATAGGCGGTATTTCACTGGAAGTGATATCGCGAGAGACCCTGCGTAGGCATTCCCGTGCGTTCTGCGCAGAAAGTTCAGCTTTTACCGTTTTGGAGACGGGCGGGAATTATCAGTGGAAAAAAGACGGGGAATTCCACCTTTGGAACCCCGAGAGTGTTACGGCTTTGCAGGAAGCGGCCCGGCGTAATGACTATGCCAGGTATAAGGAATTTTCCGTTTTGATCAACGATCAGTCGCGTCATCCGGCGACTCTGCGCGGCTTGTTGCGTTTTAAAGCGCGCGCCCCGGTGCCTTTACGGGAAGTGGAGCCGGTGGAAGAGATCGTGAAGCGTTTTGCCACCGGGGCGATGAGTTTCGGTTCCATCAGTAGAGGGGCCCATGAGACACTGGCGTTGGCGATGAACCGCCTGAAAGGGCGTTCCAATACCGGAGAAGGCGGAGAGGACCCGATACGTTTCCGTCCTTTGCCTAACGGCGACTCCGTGCGCAGCGCGATCAAGCAGGTAGCTTCCGGCAGGTTCGGAGTGACCACCAATTACCTGGTCAACGCCGATGAATTACAGATAAAGATCGCCCAGGGAGCGAAACCGGGAGAAGGCGGGCAGCTTCCAGGTCATAAAGTGTCGACCGCGATAGCCAGGACGCGTTACACCACTCCGGGAGTGACTTTGATATCCCCTTCGCCGCACCACGATATATATTCCATAGAAGACCTGGCGCAGTTGATCTTCGATCTGAAAAATACCAATCCGCAGGCGAGGATCAGCGTCAAATTGGTCTCTGAGATCGGGGTCGGGACCATCGCCGCAGGCGTTGCCAAGGGGCACGCGGATATGATATTGATCTCCGGGGGTGACGGCGGCACCGGAGCTTCTCCCTGGAGCTCGATCAAGCATGCGGGGCTTCCTTGGGAACTGGGCCTTTCCGAAGCGCATCAGACGCTGCTGCTTAACGATCTGCGCAGCAGGGTCAGATTGCAGACAGACGGCCAGATGCGCACCGGCAGGGATGTTGCGATCGCCGCTCTGCTAGGAGCGGAGGAGTTCGGGTTTTGTTCAGCGCCGCTGGTGGTAATGGGCTGCGTGATGCTAAGGCATTGTAATCTGAACAACTGTCCGCTGGGCATAGCCACTCAGAACGAGATCCTGGAATGCCGTTTCAAGGGCAAGCCGGAATACGTGATCAGTTATTTTCGTTTCGTCGCCGAAGAACTGCGCGAGATAATGAGCGGCCTCGGTATACGGCGTATGGACGAGATGATCGGGAGGACCGACCTGCTGGAGGCCGATCCGGGCCTGTTGTCTTGGAAGAGCGAGGGGCTGGATTTCTCGCGTATCCTTTATATGCCGGAAGGAGCGGGGAGAGAGTCCGGGAGATGCACTATAGCGCAGGATCACGGGATCGGCGGGGTCCTGGACGCCGCGCTTATCGCGGAAGCAGCGCCGGCCCTGAAGAACAAAGAACCGGTGGCTATCGAGAGGCGCATAAATAATACCGACAGAACTACCGGCGCTATGCTCAGCGGCCAAGTGTGCCTGATGCACGGCGAAGAGGGATTGCCGGATGATACTATACACTGTAGTTTCAACGGTGTCGCCGGCCAGAGTTTCGGCGCCTGGCTTGCCAGGGGCGTAACGCTCGAACTGGAAGGACTGGCTAATGATTATGTGGGTAAGGGTATTTCCGGAGGCAGGATCATTATCTATCCCGGAAAAGAAAGCGCGTATTTATCTTCGGAGAACGTGATCATGGGGAATACCGCTTTCTACGGAGCTATAAGCGGCGAGGCTTACATAAGAGGAATGTGCGGAGAAAGATTCTGCGTGCGTAATTCGGGACTTCACGCCGTTGTTGAGGGGGTGGGGGATCACGGATGCGAATATATGACCGGAGGCCGGGTCGTCATCCTCGGGCGGACAGGCCGGAATTTCGCCGCCGGTATGTCCGGCGGCATAGCTTATATTTACGACCGCGACGGTATTTTTCCGTCCAGGTGCAACCCGGAAATGGTGGAATTACAGCATAAACTTGACGAAGAGGACACCGCGGAGATCAAAGTCCTGCTTTCCAACCATTATAAATATACCGGGAGCGCGGCGGCTAAGGCGATACTGGACGATTTTGCCGCGCAGCACAAGTATTTTGTAAAAGTACTGCCGCTTGAGTATAAAAAGATACTTCCGGCTGTCCGGAAATCGGCATCCGGCTCGACAGAATAAAATCACGGTTGAATCACGTTGTCTCCGGAACGCGGAGAATAGCGGAGGAACAATGAAGGACCATGTCAGTTTTCTTAAAATAAAAAGGGAAGATCCGCTCTACAGGCCGGTGTGTGAACGCGTCAAGGACTTCAGGGAGGTCGGATTATTGCGTTCGGAAGCGTCTTCCAGGGACCAGGCTTCGCGTTGTATGACCTGCGGCACTCCTTTTTGCCATTGGGCGTGTCCGTTGGGCAACTACATCCCTGAATGGAACGATCTGGTAAGCCGTAAACTTTGGCAGGAAGCGTTTGAACTTCTGGATGCCACCAATAACCTTCCGGAGATCACCGGCAGGATCTGTCCGGCGTTGTGCGAATACTCCTGTGTCCTGGGGATCAATGATTCTCCCGTTACCGTCAGGGAGAATGGACTGGCCGTGATAGAATACGCCTTCCGCAGCGGGTTGGCCAAACCGTTTAAGAAAATAAAGCGCAACGGCAGGAAAGTAGCCGTTGCCGGGTCCGGACCGGCAGGCTTGGCCTGCGCGGCGCAGTTGAACAAAGCCGGTTATACGGTCACGGTCTTTGAAAAGGACGACAAACCCGGCGGTATATTAAGATACGGCATCCCGGATTTCAAACTTGAGAAGAAAATAATCGACCGCCGGATTAAATTGATGGAGCTTTCCGGCATCACCTTTCGCACCCAGGTGAACGTGGGGAAGGATATTCCCCTGGTGGAATTGAAAAGGAAATTCGAAGCGGTTGTATTAAGCTGCGGCTGCCGCCTGCCGCGCGACCTGCGGATAGAAGGCAGGCAATTGAACGGTATACATTTCGCGATGGATTTTCTTATCCAGGCCAATAAAACTGTTTCCGGACGTAAAAAGGCCGTCAGCGGCATTAATGCTTCCGGCAAACGCGTGGTAGTTATCGGCGGCGGAGATACAGGAGCGGATTGCGTGGGTGTCTGCCACCGCCAGGGAGCGTCCTGTATTACGCAGGTGGAACTCTTTCCACAACCGCCGTCTTCCCGTCAGGAGAGTTGCCCCTGGCCTAAATACCCGATGCTTTTGAAGACCTCAACCAGTCATCAGGAAGGCGGAGAACGAGTCTGGTCGGTGATGACTAAGAAGTTCCTTGATAACGGTAAAGGCTCTGTGATGGGGTTATCCTGCGTGAAAGTGGATGTAAAGAAAGGCCAGGACGGCCGCCCGCGCGTAGAAGAGATCCCCGGCACTGCTTTCAAAATAGAGGCGGAGATGGTGATCTTGGCACTCGGCTTTGCCAGTCCGGAACAGGGAGAGACGCTTAAAGCCTCTGGAGTGGAGTTGGATGTCTGCGGTAATGTTCAGGCTGACGCTGCGCAAATGACTTCCTTAAAGGGGGTCTTTACAGCCGGCGATATGCGCCGCGGCCAATCTCTGATCGTCTGGGCGATCTCTGAAGGAAGGAAGGCCGCGCATTATGTGGATAAATACCTTAGCGGCGAGAGTTTCCTGCCGTTGATTTAGAGTATAAGATAAAACCAGAATATCTCAGGTGCTCAGGCCTGTATATTTATGGTTAATGAACCGTATCATTGAATACTCCCCGAATTTATCCTTCGGCAGCGTTTTTCCATATTCACCATATTAAGGTTGTGTTGTCTAATCTTCCGCGACAAGGTCGCATCTTTATAGTTCCCTTAGAAAGGCATTACTTATCGTTTTGCACTTCATAGTGATGCGGCCTAAAAAGCGGGTATTCTTGCCGGCAAGCATTTGATTAATAGTATCGTATTATGGCTAATACATATATTAAGGAAAGTGGTCTCAATATCTTGGGTTTAGTCGCGGCGCAGAGTTCCCGTAAAAGATCGAAGGATGAAGCACGAGGCATGAAACACGAGAAAATGCTAATAAGAACAACGTCAACCGGCTATATAGTTACGGCTTTAAAACGTTATCGTAACCGAAAACCGATACGGGCTGCGTTACCATAGCCGTTGCCGGTATTTTACGGCGGGTAATAATTCAGGAAAGACCCCCCTCTTCGACAAGTTTTAATGGTGAGCAAAGTCGAATCCGCTCAGGATAAACTTCGCGAAGGATTAGTCCGGGGAGTA
>JBAZGW010000094.1:0-4954 GCA_041652635.1 Candidatus Omnitrophota bacterium | reverse complement strand
TTAACCACAGCGTATTGGCGGAGGGATCACTGCAGATAAGTTCGTTCGATATGTTCTGTAGATTCCCGGATCATCCTAACTGGACCCAGTTGGCGGGATTGCTCAATGAAAAATATAAAAACGGATTATCCGTCCGGGGAATAGACGGAGTTAAAAAAATATATTTTAACGATAATGAGTATAAAGCAGGCGATAAAAATGAAAGATTGCGCGGGCCTGCTGATTTCTGGAAAAAAGAGATAAAAACTGGTGATTTTACCGAAGATGCCTTGAAAGACTTGGGCGGCGAGTTTCCTCACGTATTCGGGATAGATCTGGGCGCGTTTGCCGCTCTGGTCAAAGCTGCTGGTGGCATAGCCGTTCTGGCGCATCCGGTGGAAGACAGGAATTATTGGGTGAAAGTGGGAAAGTATAAGGAAGATACAGCAGGTGAGAAAGTAAATAAACTCACGGAAGTGTTCAAGGCGATCGCCGGAAAATATCCCGAGGTAAAAGATAACTTATGGGGCGTTGAGGTGTACAGCTCAAAGCATAGCCCTGAGGAAGTGAAGGTGTTCGAAGGTTTTGCAGAACAGCTGCGAGATATGTACGGCAAGTCACAATTTATCATGACCATAGGCAGTGACGCCCATTATAACAATTATGAGACGGAAAAAAGTCTGGAGATGGGCAGTGGAAAGAAAAACAATTTGAGAGAAATTAATTCTGCTAAAGCCGGTATCGAACTGAATACCATGATGGATATTTCCGGAGAGCGGATCATGCCGCTAAATAAAGAACCCAACATGTTGTCAGCAGATGAAATTATTAATATCGCTGTTACAAATGAGAATTTATACGTGAAACTTTTACGAGCTCTCAAACGGGAATCGCTGTTGACCGAGCGGTTAAATAGGTTGAGCGAGGCTAAGATTGGCGGAAGGGGTTTTATCGGGGATATCATGCGTAGGATAGAGCGTGATGGAGATTATAAAGTTAAAACAATTGTATTGCTGGGCAGTTTTATTCGGTTTCCCGATTACAAAGACCTGGATATAAATGTTATTGTTGAAGGCGATAACAAAAAAGAACAGTGGTCTGAACCATTTGTTGTTACATTTGCAGATGGAGAAAAATTGGAATGCACGGTTTTTATTACCGGAGATAAAAAAATCGCCGAGGATAATCCGTGGTATGCGCGGTCGATATACGGCAAAGCATTCATAATATACGGGGAAAATGTTTTCAACGGGGTACGACCGCTTGAAGCTGTCTGGAGAGCGGCATTGAAGGAGACCCTGAAAGAAGCAGAGACTAAAGGGAAAAGAAAAAATTTACATCGTAGGATTTCCGCATTACTTATACAGTATAGATTAGATCATAAAAAGGAAGATTTTGAGGAAGCGCAGAGGTTGTGGTTGGTTTTAAAATACCGTGCGGACTGGCAGGCGATGCAGGGAATCCGCAAGGCTGCGTTGAAGGAAGGCAGCCGAATAAGCAAGGTCCTGCAGGGAGCATATACCAAAGACCAGGCAACGATGTTCAACCTGCAGATAGATTCCAGCACCTATCACGCGGATACGTACGTGGAAGCTATCGCCGATCCTAAGCCGAAGGGCGGGTTGTATTCTTTCGGCCGTGCGTTTGGCAACGGCCTGGCGAATTTGGGGCTTTTGAGCGCCGGCTTCCGTCAGTTGGTGCAGGATTTAGAGCCCGGGGTATACAATTTAAGAGATTTGATGGAAGATAACTTCTGGGTAGGCCTGCACGGCGGCGGAACATCGGCGCGTAATCCGACGGGCACGCAGATCGGCAAGTTCAAGAAGCTGTCGGCCATCCCGAGCATAGATAAACCGGGCGAACCGGCGACCTTAGAAGAGATCCTGATGGTGCAGGCAGAGACACTGGCGAGTATTTTCCCCGCAGGCAGAGGCGGATATATCAACAAATTCGGGGATGACAACGTGACGTTCGATGCTAAAGAGATGAGGAAGTTCCTTGAGGCGCATCCGCGCAGGCAGGAAGAGGCGGTAGTTTTGGTAAAGAAGGTGTCGTTCCCGCAGGTAGTTAACTATGGGGCGGCGGCAATAGATGAAGAGAACAAGCTTTTGGAATTCGTGGAAAAATACACCAAAGGCGAGGCTTTAAGCGAGGAAGCGCGCAAGGCGAAATTAGCGGAGCGTAAACTTCTGGTAGAGGGCGAATACATCCTGATGAATACGGCGATCGCGGTTCTGGGAGTGGCAACGATGGTTCGCTGGCTAAAGCTTGCCGGGCACGAGATGAAATATGACGGTACCTTCGAGATAAAGGAAAAAGGCAAAGCGCCGTATTCAAAAGACAGCCTGATGCACCGGATAATGAGGTACGGCGGTGAACTGGATACGTTCGGTCATTTGTTCCCGGTAAAGGCAGTGAAGGCAGAGGCGATGGATATAATCTTCGGGGAGTCAACCAAGGCGTTTAAAGATGCCCTGGATAAGCTGGTCAAGGAAAACGCCGATTACAGCAGGCTGGCAGTATATCACATCAAGTTCCTGGGATTAAAGGAGAGTTTCCTGAGAGACAGGATGAATATTAAGGATGTTGGAGTAATCATAGATGAGCTTATAGAGGAAGCGGAAAAAGACTACATTACGACACAAGACAGCAGGCAAAAAGAGCAGATTAAGACCGCCGTGATAGCCTTGGGCAGGACGCGGGTCCACCAGATGCTCTGGGAAGTCTTAAAGCATCCGGGGCATGGAAGCATGGCCTGGGTGGCGCCGGTGGATGGAAAATGGCTGGATACGGGTATGACGACAGGAGAGGCGGAGATAATATTAACTGAGGTTATAGATGAAAGTAAAGGTGATGTAGAAGCGCGTAAGCAGGAGCTGGAAGAGTTACGGTATGTATTTGGAATAGAGCCGCGGATAGGCTCAATAGGAGGAGCAAGGGCATACGCGAGCTTAGTAGAGGCGAAAGAAGGAAGTGTAATTGCGGAAGACGCGATGCAGATCGCCGCGCATTTAAGCGGTAAGGTTAATATAGGGGCACAGAGCGAGGTATTCCTGATGGATTGGCCGGGAGAACTCACGTTATCAAAGCGTTCGGTGATATCGGAAGGTGCAATAAAGGTAAAGATACAAGTAAGAGGCCGGGAAAAGGAAGAAGAGCTGATAATGCATCCGGTGTGGGGAATCCCGGATGTTCCCAAGGATAGTGATAAGCATACCGGCCGGAGCCTGAAAGATTGGTTTAAGGGATTAGGCATAGCTGCGGAAGAAATCTGGCCGGGTATAAAAGAGGCGAAGAAGCAGAACATCATGACCGCGAGGATCTTCCCGGCAGTGAGTGAAAAAGCGGTAGAGACGCTGGGTAAAGAAGGAATAGATGAGCTGGATAAGGAAATAGTGCAGGCTCTGCCGCAGATCTGGGAATGGCTGCAGTTGCACACGATGAGCCCACCGGAAGCGTGGCTTAAGGCATTGAAAGCAGGCAGGTTATTTTCCATAAGCGATACCTACGAGCATCCCTCCCCCGAGTTGTTCCAGAAAAGACGAGAACAAGTCCGCGCCGCTTTAATTTCCTACAAATCAAAATGGTTGGTTAAAAATATACATACGGTTACGCAAGACGAACTGAAAGATGTTTTAGATCTATTACGATCTTATTTAAAAGGCTTTAGGGGATTGAAACAATCTGATGTTGATGATGTTATCGCCGGAATAGAGCAGGATGTACAGGGCATACAGCAGCAGAAATTGAAGGGATTGAAAAAAACCCGCTATGTTAAGAAACTCAAAGGCGAACTGGCGGATGTGGTGGATGAAAACGATAATCCCGTGGTTGTTACCGAAGCCGGGTTTACGCATATTTTCGGCTGGCGGCCCAGGACGGCGAACGCGTTTATCTTGAGTCCGAAAGGTCAGTTAGTCATCCAGAGGCGGGTGCATAATAAGGCAGAGGCGAAGAAATTATCGATCTTCGGCGGGCACGTAACGGCGGGACAGAGTTACGATGAAGCCGTGCGCAGGGAGATTCTGGAAGAACTGAGCTTGGATGAATTTGAACGGGAGTTGCAGGGTAAATTAATTGTGATTGGCGTGGAGGGGCAGTTCCAGAACGATTCCCCGGATAACAATGAATTTCGTTCGCTTTATGCGTATATTCTAACTGAGGCGGAATATAGGCATATCTTAAACAGGAAGGATTACATAGACAGCGAACGCGCAAAACGCACGATAGATGAATTTGAGGAATGGCTGGAGGCACAGCAGCTTAATAAAGGCGGATACGGAGAGGTCTGGAGTTATCTTGAGATCGATCCGAAGGCCCTGGAAGACAAGAAATCGGTCCTGATAGAAGAAGAATATAGAGAGGGGAAGATTACAGAAGAAGTAGGTTTCACAAGCGATCTCCTGTTGCCTATTGTGACGGGGCAGGTATCTCTGAGAGAAGGTACGCCGGACATAAATCCGATGAAGGAGATCGGCAGGATTTTTAATAATGACTGGGAATCAAAAGATACGAAAGTTGTCATACTCCTTAACAGCCAGCATGGCGGCGGGAAGAGCAAACTTTCCCGGATCATTTCCCGCAAGACCGGTTTCCCGATATTCAGCGCCGGCAACAAAAAGAGGGAATTCGCGGACGCCCAAAAGATGACCATTAATGACTTCAACGCGTATCTTGAAGAACATGAGGCGGAACGCGCTGAAATAGACAGGATCATAGATGCTGCTCAGGAAGAGGCGATCAAACAGGGAAATGTCATTATCGAAAGCAGTTTGGGCGTGTATCTGGCCAGGGGATTAGAGGGCGAATTAGAAAAGCGGGGAATAAAATCGGCCGGGATATTTATCAAAGCCGATCTGCAGGTGAGGGCGCAGCGGGTCAGAGAGGGCATCCTGGTCAGGAAAGACCGAAGCGCGGAGGTTTCCACCGACGTGGAAGTCATTGCGAATGATCTGAGCATCCGCGATGAGGCTGA
>JBAZGW010000093.1:0-4999 GCA_041652635.1 Candidatus Omnitrophota bacterium | reverse complement strand
ATAACGGCTACGGCTATGGTACCGAAACCCGTATCGGTTTTCGGTTACGGTAACGTCAGAAAGCCGTAACCGTTACCGATAGACGATATTAATACTCGGCATTCGGGAATTCTGCGCTCCGATTAAAAAAGCCCATGGTCGATAGACGATAGTCCATAGTAAAAACCCCGATCACTGATTGACTGTGGACCATGGGTCTATGGACTGTTTTAACGCGCGTTAATTCCCCCTGTTATGCAGCAGTCCGTCCTTCAGAGAGTAAACTGTCCCGGCCGTGCGCGCCAATTCGGGATTATGGGTCACCATGACTAAAGTAGTGCCCCTATCCCTGTTTATCTTCTTTAGGATCGAGATAACTTCGGCTCCGGTAGCGGAATCCAGGTTGCCCGTAGGCTCATCGCACAATAAGAGCGCCGGTTTATTTATCAAGGCCCTGGAAATGGCCACCCGCTGTTGTTCCCCTCCGGAAAGCTGAGAAGGAAAATGCGTTACCCGCTCTTTAAGCCCCATCTCACAGAGTAATCCCAGGGCTTCTTCCCTGGCCGCGGATGAACCCCTGCCGTTCTTAATGAAAGCCGCGAGCATCACATTCTCCAATACAGTGAACTCCGGAAGTAAATGATAGAACTGGAACACGAAACCGATATCGCCGCCGCGCACCGCGCATAAACCCGCGTCATCAAGTCCGTAGATATCACGGCCGCCGATCAACACTTCCCCCTGCGTCGGCCTGTCCAACCCGCCAAGTATATGCAACAGAGTGGATTTGCCGGCCCCGGACGGGCCTATCAATGCGGTGAAACTCCCTTTCGGCAGAGAAATATCTATCCCCTTAAGAATATGCAATTTACTGCCGGAATGCGAATAAAGCTTATGGATATTCCTGGCTTCTATCACGTATTTTACGCCGCCTTTAATCACTTCCCAGAACCGAGAACCCAACACCCAGAACCGGTATTTTTAATACGGAGCTTCATTCATAACGGATAGCCTCTACCGGCTCAAGGCGCGCGGCCTTGGCCGCCGGATAAAGCGTTGCCGCCATCACGATGGCCATCGCGCAGCCGACTATCAGCACCACGTCCGGCCAGATCTCCACCGCCACCGGAAGATGATCAAGATAATAAATGTCCTGCGGCAGTTTAATAAAATGATATTTCTTCAGAAGCGCGCAAACCAGCAAACCGCCTCCCGCGCCCAGCAGTATGCCTAAGCCGCCGATCAGCGCCCCCGCATAGGTGAATATCCTTTTTATCTGACGGGAAGTCATGCCCAGCGCTTTAAGTATACCCACATCCCGGGTCTTATCCACGACCATCACGATCAACGTGCTGATGATATTGAACGACGCCACCAGGATGATCAACGTAAGGATGATGAACATAGTGATCTTCTCTAACTGCAGCGCGGCGAGAAAATTACGGTTCACGTCCATCCAGGTGTTGACGTTATATTCCATACCCAGATTATGTTCAAGCGCGGTTTTCACTCTCCCGGCCGATTCCACCCGGTCCAGCTTTACCGCCAGCGCCGTAAGCCGGCTGCCGGTTCCCAGAAGTTCCTGAGCGGCTTTGATCCCCGTGAAAGTCAAGTTCATATCGTAATCGTACATACCGGAATTAAAGATACCGCAAACCCTGAACTGATATTGTTTCCCCAGAGGGGAATAAACCACCAACTGCGAATCCAGGCCGATATTCAGGAATTTGGCAAGTTCACTGCCGATGACTATGGCTTTTTCCGAAGTTTCCGGGAACTTCCCCTTCTGAAGGTATCTGCCGAACCCGCTGACCTTGCCGAGAGTCTCCGGGTCGATCCCGCGCACGGCCACGGCGAACAATTTCTCCGCGTCTTTCAACAAAGCCTGCCCCTGCAGATACGGGCTCACCGCGCGCACGCGCCGGTCGGACTTTACCGTCTTTTCCAACGCGGCATAATTATTCTCGTCAATACCTCTGTAAGAAGAAATTATGATATCGGAATAATTGCCTATTATCTTTTCTTTAAGGTCCTGGTCGAACCCGGTCATTACCGAAATAACGATGATCAGCGCCATCACGCCGATGGAAATACCCAGCACGGAGATCAGGCTGATCAAAGAAATAAATTTCTCTTTTCTGGCGGTGAACAAATAACGCAGGCTGATAAAGAAAGCCGTGTTCATTCCCGCGCTTCCCCCGCCGCTTTTTCCAGCCGCAGCAGCGGAAAAAGGATCACATCCCTTATGGAAGGTTTATCGGTAAGAAGCATCACCAGGCGGTCTATGCCTATGCCCAGCCCTCCGGCCGGAGGCATACCGTGCCCCAGCGCGGTAACATAATCCTCATCCACGGATTTTTCGTCTTCCGAGACAGCCTCGGCAGTCTCTTCGCGGAAACGCGCTTCCTGTTCCTGCGGATCGTTCAACTCGGAATAAGCGTTCCCTGTCTCCATCCCGGAGATGAACAATTCAAACCGTTCGGACAACAGGGGGTTATCCGCCGTTGTCCGGGCCAGGGGGCACATACTGGTAAAATAATCAGTGACGAATGTCGGGTTCTGGGTCATCCCTTCTTCCAGCAGATCTTCTATGATCTTGGTGATCTGCGACCGGCTGAGGCGCGTCGCGCCTTTGGCGACTCCCTCTGCGTGCAGTTTGGAGAGCATCTCCTCCGGGCTATCCGAAGGCAATATGCCGAACTTATCCTTCACCGTTTCGGCGAAAGAGACCCTCTTCCAGGGAGCGGCGACGTCTATCTCTTTACCCTGAAAAGTGAATTTAGTGCCGCCGTGCAATTCTTTCACCAGCCCGCAGACCATCTCCTCGCAAAGCCGCATCATTGAGGAATAGTCTTCGTAAGCGGCGTAAACTTCCAACATAGTGAATTCCGGATTGTGCCTGGTGGAGACCCCCTCGTTGCGAAAACTGCGGTTTATCTCATAAACCTTCTCAAATCCCCCCACCAGCAGTCTCTTCAAATAAAGCTCCGGGGCTATACGCAGATAAAGCGGCATATCGTATTCATTGTGATGGGTCTTGAACGGCCTGCCCGCCGCCCCTCCGGGAATAGAATGCATCATCGGCGTTTCCACTTCCAGGAAACCGCGGTTATCCAGGAAAGCGCGCACAGATCTAATGACCTTGGCCCTGGTCACAAAAACGTCCCTCACCTCTTCATTAGAAAGCAGGTCCAGATAACGCTGTCTGTAACGGATCTCGACATCTTTCAAGCCGTGCCACTTCTCCGGTAACGGCCTTAGAGACTTGGAAAGCAAAACCAACTGCCCGACTTTAACGGTGATCTCGCCTGTATGCGTCTTGAAGATATCCCCGGAGACTCCGAGGATATCGCCGATATCGATCTGCCCCAGCAGTATCAGGTCTTTACCGGCGAACGAATCCGCCCGTAAATAAAGCTGTATCCTGCCCGTCGCGTCCTTCAAATCCATAAAAGAGACCTTGCCGTGAGAACGTTTAGCGGTGATCCTGCCGCAAAGGCTCACTTTGCCGCCTTCAGGGGAAGACAAAGCGGCGGAAACGCTTACGCGCCATTCATCCTCCGGAGCCTTATCATAACCGGAGAACCCCTCTTTACGCAACAACCCGAGTTTCTCTTCCCTTTGCCCGATCAATTCATTTATATCCATTGTTCATTCCTTAACGGTTGGCGGTAAATTATATATATAAGATAGATAATTATATAGTAGATTCTATACGGTGTCAATAATACAGAAATATCGCATACCGGTAACGAGGGACGAGGGATGAAGCACGCAGGACGGAAAAACAGGGCAATACGGGATAATCGCTAATCTGTATTCATTTCGATGGACAAAACAACGAAACAATTGTCTTTTCATGCTTCGCGCCTCGTGCTTCGTATAGTCCAGAGGACTCTATACGTTAATTATTGTATTCGGAAAGCTTCTTGATGCGCCTGAGCATGTTCGGGTGAGTGCTTAAGGCCTCCATCAATTTATCCGTGAAACTCAAGCGCACTTTCTTGCCGGAAAGGACGGCGAGTTCGGCGAAATCTATAGTTCCGTCTTTATTGGTATCCAGTTGCCTCAACTCCCGAAGCTCATTCATCGCCTGGGAAGGGTCGTTCACGAAAAAGGCTTTCAGTCCTTCATGTTCCCGTATTTCATCCTTATCCGCCCGCGCCGAGCCGTAAACCAGTTTATAGAGGCTGGAGGCCAGCGCCGAAGGAGGATTGCCGAGCGCAATAGAACCCCTGTCGGCGAAGTATTCGCGTATCCTGGAAGCGTAAAGCACCAGCAGGTTGGTAATAAAATAAAACACGAAAGCCACCAGGCCGATCAACGCCGCCCCTCCGCCGGAACGGTTGCTGTCCCTGCGTCCAAAGAAAAGGAGTTGCCAGGCAATGCGGTACATTATCAGCGGAATGACCGACAGAAGCGTGATCGTGAGCACATCGCGGTTCTTGATATGGCTTATCTCGTGGCCCAGCACGGCCCTGAGTTCGTCGGCGTTCAAAAGCTTCAATATCCCGGCGGTAACGCAGACCCTGCCGTCCCTGACCGACCTGCCGAAAGCGAAAGCGTTGGGAAGCGCGATATTCGATATCGCCACGCGCGGCGCGGGGATCCCGGCCTGCGCGGCAAGCCCTTCCACCATATTATAGAGAGAAGGATTCTCCTCCCTCTTGATATAACGCACCTGCATAGTCCATTCCACGATCAACGGCCCAAGTAAATATTGCAGTAACATCACGCCTGCGGAAGCCAACAGATAAAAATAGAAATTATTTATCCCCGCGTAATAGCCCAGGATGACTATCAAGGCGTAAACGATACCGAAAAGAGCGGTCACCAAAAGCCACATTTTCAACCTCAACATAAACATTTTATTTCCTCCCAATAATAACAGACCTCAAAGTGCTTCCCCCTTTATCTTTCATCCCTCTTTCGTCCTTCATGCCTCGTGCTTCGTCTTTCGCATAATAAAGATTATTTTACGTCCCGGGGCACGACTACGGCTTTTATTATGAACTTCCTC
>JBAZGW010000092.1:0-5134 GCA_041652635.1 Candidatus Omnitrophota bacterium | reverse complement strand
CCCACACTAATAGCTACATACTCCGGACTATATGCGATTATTCTTCAGCGCCGCGATCTCTCGTTTCATTTCCTTAATTTCTTCCGAAAGGACGCGGGTGTCTTCGCGCTCCTCGGCGCGCAGGTCTTTTACCGCCTGCAATAAGAGCACGGTCAACTTGGGATAATCCACAAGTTTATACCCGCTTTTCTTGTCGGTATAAATAAGCTCCGGGAAGTCTTTCTCCAATTCCTGCGCGATCACGCCGATCTCCTGTTTATTAAACTCGTCATCCTTAAAATTAAAGTTTATCGCCCTGATCTTTTCCAGCTTATCGATCACCTTGCCGATATCCTTGACGTTCTTCTTCAACCGGATGTCCGAAGTGCTGGTGCCTGAAGCCCAAACCGCCCCGCCATTATCATAAAGCACCATATTGCGGTCTCCCTGCAAAGCGAGGAAAAAGTTGGAACGCTGCGAACTCTTTATGATCCCATCATTCACTGTCAGATTGCTGACATATACGTAACCAGTGCTGTTATTTATTCGAAACGGCCTCAGGCTGTTCCAACTTCCGGACTGATCACCGGCATTTGTAAGCAGGATATAGTAATTTGAACCGTCGTTACGGTGGATTATTCCATAGCTACCTGCTATGTACCTAGCCTGTCCGTAACCGGAGGCCATCGTTCCGATCATTTCTCCACCGATTGAAGAACTACCACTTACAGAAAGGGTCCCGTGAACTTCCAGCTTGTCCCATACCGATACCCTGCGAGTGGAACCATCGTTGGATCTATTCCCGACTATCATCAATGTTTTATACGTCCCGGTATCATTAGATATCTCCGCCCTATTACTCGCCCCATTGGGATAGTTCTGCCAATTACTACTTAGAAGTAAAGGATTAGCGGCGGTGTTCACATACATATCGTATGAAGCGCGAACATCGTTATCTCCGTCACCGACAGAAAATATCTGCGAGCTGCCGCTGATACCGGGAGAATTATTGAAGAATCTTGTCCCTCCATAACGATAATAAGCACCTAATTCTATGCCGGTATGCCAATTCAACTGTAGTCTGCTATAGGTATAACTACCATATGTCTTATATTGCGAACGGATTATATAATATGGATTACCGTCAGAACGATATCCCCAAGTAATTCCGCGGATACCCTGATCCGTAGAAGGATCGGCCGTTCCCCCCAGGTTAATCGCCTGCCAATGACTATTTGCTATATGTAATGTCCCATACGGGCTCGTTGTCCCAATCCCCAACTTATCCGCTACCAACAGATACCCGCTGGAAGGCGATACATCCGAAGCATTGATTTTGCCGTCACCGTTGGTATCGCCCACAGAAAGGCGTTTTACGTTCAAGGCGTCGTAAGCGCCGTTAGGCGAAGGATAATATGTGGTAATGGTCATTTCTTCCGCGAAGGTGAAAGTCACAGGGACCGGTATTATGACAAGCATCAAGAAAATAATTATCCTGCGCATACGCTTATCTCCTTATTAGTCGGTTATCTATAACATCTGTAGAATACGGACAAAATTTCTCTTGCAAAATTCCCGTTACCTGCAAAAATTATACACCTTATCTCAGCAAGGTGTCAACAATAAAAACCTTGCTTTAGTATGGTGTTCTGCGCGTAAAAATAAGTTAATGAATTATGGGAATCCGTTCAAAATATGGAAGAATGCAACAACCTTGTCAATCTTTTGATAAACTCTTCACGCACTGCCGCTACCACTCTTAAATAACTGTTTCCTCGCGCGTAATAGACACCGTCTGCGGGGAAACCGTTAACAGGATCGCGGCAGACCAGTTTTATGAACGACCTGTGGGCATGCACGGGGCGGACTTTCTCCAGCACCGTTATCGCCTGGGGAATAAACAGCTTATCTTTACGGAACTGTTTTGGATGCTCTTCAATGGAATAAAACAGGTCAAAAGTTTCTTCGCGAAATACCGGTATCGCATTATCTAAAGGACAGTAGGCCTCGATACAACGATATTCATACCTGTCCCTTTTGGAGTAACCCATAAGCTCTTTCCTGCAGAATTCAGCCAGTTGCCGGTCATTATATCTGGCGGCGATAGGCAGAGCCTCCGCTATGCAGATCGAAAGAGGCTTTTCATTTCCGAGCGTTTTTTTTAGCAGGAACAAGACGTTCCTTTGTTTATCATCTGCCTCCCGCAGTTTCTGGTTGGGAGTGCATGCAGCGCAGTGAAAAGCAAACATCAGGCTCAGTAAACAAATGCATACCAGGTTAATTCCGGCGGTCTTTCTCACCCTGTCATCCTCCGCATTACAGCCTCTTGGCGTGTTATCTTTCCTATATTTATACACCTTACTTAGGTTAGGTGTCAAGAATAAAAAGCTTCAGGTAATATGCGGATTATGAATATAGAGATCAGACTACAATTAGGCAGGAATATCCGGAAGTGGCGCGCCAAATACGGCTACACGCAGGAGAAACTCTCCGAGGCCGCAGACATAGACTACAAATACCTGCAAAGAATCGAAGGTAAAAACCCTCCCGCGATGAAAATCGACACCATCGGCAAGATCGCGAAAGCCCTCAACGTCACCCCGTCGGAGTTGCTGGAATAATAAAAACAAGAAACACGAGGCATGAAGCACGAAGGACGATAAACTGCGGATTGTCTTGATTAAGATATATAGAATTGATTTTTATGAAATGGATTGCTTCTCCCGCCTTCGGCGGAATCGCAATGACGGTTGCGGCCGTCCATCGGGCTTCGTCCCTCGTAACCATGGTATTCTACAGATCCTTCCCCTCATGGAACGCATCGTCGGGCAGGAGCGTTACCGGTTCCGGATGGACGAGCTTGATCTGCTTCCACTTCCCCGTTCTATAGCGCATAAACACCAGACCGGAAAATAACATAAATATAAATACCATCGCGTTCCATGCGGCTTGGGGTGACGTCCCCATCACTTTCAGCATCGTCCAGATCACCGCCACCATCAGCCAATGCAGGCTGACCGACATTCCCATTGCCCAGAAAGTGTCCCCCGCTCCCCGCAAAGCGCCGATAAAAACGATCAACACCGCTTCCACCAACACATATAATGACGCCATACGTACCATGAACACGGCGAGCGGAACGGCTAACGAAAAGATATGCTCGGCGACCTGCGGACGGAACACGCGCACCAGGAATTCCGGGAACACCGTGAACAAAACCAGTATCACCGCCGAATAAATAAATCCCAGTTTTACCCCCGACATTACCGACTTATGTGCCGTCTCCGGGTCACCCGCTCCCATACAACGCCCCACAAGGCTGGTTACGCCGATCTCGATCCCGATCAAAGGCACAAACGAAACCATATCCCAGTTAAAGACTATGGTGGCGGCGGTAGCGGTCACCGGGCTATGGGAATGAAAAAGAAAGACCACGCCGGTGAAAGCTAATAAATTCAGGAACATTTCAGCGCCCACGGATGAGCCAAAACGCAGAAGTTTCCCAAAAACTATCCTGTCGAAACGCAGTGACTCTTTTACCCGGAACTCCCGGCGTATAGACTTGCGGAAATACGCGCCTGCCAGTATTAAAAGGCCGCCGGCGCCGCCAAGGATCGTCCCGTAGGCGGCTCCGATTATGCCCAAGGCCGGACAGCCGAACTTACCGTAAATAAGAATATAATTCAAGCCGACGTTGATCAGCATCGCCGCGCAGGTGGCGACCATCACAATACCTGTCCTGCCTATGCCGGAAAAGAAAGCGCTCAAACAATTACGCAGCAGACTGATGAGCACGCCGAACAAAAGAACATTAAAATAAGCCTTTTGTGGGCCGAGCTGCCCGGAGCTGATACCCATAAAAGCGAAAAGATTATGCCCCAGAGGACGGCAAAGCAGGATCAACGGATAAGCGATAAGAGAAATGATCACCGCCTGCGAAAGCACTACCGGACAATTATGTTTTTTCTTAGCCCCCAGATATTGAGCGGCGAGAGCGGTGGTGTAACCGGTAAGGCCGAGAAAAAAGGACATCAGCATAAATACCGTGAGGCCGCCGGCCATAGAAGCATTCATCAGTTCCGGACTCAAGCGCGCCAGGAAAAGCCTATCGGTAAAAACCATCACCGTATCGCAGGCATTGGAAACGACCATCGGCAGGGCGATCGCCAGCATCTCCCTGACTCCGCCCTGCCTGTGCGCCGGTTTTATAGCATTACTCATTTTGCCCATTATGCTCCTAAAAAATCAGGACGTTCCTAAACAAAAGAACGTCCCGAGTTTATCTCTATCCGACAGTATCAAGTTATACCAAATAAACGCCCGAAAAGCAACAGAATTGAATCACACCCCGAATTCCTACTTAGGAAATATTCTTTCCGTCGAGGCATCGACGAGACAAATTTTTCACCCACTTAGTACAACGATACCCGTCAATAACCCATTCCTAAATAGGAATCAGGGATCACACTCTTATAGACAACTCCTTAGCCGCTTTCCTGCCGGACAAAAGCATCCCGCCGAAAACCGGCCCCATCCGCGGTCCGCCGAACACGGCGTTGGCGCACATCCCGCAGACATAGAATCCCGAACAGACTTCCTTTGTATTCTTCACTATGGATCTTTCTCCGACTTCGGCCCACATAGACTGTTCTCCCATAAGCTTTCCGGACTTTGTCCTAAGCCGGATACCTGACTTTCTTTCCACGATCTTGGCTATCTCAGCCGGATGCCCGGTGGAATCAACCACGAATTTAGCCCGCATTGTGATCGGATCCACATGTAGATTAGCCATCTCTACCGATGTCCAGTTCAAGACCAGACCACAGATTCTTTTATTCCGGATCATCACGTCTTCAGCGCTCAAAAGATTGAATATCCTAAGCCCGGCTTTGACGGCTTTGGAACAAATAGTAGATACAGTTTCGATGGAATCAGAAAGATAATACCCTTTTTCGTATTCTCTTGTTCTGATCCCGAATTCATCCAATATCTTTTTACCCTGCTCCTGCACCACGATCTCGTTGAACATTATTCCGCCGCCCCACATACCGCCGCCTATGGAGAGTTTTCTCTCGAATAAAACGACTTGTTTCCCCGCCTTTGCCAGATAATAACCACAGACCAGTCCGGCCGGGCCTCCGCCTACGATCGCCAC
>JBAZGW010000091.1:0-5182 GCA_041652635.1 Candidatus Omnitrophota bacterium | reverse complement strand
ACGGAAAAACGGGAGATTATATCCACGGCCATCTCGTACAACGGCATCAATCCCACATTTTTGAAGAACGGCTCGAATAATCGCTTCCAAGCCTGCGGATATTCTTTCTGGAACTCCCGGTAATAATAAAGACTCCCCCGGCCCCGTTCTCCTGTGGAAGCAAGACGGAAGAAAAACCCGTGAATAGAACCGGACGGAATGCCGGAGGCGGCCGGAAATATGCTGCCGAGCATAAAGGCCGCGAACGAAAGATTATCCACCGGGGAATTCAGGAACTTCAACAAAGAAATGATCTCTTTGATCAAGGCGTTATCCCGGATATTCAGGGTTTTCTCGGATTCTACCGGCACGCCTTCTTCCAGAAGCCAGGAAGTGACTGTCCCCGCTTCGCTGTTGGAACGGCAGAGCACGGCGATATCCGCGCAGGCGAACCTCCCCGATGCTCTCAACCCGTCGATTATCTCCAATACCCTGGCACGGATATTCTCGCCGCATTCTTCCTTATTTCCGCCTGCCGCCGTTTCCACGGAAACATACCCGGTCATTCCAGGATCTGTGGCCGGTTCCTGCGCGGCATTCGCGAATATCTCCAGTACCGGTCCGGCTTCCGGAGGTATTCCCTCTTCCGAAGAAAGAGAAATAAGGAATTTCGTGAGATTGCCGCGGGAAAAAACGGAATTATTGAATTCCACGATCGTCTTACTGCTGCGGTAGTTGCGGCTAAGCACCTCCATGAATATGTTGAATTGCGAGAAGGCTTCCGGGACCGTCTTCATCAAAGATGTGTCGCCGCCGCGAAAACGGTATATACCCTGCTTCCTGTCTCCGACCAGGAACAGGGAACCACCGTTGGATAATGCCTCCTCTGCCATAGGCATCAGGTTCTGCCACTGTATCACGCTGGTATCCTGGAATTCATCGATCAGAAAATGGCGGTAACGCGTGGCAAGGCGGTAATAAAGCTCCGGGACGTCAACAGATCCCTCCTCCCACAACAAATGCAGGCGGCTGTTCAACTCATGCAAAAAAAGCACATTCTCCCTGCCGGCGAGATAAACTAGATTCTTTTTCACTCCTTCAAAAATATCTATATAGCAATTGAACCGCGAATAAGCGGACCATTCGCAGTACTCGGCGATCTCCTCTTTTATCCTCTTCCAGAGGCCCTCCGATTCCGCGGAGGCTCGCTCGCCTTTACGCACGCGCAACTCATCTTTAGAGAATGGGCCCCAAAATTTCTCGATCTTCATCAAATCGGTATCAGGGGATAATTTATCCATGAATGTCCCCCAGGTGACCCTGTTTATCCCCTCGGGAAGCAACGGCTTCAACTGCAGCATCAAACCGAAGATATCCCTGCGTTTTTCGATAAGCCCGGAAGGGTCTTTGGGGTATTTAAGCAAAGGAAGGCCGTAGGAATTGCTTTTTTCATACAAACCGGAGATAATGGAAATTATGTCTTTCCTGGGGATCCAGCTTTTACGGTTTTCCAGGTAAATATACTGTTTTAGAAAACGCAGGAAAATATCCCGTTCCTTTCCCTGCGAGGCGGCCGCTTCCACCATCCTGTCGAAACCGTAGGCGATATAACGCCGGAAATCATCTTTTATATGGAACGACGGCGAGATATCCAGGCGGAACGCGCAGCCGGAGAGCACCGCGTTTATGAAACTGTCTATGGTCTGCACCTGAAGAAAATTATACCTGGCAAGGATACCGTCCACAGCCGCGGACGCCGCGGCACGCACATCGCCGGCGGCTTCAAGGTATTCATAAAGAGAGTCTTTTTCTTTTTTGTCCCGAAAACCCTCGAGGGCGATCTTTTTCAGCAGGTCGAGGATGCGGCTCTTCATCTCCACGGCCGCCTTATTGGAAAAGGTTATCGCCAGGATACTGCGCTGCGGCTCCCGCGATGCCGGGGAATCCCCCGAAAGAAGAAGTTTTAAGTATCTCCTGGCCAGGGCGTAAGTCTTGCCTGAACCGGCTGAAGCCTCCACTACCCGCACTTCGGAAGTTTTAAATCCGCGATTTTCCATAAAACCTGCGTCCATCTCAGGGAACACCTCCGGCGGTGTCCCCCCGGTTATCTTTTTTAAAAGGGGCGGAAAAGATCCCGCCGGCGTGATGCGGATTACGCGGGAAAGATCTTACCGCGCCCGTTTTTCCTGGGAGATATTCAAAGCGGTTACCGGATAAGGTATGACTATGCCTTCCCGGTCATAGCGTTTATGCAGTCTTTTAATAAACTCATGCTTTACCAGATACTGGTCAGTGAACTCCACGGCGCGCAATATAACCGTCATTTGCACGGCATAATCCCCGAATCCGTCAAAACGCACGAACGGATTGAAAGATGGGACCCCTCCGGATACTTCTTTCATCACCGCGGCGGCCTCTTCGCAAGTGACCCGCTCAACATTACCCAAATCGCTGGAGTAATGCACGCCGACCTTGACCGTCACCGCTATCTCCCTGTCCGGCTGGTAATAATTGATAATAACGGATTTGGTGAGTTTTTCATTGGGGATAAGCAGGACGTTATTCTGGAGCATCCTGATTTTGGTGGTGCGCCAGTTGATATCGGTAACGAACCCCTCGTCTCCGGACTCCAAGCGCACAAAATCGCCCACTTTGACCTGCCGGGAAACGATAATGTAAAAACCGGAAAAGAAATTGGAAAGAGTATCCTGCAGGGCCAGCGCCACGGCCAGCCCGCCTACGCCCAGCGTCGCCAATATAGGGGCGATGGATATCCCCATATTACGCAATATGATCAGCAGGCCTATGGTAAAGATAATGATACGGCTGATGTTCTGGGTAAAAGAAGTGACCGGCATCGCCGGGCCGGCTTTGCCGGAATATGATCTTATCAACCCGGCGGCGATATTGGAAAGCACCAGGGTAATGGAGAACACTCCCAACACCACCAGGGTTTTATTGACGATATTGAAAAACTCCTCAGGCAAACCGGCGAACCTCGCCGAGAAAGAAATGCCGAGCATCATAAACCAGATGATGAACGGGCCGCGGACGGCGTTTATTATAATATCGTCGACTTCCGTACTGGTATTGCGCGCCCAGGCGCTCAACCGCATAAAAACTATTTTCCTGGCCGCGTAACCGGTGCACAACGCTACCAGGAATATTATTAACGGCAGTAAAAACCTGAATATTTCATACCACTGCGGCCCCGTCAATGTCATTCCCCCTTCTCCAGTTTCTTTATCTTATTCCAGTTCTTTATGATCTGCCGCGTCGAAGAAACCTTTTCTCCGCCAAAGACGTGAGGATGCCTTCTTTTAAGCTTGCTGATCAATCCGGCGATGACGTCTTCAATGTCGAATACGCCGCTCTTCTCGGCTATCTGGGAATAAGCCATAACATGCAAAAGAACATCGCCCAGTTCTTCCTTGATATGTTCATTGTTCTTGCCGCGCACGGCACTTACTAACTCCTGCGCTTCTTCCTTAAAATGCGGAATAAGCGTGGAAAAAGTCTGTTTCTTGTCCCACAGGCATCCCCGAGGGCCGTGCAGAGTCTGGAAAACTTCCTTGAGTTCGATGAATACGGTCTTTTTCTTTTTCATAATCTAAAATACGGGTTTTGGGTTCTCGGTTCTAAAAAAGAATGTGTCGTCCTTCATGCCTCATCCTTCGTGCCTCGTAACCGCGGATTACTAAATAAGGCTCCGGCTGCGGTGAGGACCACAGAACAATTGTCCCCTGCCGCAGCCGGAAATACGAACAATTTATTTCTTTTTTTTCTTGGCTACCTTCTTTACAGGTTTCTTCGCGGCTTTCTTTGCGACTTTCTTTACCGGCTTTTTCTTCTTGGTACAGCAACATCCTGCCATAATGATGCCTCCTTTCCTCTGTTGATCCCCGGGATTAGACCGGGGATGTCCGACTGTTTATGGAAACCACGGCTTGACAGTCGTGGTCACTTTCAATACCCTCCGGGCTGGAATCCCCCGAAGCAAAACATCGCGATATTTCAAACGGTTTTAGCGCGAAATCCCATAGGAGATTGTTATATAAGTTTCTGATAGTCGAAAATCGAAATTAAACCGTCCCCCACTAAGGCGTTGGCTGACTCTATGCGCTGTCTAAAGAACTTATTTAACAACGCACTATTCCTCCACGGGTTGACACCCCCGGTTTCCTGCGAAGGAGGATACACCACTTCATTCTTTACGCAAAGGGTACCTGCCGCAGGTGAATTTCTCTCCTTCAGGGCAATATCCAAATTTGCGGCACTTGGCGCCGGAGCCGTGAAAGACTTCCGGCAGTTCACGTTTGCAAAGTTCGAGCATTCTGTCCGCCAGCCCTTTTATCTCCCACTGGGCGCGTGAACAACAGCGGTGCTGGAAGAAATGCAGTAACTCGCGGCAATTCATCGTGACCACGATCTTGGTCTCCGCCGCCTGAGGGAGGACAAAACGCGCGTCCTCGTTCGCCCGTTCTCCCGACGCGCCCGATGATTTGATGGCTTCGCGCAGATCGTTATAACTCCGCTGGATCTCGCCCATCAACGCGGTAAATTCTTTTCTTAACCCCGGGTTTTTCTCTATAACAGGCGGGATGATATAATCGAACGAATCCTCCCGGACATAACGCTGGCTTTGCTGCGAATAAGAAGCGATCCTGTGGCGGACAAGTTGGTGCGTCAGGGCCCTGGAGACGCCTTCGACGGCGAAAGTGAATTTAGCGTGTTCCAGGGGGCTCTCATGCCCGGAAGCCACGATCTTCCTTATAAACTGCGATTTTTTAGCTGGGTCAATAATCCGGCGCATTATCGTCCCGGCGAATTCTTCCGAATAACACTGCCGGCACGCCGCGTATATCAAGTCCAGGGCATCGCGCGTAACGTCCAACACTATAACGTTGATCTTTGCCTGCGGCACTATATCTCCATCCCGGCGGGGATCGCCGTATTCTTAGGCACAATTATTATGCCGTTGCGTATCACGCAGAATTCGTTCTCGAGATCACGCAAGCCGTTCTTATTGACCAGTTTGACCCCGTCGCCCATCATGACGTTCTTATCCACTATGGCTCTCCTGATCTCACAGCCGCAGCCGATACCGGGAGCCGGGATATTCCGGGTTTCCCCGCCGTCGGCGGAATAGAACCCGTAATAATCATTCCCCATCAATATCGAATCCTCGATTATCGCTCCCCTG
>JBAZGW010000090.1:0-5305 GCA_041652635.1 Candidatus Omnitrophota bacterium | reverse complement strand
TGTAGGATGCCTAACGGGGCGTGGCCCGCCATTGGAGCGTCGGCGGGCTGGCTAACAAAAATCTAACGGGGCGTGGCTCAGCTTGGCTAGAGCGCCTGCTTTGGGAGCAGGAGGCCACAGGTTCAAATCCTGTCGCCCCGATGATTATTCGAGTATACTGTTAATTGAAGTTCTTTTAGAAAGATGAACGGGGCGTGGTCCGCCACTGAAGCGTTGGCGGACTAAAAATAGTCCGTCACTGAAGCGTTGGCGGACTAAAAATAGTCCATCATTGGAGTATTGACGGACTAAAAATCGCTCAGCTTGGGTGGAGCAAAGACCGACAAAGTATTAGTGGCGGTCGCCTGCTTTGGGAGCAGGAGGCCACAGGTTCAAATCCTGTCGCCCCGATTATTATTTGACTATACCGCGTTATAACGAAGGATGAAGCACGAGGGATGACATAGACCATTCATCCTTTTCATGTTTAAAAATAGACAATAGAGAATCACTTGTGTCCAAATTAGAATGTTTTTGCCGATGAAGATAATTGGGAGACATGAGTATCGCTTCGTCACTCTGAAGCCCAAAGGGCTGAAGAGTCTCGACGAACAAAGATTCTTCCCCTTCATTCTGTTCAGGGTCAGAATGAAGGAATTTGGACAGCAATTAGAGACGATAGTCCACAGATAGAAACGGGTTCTGGGTATTGGGAAAAGCAACAGCAAATGCTTGAGATTAGAAGATCGGGAGTTGACCGTGCGCTGGTGTAATATTAATTTGCAGCGTACAGAGAAATATTGAAGGAAGAAGGAGGATTTATTCATCCTTCGTGCTTCATCCTTCGTTATAAGTTATTAAAAACATGTCCCTGTAGCTCAGGTGGATAGAGCAACTGCCTTCTAAGCAGTGGGCCGCGTGTTCGAGTCACGCCAGGGACGTTTTTCTTGCGGCTTCTTTCATTTATGAAGACATTCCTTAGGATCATCTCCGCGCTTTTTGTCTTTCTCCTTGTTGGAGTAGTCTTTTCTTATCTATTCCTTTTGTTCAATGCCGGGAAAGTCATCAGCGGTATCCTGCGTTCTTACATCGGGAGCGAAGTCACGTTCGAGCAGTATCGCGTCAGTCCGTCGTTGCTCGTGGAGATGAAGGGTATTAAATCGGGGGAGTCCTCGATAGAGTCGCTTATCTGTAAGATCGCTCCGGCGGGGATCCTTTCCGGCCGGCTGCTCTTGGACAGGCTGGAATTGAACGGCCCGGAGTTCTATTACCACAGGGAGTCGGGTTATTATGCCGGTCCGGAGAATAAGCCTTCCAGAGCGGTCCATTCACTGCCGGGAATGCATTGGTTGAAACGGGTAAGATTCCTGGTGAAAGAGTTGTCGATAAAAGGCGGGACAATGCATTTCAGCGACGCGGTGGGAGACAAACCTATTAAGTTGGAAGTGAAGGAATTCTTCCTGGATGCGTCCAACGCGGCATTCCCGCCGCAGGACCAGGATATTGTCTTTAATCTGGGGGGTATTATTCCCTGGAAAGGCGCGGCGAACCGCGGAGAATTGCAGGGACAGGGCCGGGTGAATTGGGTTAGGAAGAATATAAAGGCGGAGTTTAAAGCGCGTGGTATAGACGCTGTTTTCTTTTATCCTTATTATAGCTCCTGGATAAACCTGGAAAAGATCCGCATAGAAAAAGCGAAACTTGGTTTCTTGAGTGAGTTGGAGGGGGCCGGCAACGCCGTAACCGCCAAGTGCCGGCTGGAACTCAGCGATATTTCTTTCAAGCCGCATCCTGAAGGAGAACGGCCGAAAATACAGGAGAAACTTACTCAGGCGGTGCTGGATATTTTTAAAGGCGAGGACAATAAGATCGTGCTGGATTTTACCGTGAATACCAGCCTGGACAGGCCGCGTTTCGGCCTGCAAAACATAAAGAGCGCGGTTGAAGAAAAGATCGAGACCGCCAAGCCGTTTGATAAATTCCGGCCGCCGGATGCGGTCGCGTTGTCGCGCACGGTAGTTCAGGGGACTTTTAAGGGGGTCGGCGATCTTTCTAAGGCGGTTGTTTCCGGGGTAACGGGAATAGGCAGGGCATTCCGGGAGATATTTAATACTTGCACAAAGAAAAAGTAGGAAGCTACTTTGCAAAAGTATTTATTTTGTCAAAAAATCGCTTTTCAAAGAAATATTTTATGATAAAATATTTCAATCGGTAACTAACCTTAAGGAGGGAACAAATGAAGAGTCAGTTTCTAACAGCCTTAGTGGCTGCTGCATTTTTGTTTGCGGGATGCAACGTGCAGCAACAGCAGGAAAACAAAACCGCCGCCACTTCTGAAGGCGCAAGCGGGAAATCGACTGTAAGCGAAGTTCAGAAGGAAGCCGCGAGTGAAACTTTGGAAGTTAAAAGCGCCGCTGATTCGGGAGCCGCTTCTTTAGAAAATTCACTCGGTGAAGTAAAAGAAGCCGCTCAGGAAGTCGGCAGTGAATTGGAAAGCGCCGCCAAAGAAGTGGAAGGCGCGCTTAGCAGTTCTTCTTCGCAGTCTGATTTTCAATCGAACAGCATAAAAGAATTCGTAGTTTACAAAGATAAGAATCACAAAGACAATCATTATATTCCTTCCGGATGGATGGGGGACTTCGGCGATGTGCAGATGGATGAGCAGTCCGCGGAAAATCCTCATTCCGGCAAGCACTCTATCAAATTCACCTATACCGCCAAGCAGACGCAGAATCAGGGCTGGGCCGGTATTTACTGGCAGAACCCGCCGAATAACTGGGGCAGTAAGAAAGGCGGCTTTAACCTTACCGAAATGACCAAGCTCACTTTCTGGGCAAGGGGAGAAAAAGGCGGGGAAGTGATCCAGAAATTCGTGATCGGCGGCATCAAGGGCACTTATCCCGACAGCGCCGCTGTGGAAATGGGGCCTGTTACCCTTACCAATGAATGGCAGGAATACAGCATTAACCTTGCCGGTAAGGATCTTTCTTATATTAATGGCGGGTTCGGGTGGACTACCAGCGCGGAGTTAAATCCGGACGGCCGCGTGTTCTATATTTACGACATCAGCTATGCGGCCGACGAGACGGTCCAGCCTGAAGGCAAGAAAGTGGAAGAAATGCCTTTTATCGTCTACTCCGATAAGGGATCGGTAAAGAACCATTTTATCCCTTCAGGATGGATGGGCGATTACGGCGATATCAAATATGATTCCGCTTCTTCGGATAATCCGCATTCAGGGACTTCATCCTTGAAGATAACCTATGCCAATAAGGCAAGCCAGGGCGCGCGTTGGGCCGGGATGTATTGGCAGTATCCCGCCAACAACTGGGGCAATATGGACACATCTTTTAACCTTTCCAAAGCGACCAAGCTGACTTTCTGGGCAAGAGGAGAAAAAGGCGGGGAACGCGTGGAAGAGTTCAAGATCGGTGGAATTACAGGAGAGTATCCCGATTCCGATAGCGCGGGAATAGGCCCGGTGGTTCTTACCACCGAATGGCAGCAGTATACCATCGATCTGCAGGGGAAAGACCTTTCCTCGATCATCGGAGGTTTTTGCTGGTCATCGAACATCGATGTCAATCCGGACGGAATAGTATTCTACATGGATGATATCCAGTACGAGTAATTTCCCCGATTCCTTAAAGAGGGGAATAATAATCAAGATCAGCACCGGAAGGGCGGTTAACCACGCCTTTCCGGTGTTTTTTAATCGAGGGAAGAAGCCGGAAAGCAAAACAGAAAGAGGAGAGCGATGAAACAGCTGATGATCCTGCTTTTCGCGGTCGCCTTGGCAATAGGCAGTTGGTTTCTGATCGGTCCTGTTCTGGAAAAGAATACCGTTTTTAACCAGGAAAGGGAGGCGTCGGATTTCATAAACCGCAGGCTTTCCTTAGCTAATATAGACTTGGAAAAAGAACTGGCATTCTTTCTGGCAAAACAATTCGGCATCTTCGAAGGTTCTTTTGAGATAGTGGATATAGTGAACCTGAATACTACCGGCATTACCGGCATCGACTACCTGCTGGTGACTTTTAAAGCGCCGGACGGCAGGTTCTGCCAGGTTTCGGTTTCGCGCGGCAGCGGGAGTAATTCCGGTTGGGAGATACTTCCTGAAAGTTTCAGCGTTTCGAAGTTCTCGTCTTACCAGCCGATAATGCCGGTCTGGATGAAAGACCTGGGCATCGCCCCGGAACAATTGGACGAATACTACCGGGCGCATCCGGAAGCCATCGCCCTGGGCGAGAAACTATTCAGGGATCCCCAGACAGGCGGTTATATACTGCCTACGGATTGGTTCCAGACGGTAAAACCGGTGCATAAACCTTACGCCATTGTATTGAACCAGAATCAGAAAGTGGCGATAAGCCCCAATATGGTCTCCGGTGCCGAGTCAGATATGATAAATACCTATTGGAAAGCGGATTACCCTTCCAGCAACATAGGCCCCGGTTACAGGGCTTACCTGTATGGCAAGGTCAAAGGCAGCGAATAGCCCCGCTTTACAAAACTACCGGGATAGATTATAATACTGCTTCTATGGTGGGTGTAGCTCAGCTGGATAGAGCACTTGACTGTGGCTCAAGATGTCGCGGGTTCGAATCCCGTCACTCACCCCAAATGTAACCCTCATACGAACACGGACTCAAAAGAGCCGCAAACGTATGAGGGTTTTTCTTTTTCTGAGGCAGAAAGAAGCATAAATTCCTCAGAAATGGTTGATTTTGTGAAATATGTACAGAAATATGAGGATATTCAGCCACGAACCTATTGGTACGAAACACCTTTCTACAGAATTCTCCGTAACGCCCGGCAAAGGTTCTGCCTAGGAAATCGCCCTGAAGACATAGCGCATGTGGTTACAATCGGGAAAAAAAGCTGGGAGAAGCATTTAGCTTATCTTAACCGTTTAGAGCGTTTCCCCCTTGATAAAGCTGAATATTACATAAGACTGAAAGAATCTCACGGCATTAATAGTGTTAGGGGATTATGTAAGTTTACGGGTGAAGATTGGTCATATATTGCTAAAATCTTAAGAACCCTAGAGCTCTCAGAATCAATCAAAGATTTCCTTCGAAACAATAAGAACAACCCCTCCATTCTTCAGTTTTTCCATCTGAGAAAATTACTTGATATCGTACGGCAAGGCCAAGAACGTCTGCAATTGAGTAGGTTTAGAGAATTCATGCAGGAATTTGAAGAGAGTAAATTAGGAGTGGTGACGGAATGATTCCTACAGGCATATCTCCTACAGAAGCGGCATTTGAGGTTATCGGTTTGGTTAATGCTAAATCAATAATGGATTTTCTGTTTTTTAATACTT
>JBAZGW010000089.1:0-5402 GCA_041652635.1 Candidatus Omnitrophota bacterium | reverse complement strand
GGGCTTCGTTACCCTGTCCGTTGCCGGGAGTTAAATCGTCTAGCGGTTACGGTTACGGCTTTAAAACGTTACCGTGGCCCAATGCCGATACGGGCTTCGTTACCCTGGCCGTTACCGGGTGGTCATACGGATCTGCTCCATAACCGCCTGTGATTTCATTTTTTTGCCGAGGTGAAAAGTGACGAAAGAATCCAGTATGAAACACAGTTCCTTTTTTATCTGCGGGTTAAGCCCCAACCCCGTGGTGTTCTTCAGGGTATTTTTCTGGATGTATTGTATGGACGCCACCGTGCCCCTGAAAATAGCGCGCGATTTCGGGTCCTTGCGCGGACAGCGGGAACAAAGCAATCCCCCCAGGGAAAGACTGAAACGTATCTCCCCCATAGTTATCCTGGAATCACAGCAGACACAGGAATCGAAGTTCGGCTTAAAACCCGACAATGCCAGCATCTTGATCTTGAAGATGATCAGCAATTTCTCCGCCGCGGTCATTCCGGACAACTCTTTAAGGACGGAAACCGTCAGATCGAATATCTCCTCGTTCTTATCCTCATGAGGCATCACCGCGTCCAACAGCTCCATTATCACGCTGCCGGCGGAGCTTTTGTTCATATCCCGGCGGATCGCGTTGAAATTCTCTTTTATATCGCACTGGCTGACTAAATGCAAAGAAGACGTCCTGCTTTTATAGAACACTATTTCATTGTGCGAGAACGGCTCGACAGTGCTGGCGAATTTACGCGGCTCTTTTCTGATGCCTTTCAGTATCCCGCTTATTTTCCCGTGGTCGCGGGTATAGAAATCGGCCAGCAGGGACGTCTCCCTAAAATCCCGTTTATTGATCACGATAGCGTCCGTCTTAAGTATAGGCATTGATCATTCCCGTGTTTTCTTTTTGTCCGCCGGCGGGAAAAGCGTTTCGATCACCGAGTCGGTCTTTTTCTGCATTACCGCTCTTTCCGCGTCCGTGCGGTCGTCATATCCCATAGCGTGCAGGACACCGTGGATAATATAAACCAACAGCTCTTTTTCGATTGAATTGCGGTATTCGGCGGCATTGCGCGCGGCGGTTTGCGCGGAAACCGCTATCTCCGCCTCCATCACGCCGTTCTTTCGCTCCTGCAGATTGAAGGAAATAACGTCCGTGGCCGCATTATGCCCCAGGTAAAGCCGGTTGATCGCGCGTATCTGCCTGTCGTCCATCACGCAGACGTTCACGCGCCCGCCGCGCCCGCGGCGTTCGGCCGCGAATATCCCGCGGACAACCTTGACGGCCGACGCGGTAAAAGCCGCGCCCAGGTTTACTTTATTCTGTAAGTTCGATAATACCAGAACCGGTTTTTTATTTTTAACAGGGGTCACTTGCCGTTATTCTCGGGGTAGTTTATGCGGCTATGATACATACCGCTCAATATACGTATGAATTCAGCGGATATTCTTTCAAGGTCTTTCAGCGTCAGGTCACAGGCGTCAAGCTGTCCGTCTATGAATTTGTTGTTGACGATCTTGTAAACCAGGTCTTCGATATTGGCCGGGGTCGGCTCTTTAAGCGTCCGGGACGCGGCTTCCACCGAATCGGCAAGCATAACCACGGCGGTTTCTTTAGTGTCCGGCTTGGGGCCCGGATAACGAAAGCCTTCTTCGTCGACCGGTTTCGCGGCATCGATATTCTCCATCGCCCGGCGGTAAAAATAATAAACGATGCTGGTGCCGTGGTGCTGCCTGATGAAAGCGGTAAGCTTGGGGTTCAATTTATATTTTTCAGCCAGCTCCGCGCCTTCCTTGACGTGGTTCATTATCACAAGCTTGCTCATAGAGGGAGAAAGAACGTCGTGTTTGTTGAACGACGGGATCTGGTTTTCGCTGAAATATTCCGGTTTGGCGAGTTTGCCGATATCATGGTAATACGCTCCGATGCGGGCCAGCAGAGCGTTGGCGCCTATGGCGCCGCAGGCGGCCTCAGCCAGATTACCGACCACTAAGCTGTGGTGATATGTTCCGGGGGCTTCCATTATCATTCTGCGCAGCAGCGGCTGGTTAAAATCAGCGAGTTCCAGCAGGCTGATATTGGTGACCGTCCGGAAAAGATACTCGAATACCGGCAGTATTCCGATCGCGATCACCCCGGAGATCAGGCCGTTAACGAAAAGAGCCGCCATACCGCAGGGGCCGTTCACCCGGAACCCTTCCATAAACACAAAAAGGACGGCCTGTATGGCCCCGGCGATCACGCCCGCCCTGATCACGTCCATCCTGCGCCTGGTTCCCCTCACAAGGATAGCGGAGAATATACCGCTGACTAAAAAGAAAGCCGCGATATGCAGTTTTCCTCCGTAGACGGCGGCCACGGAGAACGCCGCCGCCACTGTAAGCAGAAAAGAAAGCTCCAGGCTGGAAAAAAGCAGGCCGGCCAGCATAGGAATGAGCGCGAAAGGTATATAAAAAACGCACAAGCCGTTCTTTATTACGAAATAACTCCAGGAAAAGATCAGGGTAAAAAGGAAAGACAGGTAAAGCAGGTTGTAATCTTCCAGCCCGCGCTTTTTACGGAAGAACTTCAGGCAGGCCACAAGCGCCAGCAAGAGCGGCGGCACGGTCAGGTCGACCCCTAAGCAGAGCGCGGCCGCGAAAAGCAGCGCGGCGGCGAAAAGAATGCGTATTTTATTATTCAAGACCGTTTCTATCATACGCCTCGATAATTTTTTGGACCAGCGGATGCCGGACCACGTCACTGCCGTTCAAATAGGAAAAACTGATGCCTTCCACGTTCTTCAGCAGTTTTTGCGCCTCCAGCAGGCCCGTGGGTTTTCCTCCGGAAAGGTCGCTTTGCGTGGGATCACCGGTAATAACGGCTTTGGAACCGAATCCCAGCCTGGTAAGGAACATTTTCATCTGTTCCGCGGTGCAATTCTGCGCCTCATCGAGAATAATGAACGCGTCGTTGAGCGTCCGTCCCCGCATATAAGCCAGCGGCGCTACCTCGATCACCCCGGCCTCGATATACTTCTCCACTCTCGCCGAATCCAGCATATCGTGCAAAGCGTCGTAAAGCGGCCGCAGATACGGCGATATCTTTTCATACATATTGCCCGGCAGAAACCCCAGAGATTCGCCCGCGGCTTCCACCGCCGGCCTGGTAAGTATCAGCCTGCGCGCCTCTCCGTTCTTCAGCGCCTCGACCGCGCAGGACATCGCCAGGTAAGTTTTTCCGGTCCCCGCGGGCCCCAGGGAAAAGACGATATCATACCCCTTGATCGCCTCTATATAATTTTTCTGCCCGGCGCTTTTAGGTTCGATCGCTTTATTCTTATGCAGATACTGCTGCGGTTTCCCGGAAAGAAGAATTCCTTCCAGATCATACGCGGCTTTGGGGCCGGCGTTCATATTCCTCGCCAGGCAGCGGACATCCAAAGGCTGTCCGGTCTCTTCCGCGGAGAGCAGATCGTCGATTATGGTCTTGGCCTTTTCCACATTACGCGCGGAGCCCTTGATCTTCAGACTCCCGCCGCGCAGATGAATGCGGACTTTGCATTCTTCTTCGATCTCCCGGATATGCCGGTCATGAGGCCCGAATAATTCCTGTATATCACGGCGGTTGTCTATATGAATATTTTCTTCCATGCGTTTGTCAGGCCGGCCTTTCCGGCGCGTCTGCCGTAACGGCGACTATTTCAGGTTCTCCCCGGTCTCTTTTAATTGCGTATTTTCGACAGGTATTTTGATAGTCTGTCCCGGATATATCTTATTAGGAGCTTTAAGGACATCTCTGTTGGCTTCATAGATCTTTGTCCACTTACGGGTAGTGCCGTAGAATTTCCGGGATATCTTCTGCAAAGTATCGTTCTTTTGGACCTTATAGTTTTCAAAACTGGCCGAAACGGCGGGAACCTCTTCTAACGGCTCTTCCTGATATGTTTGAGATTCCTGCTCCTGGGACTGCGAATACTCCGGTTCGGCTGATTGCCGCTGGACAGGCTGCTGCTTGGCTGCCTGGTCGCCGAATTCAACCTCGACTACCCGGGTAACGCGAGTGGTCTTCCTCGGTTTATTATCCGCTTCGGCGGGGGCCTGCCCTTTTAAATATCCTCTGTTCCCGGAGGAAAGGCTTTGATCAACCCGGTCTTTAGTCAATGGATATGTCTTGGTCGTGACCAGACATCCGGAAAGGACAAATGCCGACAGCGTTAATATTCCCAAGACCATGCTTTCCTTTTTCATTTTTCTCCTCCAGTATAAAGTTTTCATCCCAGCTGAAAGTCTCTTTTTTGAAGATCGATGATAGCGTTATTCCCTTACCTTGCCCCTCCCGCAAGTTAAGACGATTTAAACGCGACTCTTTTTTTTTAAATGGAGCCCCACGGGTTGACAGCCGTGGTTTCCTGCGAAGGGGGATGAAACTCCTCGGGTTTAAACCCGGGGTTTCTTTGTTACCTGAGCGGAATTCCTCCGAAGCAGTCCCCCAAAAGATTAAGCCTGTTGTTTTCTGCGCAGGAGAATAATGCCCAGCTCTTTTAACTGCCGTTCTTCGACCTCGGACGGCGCTCCCGTCAAAGGGCAGACGGCGGCGCTGTTCTTGGGGAACGCTATCACTTCCCGTATGCTGTTTTCCCCGGCGAGGATGGATAAAAGCCTGTCCACCCCGAAGGCCACTCCACCGTGCGGCGGCGCCCCATATTTGAAAGCGTCCAGCAGAAAACCGAATCTTTTCTGTGCCTCCTGCGCGTCGATGCCGATAAGTTTGAATATTTTTTCCTGCAGTTCCGGGCGGTGTATCCTGATCGAACCGGAACCGAGTTCCGTGCCGTTGAGCACCAGATCGTAAGAACGCGAACGCACTTTGTCCGGAGCCGACTCCAGGGAACCGATGTCTTCGGGATGCGGCGATGTGAAAGGATGATGTTCGCTTTCCCAGCGGTTCTCCTCCGCGTTGAATTTAAAAAGCGGAAAATCCACCACCCAGGCGAAAGCGAACTGCTCGCCGGTTTCCGGGCGCAGATCCGGCTTGTCGCTGGAGTATTTCTCCTGCGCCTGCGCGTAAGTCAAACGCGGAAAAGGCACTTTTATCTCCACGCCTTTAAGTTCCTTCACGATCTTCCGCATTAACCCTTCGGTCAGCGAGAAAATATCCTCTTCCCGCACGAAAGACATCTCGATGTCCAGCTGGGTGAATTCCGGCTGGCGGTCTGCGCGCAGGTCTTCGTCCCGGAAACACTTGGCAATCTGATAATAACGCTCTATCCCGGAAACCATCAATATCTGTTTGAACAACTGCGGCGACTGCGGCAGGGCGTAGAACATTCCCTGGTTGACCCTGGAAGGGACGAGATAATCGCGCGCTCCCTCCGGAGTGGATTTAGTCAGGATCGGGGTCTCGCACTCCAGGAAATTTACGGCGTTAAGAT
>JBAZGW010000088.1:0-5479 GCA_041652635.1 Candidatus Omnitrophota bacterium | reverse complement strand
TTACCCTTCCCGATATCCTTGACGTTCTTCTTCAACCGGATATCGGAAGTGCTGGTACCGGAAGCCCAGACCGCCCCGCCGTTGTCATAAAGCACCATATTGCGGTCTCCCTGCAAAGCGAGCACGAAATTGGAACGCGTGCCGCTTCGGAACATCCCGTTTGTGACCGTCAAATCCCCTGCAAGGCTGGCCGCCCCGCGAATAGTTAGAGCTCCGTTAGCATTCAATATCATCGCATACCAGCTGTTCGTCGTATCCGCCCAGTAAAAGTTCCTGTTGCCGTGTAATCCGAACAATAATCCGCCTCCCGGATGGGTAATTGCCGAATGCGCGCTTTGGCTCAATCGTATCGCCTCATACCACCCACCCCAAGTTGTAGCCGTGGCATATACATCCAGTTTGGCGCCGGGACTGGCGGTCCCAATACCGACGTTGCCGCCGTTTTGAAGAACCACTTTTGCTGAAGGCGCGGAAGAACTGCCGTATCCAATATACAAATTATTATCTGTGCCATCAACAATATTCCAGCCGTTTCCACCTCCACCATTGTACTCGGTTCTAAAACCGGCATTCCACCCCCCGTTCCCATAGACATGCAAACGAGTGCCCGGAGCAACCGTCCCTATACCGACGTTGCCGCCGCTACTTATTCTTAACCTTTCCGTGCCCCCAGTAAACATATCGATACCGTAATAACCGGCGGCATAAGCATTTATACCGGCATATCCGGAGCCGTCATTATATGCATGGAATCCAAAACCATAATGATTTATATACTCCCCATCATATAAGAAATCGTCATCTGAGATAACGACAATGCCTGGAGAATTATTATCGCTGGAACTTGCGCTTGGTATCTTTATTAAGCCATTTACTGTCAGTCTTTCCGCCGGGCTTGTCGTCCCAATCCCCACTTTATCGGCCACCAATAGATACCCGCTGGACGCGGAGACGTCCGAGGCGTTGATACTGCCGTCGGCGTTGGTGTCGCCCACAGAGAGCCTTTTGACCGATAAAGCATCGTATGAACCATTAGGCGATGGGTAATAGGTGGTAACGGTCATATCCTCGGCATAGGCAACGCTTAAAAAAAACATTATTAGGCAAACCGGTAACGTAAGAAGAACTTTATATTGATTGAATCCGACATATCGGATAAACCGTTCTGTTCTCATTTACCTTTTTCTCCCTACCGTGAGTTATTGTCGGCTATTGTTTAAATTTCTTCTCCAGCGCCTCAACGCGTTTTTCCAGGCTCGCGGCATCAGGAGCGAAATAATAAACGCCCACGAAAAGCATAACTTTACCCACATATACATATTTCCCGGAATATCCGGGATAGGCCGCGGATAACGCCGCCCGTTCACGCCGTCCCAAAGAATCTGCCGGGACACGAAAAAGAGGTTTGGCTTTATTACTGCCGTCGTCATCAGGCCATTTAATGGAACTTAAAGACTTTACGGCCGGAGCGTTAGCAATGGAAGCCTGGTCAACTGCCTGCAGGGTCTTCCCCACAATCATCCCCGGCCCTGCTATCTTCATCGCGTAACCGGGCAAAAAAGAAGAAGTCAACATCTCACCGCGCTCTATATGTTCTCCTTCAATGAACATCACCCGCGCCGGAACACGGCCGATGATAGCTATAGGTAAGTTGCCGTATTTGGGGTCATCCCATTCCACTCCCATTAATACCGAAGGCCTGGTGGAAACCACACCGAGCATCGCCGCATCCACCGGCTTATCGGTGCGCGCCACAAAATTATCGTTCTTATGATCTATGCTAACTATCTCTCCCGGCTTAAGCGTAGTATCTTTGGATTCATATTCCTCGGCCAAGTCCCAACCGCCTCCGCTGATACTGGAGGTATACCTGATGCTGGCGCGCGAGCAGACATCCCAGGTAGTCAATCCTCCTCCCCAGCCCGAAGGAACGTCATCGGGAGAATAGCCGTAAGTGCCGGCCCGGGATGCGACTTTAAGTTTTTGCCCGCTGCCGTCGCTGCCGACGCGTACCTGCCCGGAACCTGCACCAAGCACCAGGTCGTTCGCCGCTCCCGTAGAAGAAACATCCGCGTATAGCCCCATATACCCCCAGGCAGTCCCTACCCTCATCCGTCCCCTGCCGCCTTGATTCAATGCCTCATTTCCCTGAACATGCATATTGTTCTCTATCCAGGCATCGGTGGCGTACACATTTGTCCCGGAACCGTTCACCGCCAGTTTAACCTGAGGGCTGGCAGTGCCGATGCCGACGTTACCGTTATTACTAAAATGAGCGATGAACACGCAACAAGAAGGAGTGCCGTTGGCCGGATATCCCCAGATATCCAATCCAGGGTCGGCAGAACCCCTGTGATAAAACACAACGTCACCCTGATATCCCGAATCAGACGTAGAATGGAATTTCAAGCCCTGGTTCAGACTATCCGTATCATACCCCGGGCTTGTAAGACGAAGCCCTGAAGTATTCAGATCATAATACACATCCATTCTTGAACCCGGAGAAGCGGTGCCAACGCCGACATTACCGCCATTGGTTATACGCATAACTTCAGTCCCGTTAAAAGCAAAGAGTAGATTATTGTCATCCCCCCAATTGATGATCGCCTGGCTGTCGTCATAGCTACCGGTCATACCGAAGAATGCAAAATCGCTGTTCATAATATTGGTCAATCCCAGAGTCCCTCCAGCGAATGTGAAACCGGGATTACGCACCTGTCCGATACTAGAGAACGATCCCCAAACAGAATTTATCCCGTCTGAATCGGAGCTGTTTTCCACGCTCAGCCTGTAATTGGCAGACTTTATATGTATGGAATCTTCCGGACTGGTAGAGCCGACGCCGATCCTATCGGCCACCAGCAGATACCCGCTGGACGCGGAGACGTCCGAGGCGTTGATACTGCCGTCGGCGTTGGTATCGCCCACGGAGAGCCTTTTGACCGATAAAGCATCGTATGAACCATTAGGCGATGGGTAATAGGTGGTAACGGTCATATCCTCGGCCAGAACTGCGCCAGGGAGAAATACGGCAACTGCTTGAAGAAAACCCCCAAAAAGCAGAATGAACTCTAAAAAATAAAACCTTTTTCCACTCCCGCGCCGACGGCATAAATACTTATTCATACAATACTCTCCCAAAAAGCAAATTTTTCACAACTTGAAGTAAATGAAGCTCCCCGGGCTAATCCTTCGACGGAACTTATCCTGAATGCATTCGACTTTGCTCAGCATTAAAACTTATCGAAGGGCTCCGGACAGGCGCCCGGGGTTTCTTTGTTACTTGAGCGGAATTCCTCCGAAGCAATCCCCCTCTTTGCGTAACGATACGTTCCCGTTCATCCCATGGTCTTCTGCGTAGGAGAATAAATATAAGTATCGCTATTTAATCACCATTTTCTTGCCTTTGTCAAGCTGTTTCGCTATTATATAGACTATGTTACAGGACGCGCATTCGCATATTCAGGATTCCGTTGACGCCGCGACGGTAAATGAGCTGCTGCGGGACATTTCCGCCGCCGGAATAAAAAGGATTTTTTGCGACTCGGCTTCTCCGCAGTACCTGCCGAAGTTAGAAAGAATCGCTCATCAAGATGGGATTCTCCCCTTTTTCGGGCTGCACCCCTGGTATATCGCGGACGCGCCTGTTGACTGGATGAAATCGCTAAAAGAACTCCTGGTCAAATTCCCATCCTGCGCTATCGGGGAGATCGGGCTCGATAAGGGCGACCGAGGCGCGGATTTCGCCTTACAAAAGAAGGTCTTCTCCGCGCAACTGGATTTGGCAATCGAGACGCGCAAGCCGGTAACACTGCATTGCGTGAAAGCCTGGGAAGAATTATTAACTATCCTGAAACACCGCGGCCCAAAACTCCCGCCCATGTTGATGCACGCCTTCTCCGGGCCTCCGGAAGCGCTGGATGAACTTATCAGCATAAACGCCTTCATCTCTTTTTCCCCGCAGGCCCTGTCTTCCGGAAACCCGAGAGTCACGAAAATGCTTTCGCTCATTCCGAAGGAAAAATTACTATTAGAGACCGACTTCCCCTACAGATATACCGGAGAAATAAATAGCGCGGCGTATCTTCATTTACTGTCTGACGTATACACAAAAGCCGCAGGATTATTGCGCGTTGAACGGGCGGAACTCGAAGAAAGGATCTGGAATAATGGAACGCTTTTTACGCACGGAATTACTGCTCGGTAAAAAGGCATTGTCTGTCCTGCGCGAAAGCCGCGTGACTATCATCGGGCTGGGAGCGGTGGGCAGTTATTGCCTGGAAATACTCGCGCGCGCCGGGATCGGCAATTTCACACTGGCGGATTTCGACGTCATTAGAAAAAGCAACCTGAACCGCAATCTGCTGGCGCTGGAAAATACCATAGGCAGGAACAAAACCGAAGTAGCCGCCGGCCGCGTGCTCGGCATAAACCCGGCCTGCAATGTGACAATGATCAACGAAATGATCGATGAAACGAATATCGCGCGGATATGCGCCGGAAGCGGAATAGTGATAGACGCGATCGACTCGCTCGGCCCGAAAGCCGCGATACTTTCCTACCTGGCGCGCAACAATATAAAGATGGCATCTTCTATGGGCGCCGCCTTAAGAAAAGACGTCTCGGAGGTCAAAGCAGGAGACATTTCGCAGGCAACATCCTGCCCACTGGCGCAAAGGCTGCGTAAACGGCTCAAAAAGGACGGGATAACTTCCGGAATACCCTGTGTTTTCTCGCTGGAAAAACCCCTGACGGTCTCAACCGCGGAATCCAAGGAAGAAGAGACTTTCAAAAGAGGAAGACAGCGGCAGACGCTGGGAAGTATGCCTACGGTGCCGGCGGTATTCGGCGTTACGCTCGCCGGGCTGGCGCTGGAGATCCTGCTCAACACTAAAGAAAAAAACTGTTAACTGCTTCAGAGACGACTTGAGATACTATCCATCAAACTTCTCTCCGCGGCCTTGTTCCCGCGCGCGCCCACGCGCACTTCGATCCGGGAAACACTGGATGAAATACGGTGGATATCGACCCACACAGTGCTGCCGTCATAATAAGTGCTGATCAACTGCGCGAGACCGTCCTTGACGGTTTCCTTTCTTATCAGCATCGCCTTCGCTTTCAATCCGTCCTTTGACGCCCGCAAAGCGTCCTCAAAAGGAACACCCGCTTCATAAACAAGCTTGCCGGAAAGCCAGAACGCCGTGCCGGCCCCGCCGACAGCCCCGGCCAACAGAGCCACACAACCACAAAGATTGAATGATAAGCATACAACGGCCGTGAATAAAGCTATTCGTTTAAACACGCTTCACCTCCGGGATACCTGTTTAAGGATCATCACTGCTTTATTTACCAGTCACAAAAAATGTCGGGCTTCGCCCGCCGCGCCGGAAAATAATTTAAACCACGGTAACGGCTAAAGTAACGAAGCTCGTACCGGTTAAGCCTATGGTAACGCGAAGAAGCCGTAATCATCCGCCAT
>JBAZGW010000087.1:0-5537 GCA_041652635.1 Candidatus Omnitrophota bacterium | reverse complement strand
AATGTTCCTTTTGTGCTGAGATAGACACTGGTACCGGTCCCTTTGGGAGCGCTAGCTGCCGCTTGCTCCGTGGCAGAAGTAAAAAGAGTAGTTGCCGCTTGCTCTCTAACGGGAGCGGCAACAGACGCCACCGTTTGCTCCGTAACGGAGTTAGAGACCGACGTTACTACCGCTTGTTCCGTGGCAGAAGAAACCGGACTACCTGCTGAGCTTTCGAGGTCCGCGGCCAATTCCCCTGCCATATGCACGTTTTGCCCGCTGCTTCTTATGGAAAGACCTCTTGCGAATCCGGAGAATGTGCCGCTGGAAAGCAAAACCGTCCCGGCAGTCCCCCAGTCGAATTTTTGTTCAGGATCAACCTGCGTTCTTGCGGAATAAAAAAGAGTCCCTTCAAAACTGCTTTGCGCCACTGTTTTAGCGACTTTGCCTTTGAATAGTTCCGGGACTACTTCTATCCCCCGTTTAAAATATTCAGAGTTTTTTATAAACGGCCCCCCGAAAAAGTACCCTGTCTTAAAAACACTGCCGCCGGAGAACTCCAACGCCCGGTGTTCCAGGAAAGTTTTCGTGTTTATGTCGGCCCCGGCCGCAGAACAAGCTATATCATATATGCTCCCGATCCCTGACCAAATAACTCCTTCTTTAACCATGCCTGCGGCTAAAGAATGCGCTGCCGCCCAAGTGCCTACGGCAGGCGCCGCAGCTGATCCGGCCGCCACTGCCGCGGGAGCCAGGATGGTCCCCGCTTCAATACAGCGGTCGGAATTCTTTATCTGATACTGCTTCCATAGCGTGCCGTCTTGATCCCGGCGGAATGAATCGCTCTGTAAAGCTTTTTCATATTCTTCCTTAGTAATAGGCGTATTTAAATAACTATGACTATCATCCTCTGAAGGCCATACCGCCCAATAATGCGACCCGTCAGTGGTGTATGATTTCCATTCATATGTCTCGCTTTCCGCCAACCACTGATCCAATCCCTTGAAGGTATCATCCACGCTTAATTCATGGCTCCCCAGGCTGACGCTCGGATCGGAATTAACATGCGCCCCCATTATCCGGTAATCATTACCGATGATCTCATTTGAGGCGGAAAGAGAAACATCAAAACCTTCCTTATTGTTACCCACCTTCAATCCTACCCATCCATCCGGAGTTTGTATCCCCACCCATCCCTCGAAATTGAAAAATGAACCGTCACCGGAGAGGCCGCCGCTTACGCCCAGGACACCGTCTGAGACAGGCGCCCCCAGCGTGCCGCTGGCCTCCCAGGCTTGCGCTTTTTCATATATCGCCCCGCCTTTTACCACATAACTGCCGGAATCGGCCCCCAGGCGCTCATACTCATCACGGCTTATTACCTGGTCTCCGACCGCCCAATCGTTGCTATAAGAGTAATATTTACCGTCATATTCATACGCTACTTTGTTGCCTGTGGGCACATTATTCGCTGCGCCGTAGTCAACTTTATCATTCTGCGGAGTAACTGCCGTCCCGGAGGTAGTGCGCAAACCGTAATAATAAGACACCAAAGAATTCTCTCCGTTCAATCCTGCCAGCCCGTAGTTGACCGCGAAGAAATCCATAGCACTGCCCGGCTGAAGGCTTAAATCCTGAGAAGAAGAGGACGCTGTTTGTTCCAGGCCCCAGCTATTTCCGGTTTTCACGTAAGTGTCGCCCGTCTCGAAGTCCGTTACCCGGTATGAATCATGAGTGTCGGAAGTGACACTTACGGGCGAAAGATATTCATTACCGCCGAGATCTTTAAACCCTTTATTAAGGTCTACGCCATTAACACCGAACAACCAATACCCGGAACCGGTGGACTTGCCGGTTTTCGGGTCAACCGTAGAGACAAAAATATCGGCATGCTGTGATATCCCGGGCCCATATATTATACTGCTGATGCCGGCTGTGCTTTTTACCGTATAAGGGCTCTTCTCGTCAATAACGCTCTGTTCCTTCATATTGACGGCGTAATACAGATTGGGATTTTCAGTAAGCCATTTGCCTTCCTCATCCGGAACGATCAATTGCAATCCGGCGGCTTTGGCGGTTGCGACAATGCCTTTTTCGAATTCTTCCGAGTAAGACTGGTATTTATCCCGGGTCAAGATAAAAATACCCTTGCCGTCGTTAAACACTCCGCTGTTACTTGTCATGAATTTATACATCGTCATCTTGCCCAAGTCTTCTTCGCTTGACTCTGTGCCGGTGATCTTTATCCCGGTAGGGCCGTCTTCGAAGTTCCAGGGGTCCAAGTGAAAACTTCCGTCGGTTGAGGTCACCGAAATATACCCGCTATATTCTTCATCATCGGTATCTTCATGGTATCCGGCGTTCAGATAATAATATTTAACCTCGGATATCTCCGGGGTCATTGCCCTTACAGCCTCCGCCTGTTCGATAATACCCGCATATCCTGCCGCCAACTGCGCCGCGTCGGCAGGCAAAGAATCCCTTTTCTGCGGGCTGACAAACGCCAACCCTTCGCGGTCATCGCCCGCCTGTTTCTCCGTATGCCCGTAATAAGCGGTATTATCTTCGCCGGCGATATCGAACCAGGTGCGGTACTTTGTCTGTCCCTCTTCCTTCGTAAAATCCAGGATAACCGCCCCTTGCCAGCTGTTTTTACCTTTGAACGCCTCGGCTATTTCATCATCACGGTCCGGATGGGCGGTCAAAGTCATTTTCGGAACATAAGCATAAGTCAATTCACCGGTCTCGCCATCTTTGTAAAAAACCTGATTCTTATCATTAACAACAACTTCCCCGTTGCCGTACGCTAAATGCACCTGCCTTTTCTCATCCACATACGCCCTTGCCGCGCCCGTTTCATCGTTTATGGATACCACCGGCACAACTCCCGAAACTTTCGCGTCCTCGGGCAAGGCAACAAGAGTGAAAGTCCTGGTCACGCTTGCCCCCTCCGGCGTATTCACTTCTTCGGCTCTCAAAGTAACAGCCTGATACTCGCCGGCCTTATCGGGAGTGAAGGTGAACGTGGCGGTGCCGTCCCCGTTATCGGTGAATACCGCTCCTTCCGGAAGGTTTTCCGCCGACAACTTAACATTATCATCGCTGTCGTTCGCGCTGATGGTCCAGGTGATCTCCTGCCCGGTGATCACCGATTCCCTCATCAGGGGCGCCCGGGTGAACTCGGGAGCGGTATTTGTGTCCGCGACCGTGATAGAGAATGTTTTTTCCGTTACCGCGGTGGGATCTTCGGCCGTCACTTTGACCGTATACACTTTCTCCTGCCCGCGCGAAACTTCATCGTAACCGGGAGTGAACGCGAATTTGTAACCGTCATCGGTCAAAACGACCTTCATCCCGTCCGGGCCGTCCCCGATCATCATATATCCCGCGTTGTTCAACCAGCCGAGTTCCGTCCCGTCCGCGTCATAGACCGTCACGCGTGAAGTAAACCCATCGCTGTTGTCATTGTCGGATATCCTGATCTCGGCGCTGAATGTTTCACCTTCCGTTAAAGCGGCATTGGACGGGACTCCTTCTATCAACGGGGATTGATTGCTCAACTCCGCTTTCAGGACATATCCCCGCGCCGTATAGGAGTATTTATCCTGTTCCTCAGCGTATTCCCGGGCTGTCCTGGAGGAAATATCCCGCGCCGCGCCCGCGGCCCCTGAGACGCCGTTACCTATCACCAGCGGGCCGTCCCCAGCGTTCCTGTCCTTGGCATCTTCCACAATGCTGTCAACGTATTCTCCTCCGAATGGAATATCAAGGCCGTAACCGCCCGCTTTAACTATGAATTCCTGGGCCGAGACTTCCTGCCCGTTTATGGTGAACGTCGCCCTTTCCAACTCCGCCGGTTTCATCTGAACATCGGTATTTTCCAGCGGGGTGATCTTATATATCCCGGCCGGCAGTCCGGCATTCTCCAGCACATCGGAACCTGCCGCTCTCAAGGACGGCAAGTCGTTATCCACATCCCAGGCCGCGGCTTCGTCCGCCGGGACATATTCATATTTATAAAGAGACTTTACCCCGCTGTTTTCGCTGACTTCTATTTCGCCGGAAAGGCCGATATCCAAAGCTTTTTTATCCGCGCCGTAATATCCTTCCGGATAAGAGGCCTGCGCGCTTATCCCGTTGATCCCCCAGCCGCTCAACTCGCTTTCGAACGTCTCCCTGGATTCCATATGATAACCGTAATTGTCCTGAGTGATAACGTAGCTTCCGCCGGTCTTGTCCACGGTGTCGACTATCGTCGCGTAATGGCCGGCGCCGTCGGCCGCGTCCAAATGCACGATTGTGCCGGGAGTAAGGTCTTCCCAGCTAATGGACAAAGTATTCCCATCGTAGTAATCTAACGAGTACCCCCATTCATCCAACTGGCCTTTCAGCGCGCTGCCGGCGATCTCGCCCCTGCCGGCCGCTGCCGCCCCTTCCTCGCCTAAGGCGGAGGTCTTTTCCAGAAGGGAGGTGACGAATTCATCTTGTGTCGTCCCCGCCGGGGCGTACGCGGACAACGCCGCCCAGGCGCAGTGGTCGTTGCCGCTGTTGGAAGCGCCGACAACCTGCCGCGCGCCTAATTTAAAATCACGGGAAAGATCGTTATCGTATATCTGCGGGTATTGAGGTCCGTCTTGCGAGATATATTTACTCGCCCACGCGGTTACCAAAGGACTGGCATATTCAAAAGCGTCCTCTAAAGTATCTTTCCGATCAATGCCTTCAGCCAGTTTGGTAATAAAGAACGACTTACTTTCGGGTCGTCCAGTAGTATAGGAATAGCCCCTGGATTCCGTGCTTGCCAATACCATAGTTTTATTATCCGCGAACGTATCGATATCCTTTCCCGACCAACAGCTGTTGATGATCACCGCTCTCTGACAGGGCAGCCTGTCTATGAAATTATTCACGTCTGAAAGGGACATCTCGCAATGATTGGTTACACCGTCCCCGCCATGAGAACACATCATAATTATTACTTCGTTACCGGATTTATACATTTTATTTTCCGAAGCTGCCGGGAATAAGTAATCCCAGAACTTCTCCGCGCTGGCGTAATCGTCGTAATAATTACCGTCACTCCCCTGATAATACTCATCCAGCACGAAATAGCTGATATGATCTTCTGACCATCCTTTGGACATCAACGCCTCTTTCATCGACTGAAAATCATTGGTGCTGCAGCTGTTGTTGGTGGTTATTAAAATGGCGTATTTAGTTTGTGCCGCATCTCTATAATCCACCCTCGGGTTGAAATTATTATCGCATCTGGAAATAAAGGGACACTCGGCCATTATTTCCGTATCGAGGTTGGACGCGCCGTAAACCTCTTTTTCCGTGGAAGTTACGGTGACTGGATCTTTATTATTCTTTCCGGAGGACAACGGAGTATATTTCTGGCAATCGAACACTTTTTCTTCCAGCGTAGTGCCCGCGGCCTTTACTGCCGGTGCCTCTGCCTTGACCCAGTTCTTCTGCTCATCCTGCTTATAGTACTCGCCAGTCAGGCTCCAAGGCGTGTTCGCCCGCGCGTCGTAACTCAATGTTTCATAGATACC
>JBAZGW010000086.1:0-5621 GCA_041652635.1 Candidatus Omnitrophota bacterium | reverse complement strand
GGCCGCAAGGAAAGGCCCGCCTTCGGTTATCTGCGAACCTATGTGCATATGCAGGCCGCAGATATCCAGCGACCGGTATTTATTCCTTGATCGTATTACGCGCCCGGCGGTATTCAGGTCTACGCCGAATTTATTGGTGATCTTTCCGGTAGTAATGAATTTATGCGTCTTCGCTTCCACGTCGGGGTTAATACGCAGAGCGATCTTTACCCTCCGGGAGTACCTGCCGGCGATAAGATTTATCCTTGCCAATTCCGGTTCCGACTCCACGTTAAAAAACAGTATCTTCTTACTGACGGCCTCCTCTATTTCCCTGTCCGTCTTGCCCACCGAGGCGTAAACTATCCTCTCCGGCGGACAGCCGCTTTTCAAGGCCCGGAAGAGTTCCCCTCCGGAAACTATATCCAGCCCCGCCCCCTGTTCCACGAGAATCTTCAATATGCTCAGGTTGGAATTGGCCTTGACCGAATAACAGATCAAAGGGGCTATTTCCCGGAAGGCTTCCCGGAGTTTCAGAAAGTGATCTGTTAAAGTATTATAACTGTAGACATAAAGCGGAGTGCCGAACCGCTCGGCAACCCTGTTAAGATCCATTCCTTCGCAATATAATTTTCCGCCTTTGCGGATAAAATCATGCATTTCCGTCCCTCTTGTTCATAATTATTAAGATTTAAATACGGACGGACGGCAGCCTGAATCCGGCCGGCTTTCTACCGTTCTTCTTATTCCCTGACGCGGGTTTCCCGGCGCCCGTGGCGTAAACCGGGTTCATCACCCGCCCGACTACAGCCCGGTTCAACGCCGGGTGTATACGCCTTAATTCTTCTTCTTTCAGGCCGTCGATGCCTTTGGCGGAACTCTCAGCCGCGAGTATCAACGCGCCGACAGTCTCGTGGGCGGTCTTGAAAGGCAGTTTCTTCTCCCGCACCAGCCATTCGGCCAACTCCGTGGCGTAGAATGTCTTATCGGACAAAGCGGCCTCCACCGCCTGCTTGTTGACTTTTACCAGAGGCAGGAAACGGCAAAGAAGCGATAATTCGCTTTTCAAATTCTCCACAGCCCCGAACAACGGCTCTTTGTCGAACTGCATATCCCGGTTGTAGCTCAACGGGAGCCCTTTCATCAAGGTCAACAACCAGACCAGGCTTCCGTACACCCGCCCGGTGTTACCGCGCACCAATTCCAGCAGATCCGGGTTCTTTTTATGCGGCATAAGCGAAGACCCGGTGCAGAATTCGTCCGGCAGACACAGCAAAGCGTATTCACTGCCCGAATACAATATAAAATCCTCCGCCAGACGCGACAAATGCATTTGAATAATGGAAAGTATCGAAAGCAACTCGATTATATAATCGCGGTCGCTGACGTGGTCCACGCTGTTGTCAACGGGCATTATCTTCCCGGAATTACCCGATACTACCGCGCGCAAGGCGTTAGCGTAGCTGCCTTCCCCGAGAGAAGTGCCGGCAAGGGCACCCGCTCCTATACAAACGCGCAGCCTGCCGAAGTAATCTTCCAGCCTCTGCCTGTCGCGGCTGAACATAGAACCGAAAGCCCCCAAATAAAGATCAAAAGTTATAACCTGCGCCCTGCGGGTATGCGTGTAGCCCAAGAACAAACTGCCGCGATGCCTGTCCGAAAGCGTCTTCAGGGAAAGGATCAGGGAATCCAGCAACAGGGCGGTCCCGGCGCACTCCTTTAGGCAATACCACTTCTCGTCGAAAGCGACCTGGTCGTTACGGGAACGCAAAGTATGCAGTTTCATGGCCGCCGCCCCCGCTTCTTTCTCCACCTGCCCATGGATATAGCTGTGGATATCCTCGGCGCCTGCGGAAACAATGAACCCCGGGCCTTCGCTGAGGACACGCTTCAACAGGCTCCGCAAGGCTTTCTTTAAAGAAGAATATTCCTTCCCGCTCAATAATCCCGCGTCCAGCAAAGCGCCGATGTGGATCAGGGAATGAGAAATATCGTACTCCGCCAGTTTGAAGTCGTAATCCAACGAACGCTGAAAATCAAAAAATTCCCCGTCGGTCCCGCCGCCGAACCTTCCTCCCCACAACTTCCTTCCTCCGGATCGCCTGTCTTTTTTCATCCCGTCTTTCCCCGCCTCTTCGCCCCTTTATAAGGCATAGCCCAAAGTTTGATGAACCCCTCCGCCAGCTTTTGGTCGAATTTATCTTCTTGCCCGTAAGTGCTCAACTCTTTATCATACAAACTGTACGGCGACTTGCGGCCGACGGCCTGGCAGTTACCGCGAAAAAGCTTGAGCCGCACGCTGCCGGTAACGGTGGCCTGGGTGGAATCCACGAATTTACCGAGCGCCTCGCGTAAGGGAGAATACCACAAACCGTTGTAGATCATTTCCGAATATTTAAGCGTAATGCCCTCTTTAAAATGCGCCAGTTCGCGGTCAAATACAAGACATTCCAGTTCCTTGTGCGCCTGGTGCAATATGGTGGCTCCGGGGGCCTCGTAGATCTCGCGGGACTTTATCCCCACAAGCCTGTTCTCGACCATATCGCAGCGCCCCACCCCGTGACCGCCTCCGATCTCGTTCAAACGCTGTATCAACGCGTCCGCGGGCATTTTCTCCCCGTCCAAAGCGCAAGGAATGCCTTTCTCAAATGACACTTCGATGTATTTCGCGACTGCCGGTGCGGCCGCCGGACTGCGCGTGATCATATAGGCGTCCTCGGGTGGTTCCTGCTCCAGGTCTTCCAGGATCCCTGCTTCAATGCTGATCCCCCAGATATTCCTGTCGATACTGTACGGTTTTTTCTTGGTAACGTCTATCGGTATGCCGAATTTTCTGGCATACTCTATCTCTTCCTCCCTCGATCTGAATTCCCAGTCCCTTACCGGCGCGATGATCTCCAGGCCGGGATCCAACATCCCCACGGTAACTTCTATCCTGACCTGGTCGTTACCTTTACCGGTACAGCCGTGCGCCACTGCCGTGGCTTTCTCCCTGCGGGCGATATCCACCAGGTATTTCGCGATCAACGGCCTGCCCAGAGCGGTGGCCAACAGATATTTCCCTTCGTAAACCGCGTCCGCCTTAAGCGCCGGGATTATAAAATCTTCTATGAACTCTTTTCTCAGGTCTTTTATATAGACGCGGGAAGCCCCGGCTACCAGAGCCCTCTTTTCTATTTCACCAAAGTCCTCGCCATTACCCAACCCCTGCCCGAGGTCGGCGATGAAACAAACCACCTCATAACCTTTTTCCTTCAGCCAACGGACGATACAGGAAGTATCCAATCCGCCGGAATAAGCCAACACCACTTTCTTCATTTTGCTCTCCGTCTGTAATTAAGCGGGGCCGCCATATTCGACACCGCCGGAATATCAATTCCTGCCCTTAGCTCCCAGGAATTTCATCAATACCGCTTTCTGCACATGCATCCTGTTCTCGGCTTCGTCAAAGACAACGGAATGCCTGCCGTCAAGCACTTCATCAGTGATCTCTTCGCCCCGGTGAGCGGGCAGGCAATGCATCACGAGGACATCCTTCTTTGCCGCGCCGAGAAGACGGGCGTTCACCTGAAAACCTTTAAAATCCTTTTTCCTTTTGGCGGTCTCTTTCTCCTGTCCCATACTGGCCCAGACATCCGTATAAATAACGTCCGCGGCCTCTGCGGCCTTAAACGGGTCTTTAAAAAGCTCTACCCTGCTTCCGCGCGAAGCGGACAACTCGGAAGCTTCAGAAAGAAGTTTCTTATCCGGTTCATAACCGGACGGTGTCGCCACCCGCATATTTATCCCGAGTTTAGCGCAGGCGAAAATAAGCGAATTGCATACGTTATTGCCGTCGCCGACATAAACGAAGTTCATCTTCCCGACATTCTTCCCCTTCTCTATGACAGTGTAAATATCCGCCAGCGCCTGACAGGGATGCGAGAAATCCGAAAGCCCGTTGATGATCGGCACGGACGCGTACTCCGCCATTTCCAGCACATTATTGTGCGCGAAAGTCCGCAGGACTATCCCGTCCACATAACGGGAAAGCGTCCTGGCGACGTCCCTGGTAGCCTCTCTCACTCCCAGCTTTATCTCGTCCGGTCCGAGATAAATACAATGGCCTCCGAGCTGAAAGATCCCCACTTCAAAAGAGACCCTGGTCCTATTTGAAGGTTTCTGAAAAAGCAGCGCAAGGGTTTTTCCGGAGAGCGCGCGGGAATATCCGGGACTGTTCTTCTTTAATTTAGCGGTCAACGCGAATATGCTTTTTATTTCATCCGCCGTCAGATCATTTATCGAAATAAGGTCCTTTTTCACTGTCCGTTTCCCCCTGTCTGCCGAAAACCGCAGGAATTCTGCGTTCCGATTATTAAAGACGCGCTAACGCGCGGGCAAGTATGCCGGCGGCTTTACCTACCTGGCCTCTGGTAACATTCAAAGCCGGCATAACCCGCAACACATTTTCATGAGTGCAATTGATCAGCAGGCCGTTCTCCCTGCAGGATGCGACAACCGCGTCCCCGGGGACCGAAAGCTCTATACCCAGCATCAACCCCATCCCCCTCACTTCTTTTATTACCGGGTATTTATCTTTAAGCACGGTCAATCTCGCCTTCAGATATTCTCCCATACTTACCGCGTTTTCCAGCAGTTTTTCCCTGCGCACCGCCCTCAGCACAGCCAGAGCGGCTTTGCAGATCACCGGGCCGCCGCCGAAAGTAGAGGCGTGCATACCGGGCCCCAGGACGCCCGACAACTCCTTCTTTACCGCCATTAACCCGATGGGAAAACCGCCGCCCAAGGCCTTTGCCAGCGTGAGTATATCGGGCACGACGCCGTAATTCTGATAACAGAACATCTTCCCGGTCCTGCCGATACCCGTCTGGACCTCATCCACGATAAGCAGCAGTTTTCTGCGGTCGCAGATCTCCCTCAAAGAAACTACGAATTCCTTATTCGCCACATTAATGCCGCCTTCCCCCTGTATCAATTCCAGCATCACGGCCGCGGTATTCGGCCCCACCGCATTCTCCACCGCCCCGATATCATTGAACGGCACACTCTTGAAACCGGCCAACATCGGCCCAAAACCGCGCTGATATTTCTCCTGGCCGGTGGCGGCAAGGGCACCCATGGTCCTGCCGTGAAAGGCATTCTCGAAAGTTATGATCTCGTGCCTGCCCGCCCCGAACTGCCGGACGAATTTTATCGCGGCCTCATTAGCTTCAGCCCCGGAGTTGCAAAAAAAATACGATGCCGGAAAAGTATAAAAAGAAAGTTCCCTGGCAAGCTGGGCCTGGCACAAATTGTAAAAAGAATTAGGCACGAAGATCAGGCGCGCCGACTGGTCCCTGACCGCCGACATTACTTTAGGATGGCAGTGCCCGAGGTTATTCACGCCCCAGCCCGGGAAGAAATCCAGAAAGACCTTATTATGAAGGTCCCAAAGGCGGCTGCCTTTGCCCTTGACAAAAACCAGCGGGATCTTCCGGTAAGTAGGAAGGATATGCTCCTCGTATTCTTTGAATATTTCTTCTTTTTTCATTTTCTAAAATGGTTAATGGTTGATCTCCGTCCCGACGCCCTGATCGGTAAATATCTCCAGCAGCAGGCCGTGCGGGATCCTGGCGTCGATTATGTGCGTCTTCTTGACCCCG
>JBAZGW010000085.1:0-5931 GCA_041652635.1 Candidatus Omnitrophota bacterium | reverse complement strand
CGCCCCTGCTCAAGTCTTCCACGGCGTATTCGCGCAACGTGAATTTTCCCGCTGCGCGCAAAAGACGCAATACTCCGTCTTTCCAGGAAAATTCGGCTTCGCAAGAGGTATCTTCGCAAACGGGACAAACGCTTTTCAAGTGCCGGATAAAAGCGTCTTCCAACAACGGAGTGCAAACTTCGTCTTCTTCAACGGCTCCGGCGGCGATGATTTCCGCGCATCTCGGACAGTCCAGAATATGTTCTTTCAAATACGCCTCGTCCCTCCTGGACAACAGCCCTTCCAAAAAACAGGCAAGTGTCTCTTCATCCGGATGTTCTCCGGAACCGGCGCGGCGCGAGGCTTTCCAGCGCGCGTAAACTTTCTTTATAAGTCCCATGTCACCCATACTCTCTCCCGGCCCGGTCAATCCGAGGCGAAGATATATCCTTTGCTCCGGAAACAATCGCGTAATTTACGCACCACTCTCGCTTTTCGCATATCCACAGCTCCTCTGGAACTACGCAGCAGTTTTTGCAGATGTACCAAGCGTAAACCGCGTCCGACATACAATTCGATGAAATATTTGTCATCCAATCCCAGCCTGTCGATACAACTCTTCAAATGATCGGCCCTTTCACTCTCCTGGACGGAGCCGGCGGCGTCCGCAACGGCATTACCGGATACTTCACGATATTCCTCTTTAGATGAATCTTCCATAGGATAAACCGGATGGGCCTTGCGTAAACGGTCTATACAGGCATTAAGCGCGACTTGACGCAGCCAGCTTGCCAAACTGCACCCGTTCCTGCCCTGAAAGGTGCGTAATTTACGGAAGTCGTCTTTGACCAAAGAAAGGAATATTTCCTGGAGGATATCCTGCGGGTTCACATCCGGGGCGGGAACCGCCCCTCTGGCCTTCAAGGCGTTATGTATAGAGCTATAAATAAGCTGGGAATACTTCTCGACGAATTCGCTCCAGGCCGCCTTATCGCCCAAGGCGCAACGCTGGATAAAATCCAGGTCATCCATTATAAAGGCCGCCCTCTTTTACACATTAGCGGCCGAGGCTGACGCGGATAAAACCCGGACGCCGCCTTCTTCAGAGCCTTAGGAGGACATCGCGGTGTTCCGTTCCGGGAAACCGCCGGCTCCAGACCGCTGATCTTATCTTGATTTGAATACCCCTGTCCGGAAGTCGAGCGAGACGGTGTAAGGCACCTTGGACTGAGGCTCTCTGCCACCCCTGACGCACCTTTCGGCTACGCCTCTCTGGCAGTCGGAAGAAAGATAATAACGAAAATAATGAGTGGGCGCGCATTTATCGGGAGCGATAACATCAAGTTCATTTACCGATTGGGCGCACTCACCGGTGAACATACTGCGCGCTGCCTGCGCGTTACGCAACTGTCCCAGCACGAAACGCGCCTCGGAAACGCGGGACTTCTCTATGATATCCTTCAGGGCGGCAAAGCCCATGACCAAGAGAGCCAGAATAATGACCAAAGTAATAACCACTTCCAGGAAAGAAAAACCGGATTTCATAATAATATTATTTTATTCTCTTATCGGGAAATGGCAAGCAGAAAAAAAGGGGCGCTCCCTCTTTTAAGAAGCGCCCCTTGACGTTATTCGCCGCCTTATGGTTATTTAAAGAACGTATTCGAGATAATGAACGACGCGAACACGATGGAAACCATGGACATCAGTTTGATCAAAATATTCAAACTGGGGCCGGAGGTATCCTTGAACGGATCGCCCACGGTATCGCCCACGACGCCGGCTTTGTGCGCCAGAGACCCTTTTCCTCCATGATGCCCCTCTTCTATATATTTCTTCGCGTTATCCCAGGCCCCGCCGGAATTCGCCATCATAACCGCCAGAACGAACCCGGTCACGGTGGCGCCGGTCAACAATCCGACTACCGCTTCCACTCCTATAAAGATACCGACCAGTATAGGCGCCGAGATCGCCAACAAAGACGCGGGCACCATTTCTTTCTGAGCGGACACGGTGGCGATATCCACGCAGCGCGCGTAATCGGGCTTGGCTTTACCTTCCAGCAACCCCACTATCTCCTTGAACTGCCTGCGGACCTCGACCACGATCTTGCCTGCGGCGCGGCCGACGGCGCGCATAGTCAACGCGCAAAAAAGGAACGGCAGCATTCCTCCCAGGAACAATCCGATCAATACGTTAGGATTCATCAGGCTTAAAGAAAGCTCCTTGCCTGAAAACGAGACCTGGTCGCGGTAAGCGGCGATCAAGGCCAGCGCCGTCAAAGCGGCGGAACCGATGGCAAAACCCTTTCCTGTAGCCGCGGTAGTATTACCCAAGGCATCCAAAGCATCGGTCCTTTTTCTGACTTCCGGAGGAAGATGGGACATTTCCGCATTGCCGCCGGCGTTATCGGCCACGGGCCCGTAAGCATCCGTTGCCAGGGTAATCCCGAGAGTGGAAAGCATTCCGACCGCCGCGATACCGATACCGTAAAGCCCCGCCCCGTAATTGGAGGCGCCTCCCGACATAAAGAAACTTGACATGATCGCCAAACAAACGATGATCACCGGGGCCGCGGTGGACATCATCCCGACCGCCATACCTCCGATGATCACGGTAGCCGGACCGGTCAAAGCCGAATCGGCTATGCTTTGGGTAGGCTTAAAATTGCTGGAGGTGTAATATTCGGTGCAAAGGCCGATGATCACTCCGGCGATCAAACCCGCGAGCACCGAGTAATAAACGCCGATGTGCTGCATACCCAGAGTATATTTGACAAGAAAGAAAGAGATGACCGCCACCAGGAAAGAACTGACAAACACGCCTTTTCGCAAAGCGGCCAGTAATACCCGCTGGCTCGCTTCTTCCCGGCTTTTAACGAAGAAAGTCCCGATTATGGAGGCGAACACGCCTACGGCCGCCATAACCATCGGCACGGTCACTCCGGGAAGGCCCAACCCCGCGGCAACACCAAGAGCGGATGTGGCCACTATGGAACCGACGTATGATTCATACAGGTCCGCGCCCATACCGGCGACGTCTCCGACATTGTCCCCGACGTTATCGGCGATCACCGCAGGATTGCGCGGGTCGTCCTCGGGAATACCTGCCTCAACCTTACCTACCAGATCGGCACCCACGTCCGCGGCCTTGGTAAAAATACCTCCGCCCACGCGCGCGAATAACGCCTGTGAACTCGCGCCCATACCGAAGCATAACATAGTGGAAGTGATCGCGGTGATCTTATCCAAGCCGCCGGGGATAGAGTGCGTCCCATAATACCAATTAAGGAAGTAATACCAGATGCTCAAATCCAACAAACCAAGGCCGACCACGACCATGCCCATGACCGCGCCGCTGGAAAAAGCCACTCTCAAGCCTGAATTAAGGCTTTTGCTGGCCGCCTGTGCCGTGCGGTTGGAGGCGTTAGTGGCGATGGTCATACCTATAAAACCGGAAAGCCCGGAAAAGAAACCGCCGGTAAGAAAAGCGAAAGGAACAAATATCGCCAGGTAATTCTTGGAAACAAGATAAAACAATATCAAAGAGACCACAAGGAAAAAGATCGCTACGCCCGTGTATTGTCTCTTCAGGTAAGCTCTGGCTCCCACCTTGACCGCCAGGGCGATCTCTTTCATTCGCTCATTCCCTTGGTCTTGTTTCATAATAAAAAAGGCGAGATACGCGGCAAAAGATAATGCCAGGATCGAACCTACCGGTGCCAACCAAAGAAAATCAAAAAACATTTCTACTGCCTCCTTTTTCCTGTTGTGGAACAAAGCCAACGGCTCCCGGAACCAGTCTTTTCATCCGGTGAAAATTTAAAAAATAGAATAACACCTTTCAAGGCGTGAGTCAATGAAAAAAACTGGTTCTGGGTTCTGAAGAATGTAAAAGTTAAAATACGGTCTTATCTCTTGCTTCTGCATCTATCCCTGATGATTAGCCCTTACTATGGACTTCTTTTCCTCCCTCATGCTTCGTGCCTCGCGCTTCGTTTCTTCCTCGCGGCGTAGGTAAAAGCGAGGAAATAGCTATGCCAGGCGGCGTCAGTGGAATGAAAACTATTTTTACCGAAAAAATCATCCACGATCGCTTCGCGCATCCTGGTTAGTTCTTTAAGACGGGAAAAACCTTTGCTTACTCCAATGGTCAAATCGGTCAATTCCAGGGCGCGTTCGGCCGCGCGGCGGGAATAATCCGGATTGCTCCGGCTGCGCCAGTTGGCGGCACGTTCAACCTCGCTGCCTATATTCGCCATTTGTTCTAAAAAAGTAAGTTTCCCCCAACGTCCGGAGGCAAGTTCTTTATGCTGATAATTCATCGCCGTATTTTCCTCGCCACAACGGCGGCTATCAACTTACGTATTTCTTCATCATCCACGCCCCAGCTTTTATTGCCCTTAGAAGGGCGGAGATTTATCATTGAGTCGTATTCAATAAAAGAATCCACCGGGAGATCCGGATAAAGATTGATACCCCAGAGAGAACTTTGTTTTGAACCGTCATCCAACAAAACGGCTTCCAGGTCGGAATGCAGTTCCGCGTCTATCGCTACCAGTCCGCGTTCAACATCCACAACCGCCTTGACCAAGTTCCCGAACCCCGCCTCGGCCATCTGTTTTAATTCATCCACAGTTAAACCATCGGATATTATTTTCATAATAACAATCCTTATGCATATACGCTTTATCGTTTATATTATATCATTCCTTATCATCGCCCCAAGAGAAATATGGAGCCCCGCGACTAAAAGACAGGTTCTGGGTTCTAAAAACGTAGTCAATAGACCACAAATCATGCCCCCTCAATTTCAAGAAATAGTCTGAACATTTTTAAAATGCGGAATTCCTCCGAAGCAGTCCCCCTCTTTGCGCAACGATACGTTCCCGTTCATCCTGCGCATTCATCCCCAGGCTTAAAAACCTGGGGTTTTCTGCGTAGGAGAACAAATTATAAAAACACAGGGCCTAAGACCCAACCCCCGGGACCTAACACCCGGCACCCTGTTTTTTACCGGCGCGGAAATGCTCGAACAAAAGCTGTAATCCTTTAAGGGTCAAGTCGGGTTCTATGTGATCGAAGGCTTGGCTATAACGACTGATCAAACCGATATCGCCTCCGGTCCCGATAACGACCGCCTTGCCGCCGGTCTGCTTTTTGATCCTAGCGCAGATGTCGCCGCTCAGCGCCGCCATTCCATGCACTACTCCGCTTAAAATACTCTCTTGCGTGTCGCGGCCCAATAATTTGCCAGGGGCCCGCAGTTTCACCTTCGGCAGAAGCGCGGTGCCGTCATACAAGGCGCGCAGCTGCATACTCATACCGGGAAGTATCAATCCCCCCAGGTATTCTTTGCGGCCGGATAGCGCGTCAAAGGTGACCGCGGTCCCATAATCCACGCTGATCAAAGGCGTTCCGAACAATTTCATACCGGCATAAGCGTTTACCAAACGGTCCTGCCCGACATCTTTCGGCCGCTTATAAAGATTCTTTAATGGGACTACCGCGCCTTTCTTCCCTACTATAACCGGTTTTAAAGGGGATACCAGCCGCAGGCCGCGGCAAAAAGCAAGCGTTGCCGCAGGGGCCACACTGCAGATAATTATTCCCCGGGCGTCTTTTACGCCTATACGGCGCAAAGCCCCGACGCACTTTTCCGCGCAGGCGGTGGGTATATTGACGCGCCGCAGGAGCCGCTCGTCTTCAAAAACACCGGCCGTGATATTGGTGTTGCCGATATCAAACGCCAAAAGCGGCTTTATAATGTTCATTTTTTCAGCCTCCCGATCTCTTTAAGTTTATCCCTGATGGCGGCGGCTTTCTCAAATTGCAGGTTGCGCGCCGCCAATTCCATTTCATATTCCAGTTCCGAAGCATAACGGTTAAGCTCGTATTCCTCCTTGCCCAGCCCCGTCAATCCTTCCACGTAATCCTCTGCTTTATCATAGAT
>JBAZGW010000084.1:0-5944 GCA_041652635.1 Candidatus Omnitrophota bacterium | reverse complement strand
CGATGGACCTGGCCTGCATCACCTGGGCGCCAAGCGAAGCCATCTCCAGCATTTCGTCGTAAGTGATGGCGGACAACTTCCTGGCCGAAGGCTCTATCCTGGGGTCGGTGGTGAATATACCCTCCACATCCGTGTATATCTCGCACTCATCGGCCTTAAGTTCTTTTGCCAGCGCCACCGCCGTCAGGTCCGATCCTCCGCGTCCAAGCGTGGTGATATCCTGCTCCGGGGTAACTCCCTGGAACCCGGCGACGATCACGATCCTGCCTTTGTCCAGCTCCGCCTTGACCTTCGCGGGGTTTATCTTCAATATACGGGCCCTGGTATGGCTGCGGTCGGTTATGATCCCCACCTGCAATCCGGTCAATGAGATCGCCTCGTAACCGAGTTTATGTATAGCCATGGCCAGGAGAGCCACCGATATCTGTTCTCCGGTGGAAAGCAACATATCCATCTCACGCTCCGAAGGTTCGCTGTTTATTTTTGAGGCCAATTCTATAAGTTCATCGGTAGTATCGCCCAGGGCGGAAACCACCACCACCAGGTTGTCGCCTCTCTTCCTGTAAGAGGCCACTCGCTTGGCGACGTTCTGTATCTTCTCCACATTGGCTACCGAAGAGCCGCCGAACTTCTGCACTACCAAACGTCCACTCATCTAAACTTCCCCTCCGTTTAAAGCCCTTGATTTATGAAATACCTCATCAACTCATGACCCTTCTCGAAATTCACCCCGCTCTTCTGCGCTTCTTTCTCGCTGTAGGCGGCGGCGCTGCCTGAGGCTACGCCCGCGCCGTACATCCCGAAACAAACCGGATCCGCAGCGTGGCTGCGCAATGCCACCGGCGTGGGATGGTCCGGCATAACCAATATGCGCAGGCCTGGATCTTTCTTTGCCGCGTCAAGGAACCGGCGCACCACGGCATGGTCGAAACGCTCGATGGCGGTTATTTTCTGGCGCAGGTCGCCGTTGTGCCCGGCTTCGTCCGGCGCTTCCACGTGCACGAAAACGAAATCGTGTTTTTCCAGCGACTGCACTCCGGCCTCGGCCTTGCCTTCGTAATTAGTATCGTAATATCCGGTGGCGCCGGGCACGTCTATCACGTCCAGGCCGATTATGCGCCCCAGCCCTTTCAGAAGGTCGACCGCGGAAATAACGCTGCCGCTTATCCCGAACATATCGCTGAAACGCGGCATACGCGGCTTCCTGCCCTGTCCCCAGAGCCAGATCATATTACCCGGGTTCTCTTTCAGATCTATGCGCACCTGGTTGATCTCCTGCCCTTCCAGCAGGCCGCGGGAATCGCTCATCAATTTTATCAAATACTGCGCGCCGGGGCCTTTAGGCAGATTACGCGATATCTCCCGGCCGGCGATATCGTGCGGCGGGCGGCAGTCAGTCTCGTGTAATCCAAGTGAAACCCCGCCTGAAGCAAGCATCAAATGCCGATAACTCACGCCCGGATAGAATTTAAAATTCCCTCCGCCCAAATTGCGGTCGATGGATTTTATAAGCTGTTCCGCCTCCCTGGAACTGATATGGCCGGCGCTGTAGTCTTCCAGGATATCTCCGGAGGCGGTGATCAGATTACAGCGGAAGGCGACATCCCCGTCTTTCATTTCAACGCCCAGATTGGCCGCTTCCAGCGGGCCGCGCCCGACATAGAACTCCGCCGGGTTATAACCCATTATGGACATATTCGCCACGTCCGAGCCGGCGGCCATTTTATCGGGAATGGTCTTTGCCGTGCCGAGCATGCCTTCCCTGGCCAGGAGATCCATAGCCGGGGTATCCGCGGCTTCGATCGGAGTCTTGCCCGCGAGTTCCTGCAAAGGATAATCGGCCATGCCGTCGGCAACTAACACCGCGTATCTAAACTTTCCCTTTTTAAGCGACATTCTTCGACAATCCCTCCGCTATACAGCGCACCAGATGCACAGCCAGGTTTTTCTTGGAACAAAAAGGCCCGCTCAATTTACCGTCCTTGACGATATACGCCTCATACAGGTTATTACGGATGGTATTGGCGACCACGATCTCCGCGCCGCAGCGTTCCGCCAGTTCCATCGCCTCCCGGCGCAATTCCTTGGCCCCGGCCTGCGGCTCGAACTTAAATCCCACCAGCATCAGATCCGGGTCCTGTTTCTTAATGGAATCGATGATCTTAGGCGTCGCCGCCAGCTTCAAAGAAAGATTCTTTTTCCCGGAAGGTATCTTCTTGCGATGCGCGTGCCTGGGCTGATAATCGGATACCGCCGCCGAGTGTATGACCACGTCGTATTTACGGCGCACCAGTTCGCGCGCCAGCTTTTCCTGCAAGTCGGAAAAGAACTTAAAAGGCTCGGTATGTTTGACGCTCCCGCCTCTGAACTCCAAGAGGGACGGGCCGAGCAGAACGCGCGCCGACGCTCCCCATTTCCTGACTTCTTCCGCCAGCAACAGCCCAGTTTCCCCGGTGGCGGTATTGCTGATCACCCTCACGTCGTCGATCGGTACCCAGGTCGGGCCCGCGGTAATCAACACTTTCTTATCTTTCAGAACATTGGCCTTACATTTCGCTTTGGCTTTCATCTATGCTAAAACTCCTATTAGAAGAACAGTCCACTGTCCATAGTCCATGGACCACAGTTTTAGAAACAAACACACTGAATACTAAAGAACAAACCCGTGATCCTTGTTTCAAATCATTGACTATCCATCGCATCGATAATCTATGGACTATCGACTATGGTCGACTGTAATAGTTACTATTTCCCGTTCATCCTTCGTGCTTCGTCCCTCATCCTTAGTAACCGTAATTTTAGAACCCTATCTGCTCCAATATCTCTTTCATCTCGGCGTTAACAGTCTTCGGTTTATCCACGCTTTTGATCGCTCTGTCCGGATCCTTCAATCCGTGACCGGTAAGAATACAGACTACGCGGGATTTTTTCGCGGTCCCTAAGAAGAATCTCGAGTTTGCCAGTTTAAGCAGGCCCGCGATCGAGGCGCATGAGGCCGGCTCGGCGAAAACTCCGTCCCTGGCCGCCAACAATTTATATGCTTCCAGTATCTCTTCATCGGAAACCATATCGATCAACCCGCCGGACTCGTCCCTGGCCTGCTCCGCCTGTTTCCAGCTGGCGGGATTGCCGATACGGATAGCGGTGGCGATGGTCTCCGGGTTTTCCACGATCCTGCCCTTGACGATCGGTGCCGCTCCCTCGGCCTGGAACCCCAGCAGTTGCGGCAAAGCGTTTATCCTGCCTTCCTGCTTGTATTGTTTATAGCCTTTCCAGTAAGCGGTGATGTTGCCGGCATTGCCCACGGGCATCACCTGAAAATCCGGCGCGCTGCCGAAAGCGTCGCAGATCTCGAAACTCGCGGTCTTCTGGCCTTCGATGCGGTAAGGATTCAGCGAATTCACCAGCGTTATCGGATACTTCTGCGCCGTCTCGCGCACTAAACGCAGAGCGTCGTCGAAATTCCCGCGCACCTGCAGCACCAGCGCACCGTGTATCAAAGCCTGGCTTAACTTTCCCATAGCGATATGCCCGTCGGGGATCAAGACCACGCATTTGATCCCGGCGCGCGCGGCGTATGCGGCGGCGGAGGCGGAAGTATTGCCGGTGGAAGCGCAGATCACCGCCCGCGAGCCTTCTTCGCAGGCCTTGGATATCGCCATGGTCATACCGCGGTCTTTAAAGGAACCCGTGGGATTCAAGCCTTCGTATTTAAGATAGACTTCATAGTTTTTTCCGATCCTTGAGCTCAAATACGGGGAAAACACCAGCGGAGTATTCCCCTCGTTGAGAGTGATCACCGGGGTGGCATCGCTGACCGGAAGGTATTGCCGGTATTTTTCTATCAGTCCGCCGTAAAGCATCGCTCTTATATCTCCTCTATGCGTATCGCCACCGCTTTTTCCTTGATCACGTCCAGTTTATCGATCACCGCCAGCGCCAAACGCAGTTTTTCTCCAGGGCGTCGTGTATCACCATCACTATCGGCACCGCCTGCCCGCTGCGCGCCGATTTCTGGGTAACGGATTCGATGCTGATGCCGAATTTGGCGAATATCCCTGATATTTTAGCCAGCACGCCGGGCTTATCGTCCGCCATCACCCGGATGTAATAACGACTCTCTATCTCGTCTATGCTGCGCAGGCGTTTCACCCCTTCATCCGGGGTGATATTCAACGTCGGCCTGAACATCCCGGCTTTTAGGTCCTGCGCCAGGTCAACCAAATCGGAAACCACGGCCGAGGCGGCGGACAACTGCCCGGCGCCGGGACCGTAAAACAATAGCTCGCCGGCCAAGTCGCTGGATACGAAGATCGCGTTGAACACGCCGTCCACCGAAGCCAAAAGGTGGCCGGAACGGATCAACGTCGGATGCACCCGGACCTCCAGCGCGTCGCCTTCTTTCTTGGCTATCGCCAGCAGTTTGATCTCGAAACCGAGTTCCTTGGCGTAATTTATATCCTGCAGGGAAACCCTGGAGATCCCTTCCACGTAAACTTCCCCGATGCGCGCCATCCTGCCGAAGCACAGATAAGTGAGGATCACCAGTTTATGAGCGGAATCCATCCCCTCGATATCGAGCGTGGGGTCTTTCTCCGCGAATCCGCGTTTCTGTGCTTCTTTAAGCGCCTCGGAAAAACTGCAGTTCTCCGAGGACATACGCGAAAGGACGAAATTGGTCGTGCCGTTGACGATGCCGAAGACCCCTGAGAAATTATTGGCCACCAGCCCTTCGCGCAGGGATTTTATAATGGGGATGCCGGCCCCCACCGAAGCCTCGAAATAAACGCTTTTTCCCCTGTCCTGCGCCAAAGTGAAGATGTCCGTGCCGTGATGCGCCAGGAGGGCTTTATTGGCGGTCACCACGTTCTTGCCTTTTTTAAGCGCCTCGGTAATGAACTCCCGCGCCGGGTTTATCCCGCCGATCAATTCCACTACGATGTCTATCTGCGGATCGTCCAGGATATCCGCAACGTTATTGGTCAGAAGCGATTTGTCGAGCGAAACGCCGCGCTTGGCGGAGATATCCTTATCGCAAACCTTCTTCAGCACCATTTCCATACCGGTCTTCTCGCGCAATACCGCCTTCTTATCGCGCAGGATCTTGATCATACCGGCGCCCACATTGCCAAACCCTATTAAACCTATGTTTATCTTCCTGGCGCTCATCGGACCGACCTCGCTTTTCTACCTATTTCTTTGCGTTTTTAAGATGATAATCCACAGTGCCGCCGATGACCCTGCGGTGGTTGTCGTCTATCGCGGAAAATTGTATGCGGGTATCATAGATCATATCTTTGCTGATCTCTCTGGACTCCACCACTCTGCCCATCAACAGTATAGGGTGCGAATCGAAAGGCAGCCGTATTTCCAGGGCCAGATTGGTGCCGGGGTCGAAAGAACGGTTGGTGGTTAAAAGCATCCCGCCCAGGCTAAGATTCCTAGTCTGGGAAATATCCACGTTGTTCGCTTCTTCAAAAACCCTGTAAGAGACCACAAAACGGCCGGCTGCCCTGGGATATTTACGTTTCTCTTGTCCGTTGAATTGCGCCATAGCTCCCTCCCGTGAAATCATTTTTTAGGAACACTGTTACATAAATTCCGGATAGTCGAGAATCGAAATCAGATCCCTGCACTACTCTCTTCGTTAGAATGCAGGGCAAGCGTCCGTCTGCGGCGGACTCTGTGCGCTGTCTAAAGAACTTATTTAACAGCGCGATAGGAACAGGTTATATTCTACGCTGGCAAAATATTATCCAAACGGCCGCGCGGCCTGTTTTTCCGGCATTATCCGCAGTTTATAGACTACACAAACTTATATTATATATATGTTCAATAATTATGTAAACAGAAACTTCTTTTTTGCCTGGGAATGGGAAGAGACATTGTCCCCCCACCCCGGCAAAGCTGAGTAAGATTAAGATCGTCAGCCGCGCGGACTTTT
>JBAZGW010000083.1:0-6058 GCA_041652635.1 Candidatus Omnitrophota bacterium | reverse complement strand
TGAAGAAATACAGGAGGAACAGGTTGACCCGCGCGCCGAACTGGTCAGGAGGCTGCTGGAGTATGAGAAATTTAAGAAAGTCGCCGATGAATTGAAACAGCGTGAAGCCGTGCAGATGGATATTTTTAAACGCGCACGCCCGTTGGACAAAGAGGAGATAGCCGCGGGAGACGGAGAACGGGAAAGCAAGGACGGTTATTTTGAAGCCAGTATATTCGATCTGATCAGCGCTTTCTCCAAGGCGATGCAGGAAGTGCCCAAGGAGATCTTTTATGAGGTGATAAAGGATGAGTTCACCGTCGAAGAGAAGATACACCAGATACTGCACCTTTTGCTGATAAAACAATTCGCCACTCTTTCAGAGCTGTTCGGGCAGGCAAAGAACAAGATAGAGGTGGCGGTGACTTTTCTGTCCATCCTGGAATTGGTGCGTATGAAGGAAATTGTCGCGGTGCAGCGCGGTCTGTTCCAGGAAATAGAGATAGTCAGGAACAACGAGAATATTATCCCTTATGACAGAACAGGCCAGACGGAAATTAATTAGCGCCGGCGCTGCCGTTCCGCAGCCGGCTGTCTTTGACAAGATCGAGACGGAAGAAGACGTAGTCATAAATCTTTCCGTGCGCCCTGAGCGGCTGGAAGATTTCGTCGGGCAGAAAGAAGTAGTGTCCAATTTAAAGGTTTGCCTGGCGGCGGCGGCGCAGCGCGGCGAGCCGCTGGAACATGTGCTGCTTTCCGGGCCTCCGGGGCTGGGTAAAACATCCCTCTCGCGCATCATCGCGCATGAAATGAATTCCAAGATAACCGCCACCTCCGGTCCCGCCATAGAAAGGGCGGGAGACCTTATCGGTATCCTTACCAACCTGGAGAAAGGCGATGTCCTTTTTATCGACGAGATACACCGCCTGTCGAAAGTGGTCGAAGAGTTCCTTTATCCGGCCATAGAAAATTTCCAGATAGATTTCGTCATCGACAAAGGCCCTTACGCCAAAACGATAAAGTTCAATCTTAAACCGTTCACGCTCATCGGCGCGACCACCCGCTCCGGATTGCTGTCCGCTCCCTTGCGGAGCAGATTCGGTATACTTTACCATCTCGATTTTTACGCCCCCGGAGAACTGGCGGCGATCATCAGGCGTTCCGCGGGGATATTGAACATCGAGATCGCTTCTGACGCGGCCGACGAACTGGCGCGCAGGTCGCGCGGCACGCCCAGGATAGCCAACAGGCTTCTGCGCAGGGTAAGAGATTACGCCCAGGTCGGCGGCAGACAGCGCATAGATATGCAGATGGTGCGCAGCGCTCTTGGCCAATTGCGCATAGACGACGCCGGGCTGGACGAGATGGACAGGAAAGTGCTCAGGATGATCATAGAATATTACGGCGGGGGACCGGTAGGCATTGAGTCTCTGGCCGCGAGCCTTAATGAGGAAGCGGATACTATCGCGGATACCGTGGAACCTTACCTGCTGCAGGTCGGGTTCCTTAAACGCACCAACCGGGGGAGGATGGTCTCCAGGCAGGCCTGCGAGCACCTCGGCCTGAAATGTCCGTCCACGGAACAACCGGGGCTTTTTTAATGAAGATCCTTTTACATATCTGCTGCGCCCCCTGCCTGATCTACCCGCTGGAGAAATTAAGAAGCGGCGGTTTTGAGGCCAGGGGAGTGTTCTACAATCCCAATATCCACGGCGCCGCGGAGTACGCGGCGCGCCGGCAATGCCTGGAAAGTTATTCCGCGTCCCGCGGCTTGGAGGTGGAATACCCGGCTTACGCCCCGGAGGAGTTTTTCGGGGAAGTGCGGAACGGTTCTCTTTCTCCGCAGAGATGCGTTGCCTGCTGGCGCCTGCGTATGCGTTTTACCGCCAGGTTGGCCAGGACCAGCGGCATAGGAGTGTTTTCCACGACTCTCCTGGTCAGTCCGTATCAGGACCATGCGTTGTTGCGGGAGGCAGCCGAGCTCGCCGCTGAGGAAGAAAAAGTTGATTTTTATTATGAGGATTTCCGTCCGGGCTTCCGGCAGGCGCGCAGGCAGGCCGGCGAGTCGGGATTATACCTGCAGAAATACTGCGGTTGTATCTATTCTGAAACTGAACGGTATTTGTCTAAAGAAAAGGCGGGAGAGAATGCAGGGGATCGCTAAAACGCTGGTGTTTATGGGGATATTGTTGATATGCGTTGGAGCGGTGATCATACTGGCGCAGAAGATCCCGTTCCTGGGCAGCCTGCCGGGGGATTTCTATATAAAGAAGAGGCAGTTCACGTTCTATTTCCCCTTGGCGACATCACTGCTTTTGAGTTTGTTAATTTCAGTGCTGCTTTGGATATTTTCACGCCGATGAACCGCGTTTTTAAATTAACTTTGATCCCGGTTGTTTTTCTCTTCGCGGCCGCCGCGCTCTGTCAAGCCGCGTCCGGGCAGCATCCGACGGAGCCCGGGGCTCAAGAATACCGTCTGCCTTTCGAAAAGGAGCCTTATATAAGGGTGGCCGTGTTCCGCAACGTCGATTCTTTAAATCTGAAGGTCAACGGGGTTTTCTATTTTTATGACGCGCAGACAAAACGCAAATTATTGCAGGACAACAACGCCCGTTATACCGTGTCGTCAGGAAAGAACGGGATTTCCGCAGGCGGGCGCGTATTCGCGACAGACCGTTTGATCATAAAATCCCGTGACAGGAATGAAATATACCTGAACGGCAGGCGTTTTCGCGGGGAAATGCGCCTGATCAGGAAAAACGCTTCTCTGCTGGCCGTCAATTATGTCGGGCTGGAGGATTATATTAAGGGAATATTCATCAGGGAGTCTTCCCATTACTGGCCGCCGGAGGTGCTCAAGGCCGAAGCGATAGTTTTCAGGAGTTTCGCTTTGTATAGGGCCGGGGAGAACGCCGCGATGGACTACGACGTGACCTGCGATGTTTACTCTCAGGTCTACGGCGGGATGTCCGCCGAACGTTACCGCACCAATAAAATGGTTAAGGATACCGAGGGCATGGTGCTGGTTTACGCAGGTAAGATATTCCCGGCGTATTATCATTCAGCCTGCGGTGGACATACAGAGGATGCCGCCAGGCTTTGGAACATTGATCTTGCGCCTTTGAAGGGCACGGTGTGCGGTTATTGCAAAGATTCGCCGCATTACCGCTGGAGCACCCTGCTCGCCAATAAAGAGATCTCCGGCAAACTGCATGCGGAAGGCAGCGCGGGTATTCCGCAGATCACGGCCTTAACGCTCGGCAGCCGCGATGAGTCGGGTAGGCTGGAAGAACTGACGTTCTCTTTCGAGGACGGCGGCACAAGGGTCATTTCCGCCAAAGAATTGCGCCAGTTGATCGGGCCCGATGTCATAAAGAGCACTAATTTCGAGGTTCGGCTTACCGGAGGCGGTATATCATTTGAAGGTTTCGGCTGGGGACATGGGGTCGGACTGTGCCAATGGGGGGCTTATTTTATGGCCAAGGAAGGTTCGACTTACACGCAGATAATTTCGCATTATTATCCCGGCACGCAAATCGTCAAACTGGGGACTTTTAACGGCGGGGAAATGAAAACGGCGGTAAGCAAACCGGTTCTTCCCTCAAAATGAACTGCCGTTAATATTTCGGCGGCGCTAAACCCCGGATTTCCCGGGCGCGCCGAAGGATTGATTTTTCGATGCAGAGACTTTCCGATTTTGATTTTGAACTGCCTCCTGAATTGGTGGCGCAGTATCCTTTGCGCGCGCGCGACAACGCCAGGCTGTTGGTCCTGGAAAGGAAGAGCGGGCGCGTAGAGCATCGCTTATTCTCTGATCTCCCGGATTATATGGACAAAGAAGACTTGCTGGTGCTTAACGACAGCAGGGTTGTGCCCGCCCGCGTTAACGCGCGCAGGAAAAGCGGCGGTAGAGCGGAGATTTTTCTCCTGGAGCGCAGGGAAGGCTTGATATTCCGGGCGTTGCTTAAACCGGCGAGGCTGAGGATGGGAGAACAGTTGATTTTAAGCGACTCTTCTATCGTTTGCACGATCACCGGCAAGGATGAGGTCAGTTTCTCCGGATGCAAGATGGAGGATATTTACGCTGCCGGGAGCGTGCCCCTGCCTCCGTATATAAAAAGGGAGCCGTCGGAAGAGGACAGACTGTATTATCAGACGGTATTCGCGCGCGAAGACGGTTCGGTAGCCGCGCCTACCGCCGGGCTGCACTTTACGCCGCAATTGCTGGAAAAGGTTTCCGCCGCCGGGGCGCAGTTGGCTTATATCACTCTGCATATCGGTTACGGGACCTTCAAACCGGTTAAATGCGAGGATATCACCCGGCATAATATGGAAGAGGAAAGTTTCTGGATCGGAGAAGATGCCGCCTTGAGAATAAAAGAGGCGGCCGCCGCGGGGAAGAATATCTGCGCCGTGGGGACCACCAGTATGCGCACTCTGGAAACTTACGCTTCCGGAGCCGCGAAAGAAGGCAAGACCGGGATTTTTATTTATCCGGGGTACAATTTTCGTCTTGTCAGCAGGCTGGTCACCAATTTTCATTTACCGAAGACCACACTGTTGATGCTTGTCTGCGCTTTCGCCGGGACGCAGATGGCGCTGGACGCTTACCGCCAGGCGGTGGAGCGCAAATACCGGTTCTACAGTTACGGCGACGCTATGTTGATTATATGATTGTTGTGAAGGATGAGGCATGAAGCACGAGGGACGAAAAGATGGAAGCACGAAGCATGAGGCACGAAGGACGAACAAGGAAACAGAAAAATATGAAAAGCTGAAAATATAATGAAAAGAGAAAGAAAAGGGAAGCAGGGAACGGATATTAATATCGTGTTTTTAATTTTGAAGCGTCCTTCATCCTTCGTGTCCCAAGGCCAATATATATGGAGACTTTTAAACTTATAACTAAAGATATAAACACCGCCGCCAGGCTCGGCGAGCTGCACACGCAGCGGGGAATGATCGAGACGCCCTGTTTTATGCCGGTCGGCACGCAGGGGACGGTGAAATCGATATTGCCGAGCCAGCTTAGCGACAGCGGCGCGCGCATAATCCTGGCCAACGCCTATCATCTTTTTCTGCGTCCCGGGTTGGAGGTCATCAAAAAAGCCGGCGGCCTGCATAATTTTATCTCCTGGCCGGGCCCGATACTCACCGATAGCGGAGGCTATCAGTTCTTCAGTTTGGCGTTATTAAGAAAGATCACCGACGAAGGAGTGCGTTTTCAGTCTCACGTCGACGGTATGAGGCATTTTCTGCGTCCGGAAGACGTGGTGGATATCCAGATGACATTGGGCAGCGATATAATGATGCCGTTGGATGAATGCGTCGCTTATCCGGTTTCGCACCGTCAGGCTCAGAACGCCGTAAAGCGGACCGTGCAATGGGCGCGGCGTTCGCGGGAGAGGTTCATTCATTGCTCCGCTACCGCCGATAACGGCCTGCCGGCGGGACAGCTCTTCGCGATAGTTCAGGGCGCCGGTTATAAAGAACTGCGCGCGGAGTGCGCGGCAGCGTTGAAGGAGATCGGGTTTGACGGTTATGCCATGGGCGGGGTTTCGGTGGGAGAGCCGAAAGAAGTGATGTATGAGGTGATGGGGCTTACATCTTCTCTTTTGCCGGAGGATAAGCCGCGTTATTTAATGGGAGTAGGACTGCCGGAGGATATCCTTGAAGGTATCGCTTCAGGGGTGGATATGTTCGACTGCGTGATACCCACGCGTTACGGCAGGAACGGCAGCGCGTTCACTTCTTTGGGCAAGATAGTGATCAGGAACGCCGCTTACACATCCGATTTCAGGCCGCTTGACCCTGCCTGCGGCTGTTATACCTGCAGGAATTTTTCTAGGGCTTATTTAAGGCATCTTTTTAACACCGGCGAGATGCTCGGTATGCACCTTTTATCCCTGCACAATATCCATTTTTACCTGGATATGATGCGCAGGGCGCGTCAGGCGATAAGCCTGGGCGGCTTCAACGGGTTCCGCGCGGAATTCATGGGAAAGTACAGGAGAGGCGGGCGTTAACTTATGATGCGTATCGATATACTGACGATCTTTCCCGGCATGTTCCGGGAAGT
>JBAZGW010000082.1:0-6280 GCA_041652635.1 Candidatus Omnitrophota bacterium | reverse complement strand
GCGACAGGATTTGAACCTGTGGCCTCCTGCTCCCAAAGCAGGCGCTCTAGCCAAGCTGAGCCACGCCCCGTTAGATTTTTGTTAGCCAGCCCGCCGACGCTCCAATGGCGGGCCACGCCCCGTTAGTCATCCTACAAAGAACACAAATTCTTCACTACCCGTCGTCCTTTTGCCGTCTTCAAAAAACGCTCTCGCTTTAAAGCTAACTCTCTATCAAGATATTCTTCTAATCTTAAAACTTCCCAGTGTGCTTTGTTCCTTGTTGCCAGATTATATCCTGCATTATGATGCAACAATCTTTCTTTAATGTTCTGCGTTGAACCTACGTAGATGCTCCCGTCTTTCGCACTTTGAATAATATATACAAACATTGTCAATTCACGATAGGCTCTTTTCAGTCTCGCCAACGCTTTAGTGGCGGACTCTTTTAAATCCGCCGACGCTCCAGTGACAGGTGGTCTATTGCTCAAGGCTTAAAATCTTCAACTCTTTTTCGCTAACTGTCCTTGATGCCTCGCGCATCGTCCCTCGTGTTTCGTCTTTTTTCCCAGAACCCAAAACCCAGCACCCAGAACCCGTCTTAAGATCGCCTTCTTTCAATACACCTTCTCAGCACCGGCGCGGCTTTTTTCAAGGCGCGGTAACGGTGGCTCATAGTATGCTTGACCTTCTCCCCTAATTCCGCGAAGGTCTTCGCGTAACGCGGGATGAGAAAAAGAGGGTCGTAACCGAACCCGCTTTTGCCGGCCGGCTGTAAAGCTATTCTTCCGCGGCAAGTCCCTTCCACCACTGCCAGCAGTCCGTCTTTGTCCGCGATCGCCACCGCGCAGACGTAACCGGCCCCGCGACCGGAAGGTTTTACGTCTTTAAGCAGTCTCAGGAGTTTGCGGTTATTGGCCTCGTCGTCTTTTCCGCTTCCGGAGAAACGCGCCGAACGCACTCCCGGCGCGTCGTCAAGCGCGTCCACGCACAGCCCTGAATCCTCGCCTACGGTCAGTTTTTCGCTGAAAGCCGCTATCTTCAACGCCTTCTTTTTCGCGTTCTCTGCGAAAGTAGCACCGTTCTCGATTATGCGCGGAGCCAGCGGATAATCCGCGAGCGACGTCAGCTTCACCGGCAGGCCGCGCAGCAATTCCCCGATCTCGGAGAGTTTCTTGGCGTTTTTTGTCGCCACCAGCAGTTCTACCGGTTTCACAGTATTCCCTTCAGGGTATTCCGCTGCATAGCGGTCAGTTCGCCGATGCCTTTGTCGGCTAAAACAAGCATCTTGTCCATAGTCTCTTTTGAGAACGGCTTCTGCTCCGCCGTGCCCTGTATCTCGATGAAACGCCCGTTGCCGGTCATCACTATGTTCATATCCACTTCCGCGCGCGAATCTTCCTCATAGCAAAGGTCCAGCAGCAGTTCTCCGCCGACAATGCCGACGCTGGTGGCCGCCAGGAAATCATTAAGCGGAATGGAAGAAATTATGCCTTTATTCTTCAAAATATTCAGGGCATCGGCCAGAGCTATAAAACTCCCGGTAATGGAAGCGGTCCTGGTCCCTCCGTCGCCCTGCAGGACGTCGCAATCCAGCCAGATAGTGCGTTCCCCGAACATAGACATATCCGCCACCGAACGCAGTGAACGGCCGATCAGGCGCTGTATCTCATATGTCCTGCCGGAGTCCTTGTTGCGCGGGATACGTTTGCCGCAGGAACGCGGCAACATCCCGTATTCGGCGGTGACCCATCCCTTCCCCGTGCCTTTAAGGAAAAGCGGCACTGTTTCCTCGATAGAAGCGGTGCAGATAACCCTGGTATTCCCCAGTTCGATCAAACATGACCCCTCGGCGTATTTATTGCAATTCCTGGTAATCGTGACGTTACGCAGCGTTTCGGCCGTCCTGCCGTCTATTCTTGTAGCCATATAATGAAGTATCCTTTCCTGTCTTTATCCCGAAGTTCGGGATGCCCGCCAATTTTTGTAACAGCAAAATTAGCGATTATAATCCTCTGATCTTGCCGCCGAAAGCATCTATACCGACTATCAAAGGAAAATCCTTTACTTCCAGGCGATAAACCGCCTCCGGCCCCAAACCCGGGTAAGCCGCCAACTTAGCTTCGCGGACCGATTTTGCCAGCAGCGCGCCGCAACCGGCATAAGTAATGAAATACACCGCCCCGGAACTTTTGATCGCCCGCGTTACTTCCGCCGAACGCCCACCCTTACCGATCATCGCTGCAACCCCGGCTTTAAGCAAGAACGGAGCAAAGACGTCCATCCTGCCGCTGGTGGTCGGGCCGCAGGAGCCGATCGCCCTGCCTCTTGGCGCGCGCGCCGGGCCGCAATAATAAATAACGCTGGAAGCCAATTCAAACGGCGGCTTCTTACCTTTACGTAAAACCCCGGAAATAAGTTTATGAGCCTGGTCGCGCGCAGTATAAACCGTCCCGGAAAGCAATACCTGTTCGCCTGCCTTGAGCCCGGCGAGTTTATCTTTCGAAAGAGGAGTGCGCAGTTTCTTCATTATTTTATCACGCTTTTTTAAATCTTTCCCCCACGCCGTCATTCTGACAAGTCCGCCGAAGACGGGCGAAGTCTCGCCATAGTTTCAGTTGCGGACGAGGAAGAATCTATTTGTGCCCTTTTTAAGAGATCCTTCGGCTATCGCCTCAGGATGACGGTTAAATGAATACTCCACGGGCTAATCCTTCGACCTTGCTCAGGACAGGCGCCCGTGGTTTCTTTTCTGAATTATTATCCGCCATTAAAGCATTGGCGAGACTTTGCCCGCCACTGGTGCGTTGGCGAGGTTAATCCCGCCACAAAGATTGGCGAGGCTTCGTCCGCCACTGATGCCTTGGCGGACTCGCTTTGCGCATTCATCCCGAAACTCCTATACCTACTTTTAAGGCATTCGGGAATTCTGCGCTCCGATTAAATCACCGCCGCAGCGCTTCTCAACGCGTGGCAGCTGATGTTCACCGCCACCGGCAAACCGGCAATATGCGTAGGATAAGATTCTATGTTCACCGCCAGAGCAGTGCATTTTCCGCCCAGCCCCATCGGGCCGATACCGAGACGGTTCACCCTTTGCAATACCTGCTTTTCCAGTCTTTTCAATAACGGATCAGGACTGCGCCTACGCACATCCCGCAATAACGCTTTCTTAGCCAGTAAACAGGCTATGTCGGCTCCGCCGCCGATACCACAGCCGATCATATAGGGAGGACAGGCGTCCGCTCCCGCTTCAGCCACGCAGGCGACGATAAAATCGGCTACCGCGCCGATATCTTCGGTAGGCCTGAACATCTTCAATTTTGTCTTGTTTTCCGAACCGAAACCTTTCGGGAACACGGTGACGCGGACCTTATCCGAAGGCACTATCTCCGTGTGGATCACCGCCGGAGCATAAGCGCTCTTGCCGCGCGAGAGCGGATGCGGCACCACGGATTCCCTGCAGGAGGCGCCGGCGTAGCCGCGCTTGACCCCGTCGTTGACGAACACGGACAGGCTTCCTCCCGTTATACAGACACCCTGCCCTATTTCCAGAAAAACATACGGCAGGCCGGTGTCCTGGCAGATCGGCATCCCTTCTTCAACGGCAACGCGCGCGTTCTCAAGTATCGCCTCCAGCGCCAAGGCGGCGAGCCTGTTCTTTTCATTCCTGCGCGCCGAGCGCAAAACGGCAAGAACGTCCGGCCTCAATAAAGTATTGGCGCGGCCGCATAATTCCGCCGTCGTATCGCCGATCTTTTTCGCTGTGATCTTCCTCATCCGCGTGATCACGCGCCTTTCCGCCCGTATTCGGCAGTAACGCTGGTGGTAATGCCGCCGCGCGGATTGAACTGCGCGGATATCCTGGCCCAGCGCGGCTTACAGGCCGCGGTGAAATCGCCTAATATACGGTTTATCAAATGCTCATGGAATATACCGATATTACGGTAGAAGATCGTATACATCTTGAACGACTTCAGTTCCACGCAGGATCTCTTCGGCGAATATTCTACGCGGATCACCGCGAAATCCGGCAGGCCGGTCTTCGGGCAGATACAAGTGAACTCCGGTATATCCAACTGCACAGTATATATTTTTTCCGGATACTTATTCTCCCACACTTCTATTACCGGCGTCTTTAACTGCCTGACCCTCTCTTGCAGCCCCTCATAAGCCCCCCAAGCGTCCTTCTTCATCTTATCCCCGCGTTCTTATGCACCTGAGGTATGACGCAGGAAATTACCCCGCGCGCGGTGCAGATTGCCTTGAACTTTTCCATTTTCTCGTCCAGCCGCCCGGCTGCCGCACTGCTGTCCGGCTGTAATACCAGCGTGTGCGAACGATTCGCGTGCTTCAACAGATCTATCGTTCTTACTATATCGGTTTCCAGCGTGCTCTCGCAGATAACCGCCTTCAGGAAAACGTCTTTTTTGTCGGCTAAGGCGAGAAAATGCTTATGCTCCTTCCAGAACTCCTGCTGCCCGGTGGAACTGGGAAGTTTTATATCCATAGAAACTATATCAACGAAATCGCTCACTTCCCCGAAAGCGTCCGGCAGTGTGCCGTTGGTCTCCAGGTAATTGACCAGGCCGGCCATATGGTTGAGTTTCATTACCGACTTCAGGAAATCATACTGCGTCAACGGCTCTCCTCCGGTAAAAGATACGGAATGGTAACCTTTGGGGTAAAGCTGCAATTCCAGGAACAATTCCTCCGGTTCGTATTCCAGGAAAGAATCCATCCGGGTATCGCAGTATTTACAATGCAGGTTACATCCGTAGAAGCGCACGAACAACTGGCGTTCTCCGAGGTAAATTCCTTCTCCCTGCACGCTGTCGAATACTTCCGCGACTTTTCCTCCCATTTATTCCTCCGCAGGTTACAAGTTACCGTTAAAAAACAGTCCGTAGACCATAGTCAACGGTTAAAAGCATCTCTTGATCGTTCGTCCTTCGTGCCTCGTCCCTCGTGCTTCGTTTTCTTTCCCAGAACCCAGAACCATTTTTTAAAACTGTTGACTATCGGCCATCACTGCCGTCCAAATTCAGTCATTCTGAGAGAAACGAAGAATCTCTGTTAGTCGAGACTCTTCAGCCCTATGGGCTTCAGAGTGACGAAACGAGATTCATGTCTCATAATTATATCCCGTTGGCAAAGGCATTATAATTGGGACACAAGTGATCGACCATGGACCGTGGACTTTCTTGCTGCCCCGTCCGCGATCCCCGCTTCCGCGAAACCTTTAGCGCGATACAGACAGCTCTCGCATTTACCGCAGGGCTTTGGCTCTCCTTTGTAGCATGACCGGGTGAGCTCGAACGGAACACCGAGCCCGGCGCCAAGCAAAACTATATCCTTCTTGCTCATCCCCAATAGAGGCGCGTTGAACCGCACCGGCCTGCCTTCGCACCCGGCCTTGGTCCCCAGGTCTGCCGCCGCCTGAAAGGCCGCGAAGAATTCCGGGCGGCAATCGGGATAACCGCTGTAATCCTGATCGTGCGCGCCGATAAAAATATCTCCCGCTCCTTCAGCTTCCGCTATGGAAAGCGCGCAGCTTAAGAAAACGATGTTCCTTGCCGGCACATAAGTCTCCGGAATAGCGCTGCCGTTCTTTCTCAGGCCGCGCGTCAAAGAAGCGTTCTTGCGCATAAGAACAGAACCTTTATCCGACAGCCTCAGTTTGACTCTCCGCAAGAAGCATCCCGCGGCTTTAGCCAGCTTTCCCGCGGCAACGGTCTCCCGTGAATGACGCTGGCCGTAATCAAAACTCAAGCAGAGGCACTCAAACCCCTGCCGAAGAGCCAGGTAAAGCGTGACCGCCGAATCCATCCCGCCGGAAAGCAGAACTACCGCGCGTTTCTTACTCATAATATGTCGCCGAGGAATTCTCCGACTCCCAGACACGCACGGAGCTCAAACCCGGCATCTTCTTTTTAAGCGCGAGATAAAGATACCTGGCGATATTCTCAGAAGTGGGATTGACCTCGCTAAAATAAGGCAACTCATTAAGATATTTATGGTCTAGTTCGGAGAGCTGTTCTTCGAGTTCCTGTTTCAAGACCTTAAAATCCATAACCATACCGCAGCCGTCCAACTCCGCGGAAGTTACCGCCGCTTCCACTTTCCAATTATGCCCGTGCAGGGACTCGCACTTGCCTTTATATCCGCGCAGGTTATGCGCGGAACTAAAATGTCCTTCGACTTTTATCTTATACATAGGATTATATCCTTTTTCGGTAATGATTAAGGTAACGAAGCCGGTATCGTTTTTCGGTCACGGTAACGTGCTAAGCTATCTCCG
>JBAZGW010000081.1:0-6303 GCA_041652635.1 Candidatus Omnitrophota bacterium | reverse complement strand
ACATGTCTGAGATTGCGGCGTTAGATAAGGCCATAGAAGAAGCGGCGGCCGGAGAGAAGGACGGCGGGATGCAGGATATCCATAGTATCTATTCTGCTCTTTTACGGAAACAGCGCGAAGATAAGCTTATTACGGAACTTGAATCGCGGCGAAACCCGTTTATCTGCAGGCTCGGCACAGGGCTGGATGCGTTACGCGGGCCGTTGATCGAAGCGATGATGTGGACACGTAAAAATCTCCCAGAGGGAAGGGCACGGGAGATCGCGCGCAATGAGATTGAGAATAGAACGCTGGAAGCGGTATTGCTGGCTACCCGCGTACTTCCCGTTATTAGAAGCCATATTGGTAGACAGACCACTATTTATTATCCCGGAGCAGGGTATGATTTCATCGGCCCTCTTGCTGTCTCCGATGCCGAACGGTATATATTTGTAAGTTTGCATCGTGAGTGTGAAGGTTTAAAACTGGACAATTTTACGGCTATTTTGGCGCAAATAAGAGGGGTAGGCGCTTTCGCTATATCGATTGCGGAGATAAACGATGATACTCTGCGGGTTGATTTTACGTTGGCCGGCTTAGATGGGGAGGAAAGAAAGCGTTCTCTTGTCTATCTTATCAGGGATGCCAGGATATGGGCTCCCTCGGAAGAGTTGCAGGTTTTATATCTGGCTAATTCCCCATTCGCGTTTTCGAGGGAACCAGCGATATTGAGCACGCCGCTTTCTCGTCTTCAGAACGGCGGCTTTCTGGCGGCGATTAGTTCCGGTATTATGGATCCGGTGTTTTTCGTGGAAAGGATCTCGGAGCAATACAGCGGGATTAATAACCAACGCATCATTCCTTGTTATGGTGAAAATGCTTCGTGCATAGGTGTTTGGAAGAAAGAAGAACAGTTGGCGGGTGAAGTGACTGTAGATACGCATATGGACGGCGGGGAGATGGAGGATCTGAGGCGGCTGGCAAGGGAGTTCGTTATCGGCAGATACTGGTCCGGCGATCCTACCGGCCCGGAGGAATTGCTGGGCGGTCGTCCGGACAGGGACGCCGAAGTCGCGCTCTTGCTGCTGCTGTTGATAGAGGATAGTGATAACGCGGAGGTCTCCCGGACGATTGAAAGAGGAGGATATAAACGGTTGAACAGCCTTTTGCGCAGCGGCAGCTTCAAGCAAGGGATACCGCTTGCGGTTTACAATGAGATTGAATGCGCCTTAGACCATAGAGTTCTTTTAATGAGGGATTACTGGGATAGATTCAACGGTTTGAAGGCCTCAGAGCAGATCGGGTTATTGGATGGGATAATTGCCGATGTCCCGGAGTATTCGCTTCAGAGTCTTAACGCTTTGCTGTTGAAAGGTAACTCTTTGTCAAATCTTAAGAAATGTGAAGAGGCGCTGGCTGTTTACAATGAGGTTATCGCTAAAGCGCAGGATTGGGAAGGGTGGAACGGCGAGGATTGCCTGAAGAGAGTGCGGAAAGAGCGGGAATACGCTTTGAGCCACAAGTCGCGTATGTTGTGTGACCTGGGCAGGATAAATGAACTATTGGAATTATGCGTTCTGGCAGACAGGGGTTCAGGGAGTTTTAAGGATATTGTCGAGAATGCAGGCAGATATCTGTTGAATCTCAAGGACGCCGAAGCGGCTTTTTCCTGCCTGGGAGAAGCTCTGAAAAAGATGCCGGGTGACCTGCCTCCGGCGCCCAAGATAAGATATGACCGGTTATTCGGGCAAAGCGGCCGTCGTCTTGAAAAGAAAGATGATCGTTATTTCATGGATATATGCGATGAGGTGGAAGCCGTCGGTTACCTGGGAGAGATCATTTACCAGGAGACGCGCGCCGGCCCCTTGCTTCTGGATTTCGCGCAGAAGCTCACAGAGAAACGCCACTATATATCCGGGGTCGTCTACGATAAAATAATCGAATGTCTGGAAAAGATATTAAAGATAGACCCGGAAAACCGCACTCTACAGGAAACAAGAGATGAAGCCCGCCGCAGGTTAGCGAGTTATTTAAATGCCCCGCATAATTTTTACCGGAAAGGCAAGACTTCTTTAATGGAGAGTGTCTTTGACAAAGGCAATTCTTCGTTGGACGAAGACGATATCGCGTTCATCTTGTTGAGATTGCCGGACAGCGAACAAGCCTCACGTAAGACCGATGAAGTAAATCTCTCTTACGGGCCGCGTGCCCTGCTGGATGTGTTTTATTCTTACCGTTTCATGAACATAGTCCCGGACTGTCTGTTGGAAAGGATAGCCGCGGCCCTGGACAAGAAAAACATTCTTTACGCCGACATCAGGGAGATGTATGAAAGAAAGGAATATGCCGCAGTCATGCGTGCCTGTGAAAACATAGAGAAGCATATAGTGGATACGCGTCTGCGTTTATACCAGAAGTTAAGATTCTGGAAATCACTGGCGATGACCTGGGTGGACGACGGCTGCAATGTCAGCAACGGTGTGCATTATTTAATGGGTATCTTGTTTGAGATACGGGGGAGAGACGGTAATAATGAGGGCCGGATAACAAGTGAAGAGGACAGGGAGTTCTACAATCAAGTGTTCCTATGCGCGGCCGAGGCGGCCTGGCGCACCGGTAATTACTATGTCCTGGAGGAGCTCTGCAGTGAAGCGGAGAGGTTCCCTGCCTGGCCAAAACGTAATGCGGCTGCTTCAATTTTCATCTCCGCGGCGGAAGAGGTTTTCATCCTGGCACAGAGAGAGGGGCATATATTCGGGATGAAGCTGTTTGAGAAGGCGTTGGGATACGCCCATAAAGCGCTTGTATTATCCGCCGGGAATGAACCGGAACATTCCCGTATAACGCTCTTTACGGCTTCCATATACGACCGTCTGGATAACCACGCCAAGGTCATTGAATTATGCCGGGGACTGAAAGGCGATCCGGTTTATTACGAAGACGCGCGCAAGCTCCTGGAGAAGAACCTCGCTGGATTGCTGGAAAATCTGCTCCTATATCCCTTGGAGATCCGCGGAATAGAAATAACGCCGGCATTGATCCTGGAATTGCTCTCAAGGCTTACGGACAACTCCGGCAAGATAAATGCCGACTACCTTAATGCTCTGGCGGTGCTTGAGTTTCTTGACGCCAAGGCTTTTCATGACGCCATAGATAAAATAAGCATATCGGAAAAGAATAGGGAATTGACAGATCTATTCAATAACCTGCTGACCGAGAGGGACGGCAATCGTTATTTGTTCGCACAAAGCAGTTATTCCATAGGTATGCTTAAACTGCTCGCTGCCGTTAAGAGAGAGTATGAAAGGTTGCCTAAGGAGCTTCGGGAAGAGATATGGCGCACTTTACCCGCCGGACTGGCCGAAGCCTTGACTGCCGCCTTTTTCCCGGAAGCTCTGTCGAAAAAACACCCGGAAATAATCGAGAACGCAGGGCCGCTGAATCTGCATCTGTTCGGGTCCGAGACGCTCGGCTTGGCGGTCTGCACCGCTGAATTGTTGAGATTCGAGCAGGAAAGGGAAGTATACCGTTCGCCGTTCGATTCCTATGAACAATATAAAACCGTCAATATCGCCGAATTAGCCGGCTCTTATTACAGACTTGCTTCCGGTTTCTTCCTGCAGGAATCCATCATCCTGCTGGCAGCGCTCAGACGACTGGATGTTTTTATCCTCGCCTGCTCCGGAATAGATGACGTTTTGAAAGATAAGGAGCTGGATTGGTTGATCGAAGCATACAAAGATAAAACCGGGATGGACCGGCAGAGGACTCTGGAAGACGCTGACCTTAAACACCTTTATATCTTTCTTATAGATTCAGCGGTGAAGTCACAGATGCTTATCAGGATGTGCGAGATCGGGATGGATATACTCGGTCATATGCAGCAGGAGAAGGCCTTGAATGCAGGGGAAGAAGAAAGCTCCGGGCGTGTCCGGCTGCGCGTTACTTTTCAGACAGGTGGAGAAAGACTGACGCGTGAAATTAACAGTTTTGCCGATCTGCTTGAAGAAACAAGAAGATTATTTCGGGAAGCGTCAGGCAGGTTCCCCGGCATAGAGCCGGCCGGTATCGAAGCCGTTAAAGAGTCCATAATGAGTGAAGAGGCCGGGTTACTGATAAAGGACCGTATACTTTCCGGGTTGACCGAGAATGAGGCTTCGGCCCTGCAGATGATGTCCGGTCATCATGCCGCCGCCGGACATCTGGGGTCGGCGAAAGCGGAAGAGTCCCCGGGAAAAGACGGGGGGATCGAGGTCCGGGAGTGGCGGTTCGGGGGCGTCGGGCGGGTCCTGGAGCGGGCGGAGGCGGAAGCGGCGCTTTTTGATGTCGTCAGGAGATTGCTGTACGTGCCCTGCCGCCTGCGGCGATTCGGACTTATCGAACCCATGGGCCTGTCCGGGAAGCTGCTGGCGAACGCCGGAGTGGAGAAGGTGACGGTAGGTGAAACAATAGATATGAGCATGGTCCGGTCCACCGAGACCGGCGAGGTATTGCGGGTCAAAATGAGAAAGAGTATTTCCGGAACCCGCATCCGGGAGTTGCCGGTTGTCCTGAAGACGGCTGCAGGTGAAATGGTCCTTCTGGAAGGATACGATAAAGCGGCGCGCCGGCTTCGGGAAAAAGAGCCTGTGCAGGAGGCGATCGTTCTTCATTCCGTCAGGGACATGGCCGATATGGGAAGCAGGAGCGAAGGGTTCCTGGGATCTCTGGTTGAGCTGCAGACGGAGAATGCTTCCGATACGCTCCCTGCGGAAAAATCCTTTGACGAATTTATGATCAGGTTGGAAGCCGGAGGTTCAGATGATCCCCGCCTGATCGAAGAGGCCGGGAAGAAAGCCAGGGAATTACACGCGTCGGGCAGCCCCGCGGACATCGAAAAAGCCTGGACCATCGTTTCGGTGCTGGCCGGTTTCCTGATGAACCGCTGGACGGTGAACAGGGCGGAAGTCCTCGCGGCCCTTTCGTCCGTTTGCTGCGTTTTGTATGAGGTGAGCGCGCATCCTGGTGCCGCTGCCGCCGTGCAGGCCGGCTATTACGCGAAAGCGGAAGAGATACGGGATATATTGATGCGGGATGCCGAATTCATAGTCGCTCACGTGAATGATTCCATCCACCGTGAATGTATGGTGAGTACTTCTTTCAGAACGCTGGTTCCGGTCATGCTGATGCTTATGCGTATTCGTCTATTCAGGAAAGTGGGCGAGGCGATGCTTGTGTATTTACGCGGGCTTGCCCGGGAGGCGGCTTCCGGGAATTCTTTTCTGGCCGGGATACTGGACGATATAATCAATGGAACAGGGAACGCGGAGGCGTGTCATTTTGACGGCGGCGCGTCCTGCCGGCAGTCAGGCGATTACCGTTGGCTTTCTGAAAAAACCGGTCTTACCGGGATCGAGGTCGTTGACGATCTCTATCTGGCGCCCAATTTCAGCCTGCATGGGGAAATACACAACGGCTGGGGAGGGGAAAGGACCATGCTTTTGAGCGGTACCGTGCTGGCGGAGATGTACAACAGGAGTCCGCCTTCAGAGGAAGGATTTTCCGCGGACGAGCTTTTGACGTTGTACGCCGCGTACAAGGTGCTTGAATCCGGCGCATTATCCTCTTCCGATACCCCGCCCGGTCCGGATTTCAAACTGTTTTGCAGGCATGCCGGTTTGTCCGGTGAACACGCGCAGTCTTTTCTGCGATACGTGGAATCAGCGGCCGGGGACCCCGGAAAATCTCTGGTTCTGCAGGGTCAACCGTTGGCCGCGCGGAAACTTCTGGCCGCCGTCCGGTATACGGATTCTCTTATCGACAGGAATACGGCAATATCCTGTTTTTCATATCCCGGCAGGCATGAACCGTTCCTGAAATGGTTTTTGAATATCCACCCCGGAGCGCGGGGGAATTTCGTCGATCTGGGCTGCGGAATAGGTCTTATCGGCCGGATCCCGGCCCCGGTAACTTCGCTTGCCTGCGCGCGGATGTTTCCCGGATTGACAGTTTACGCGGTCGACCGGGTGATTCCCCGTGTCGCGGTGCGCAACGGCGACCATTGGGGGATGTTCGACGGGAACGGGAATCTGCGGAGGATATTATACGAGACCCGCCTTCGGAACGGGGAATCGGTTTTCGATATAATCTACAGCGCCGGGGAAGGCACGATACGGGGAATAAAAAAACTGTATGAACGGTCCGGGCAATATCCGGGAATACCGCAGCGTCTGTGCTTGTCCGGATCTCCGGAGGACCGGGATGCGTCCGGACAACAGGAAATATTTTTCGAGCCGTTCACTCTTGCGGTCCGGGAGGCGGGGGTTAAGAATATCGTTTTCGTGG
>JBAZGW010000080.1:0-6516 GCA_041652635.1 Candidatus Omnitrophota bacterium | reverse complement strand
ATTGCCGCGCCAAGGCCGGGCAGGACGTTCTCCCGCGGGCTTACTCCACGGCTTTCCGCGCCTGTCATCGCCACGGGCAGGAGCGGCGAACGGCGGCCTCGATTCCCGGCGCGCGGGCCTAAAAGGCGGCTTGCCTGATGCCGACGAAGTCCTCTCCCAGGGCTTGACGAAACGCCCGCGCTCTTTGCGTTCCGCTCCCGGATGTTCACTGCGCCTGAATGGCGCCGCGCCTTCTTCCCGCTTTTTCCACGGCCTCTGCGGCGGCCTGCCGGAACTTCCTTCATTGCCGCGCCAGGGCCGGACAGGACGTTCTCCCGCGGGCTTACTCCACGGCTTTCCGCGCCTGTCATCGCCACCACGGGCAGGAGCGGCGAACGGCGGCCTTGATTCCCGGCGCGCGGGCCTGAAAGGCGGCTTGCCTGATGCCGACGAAGTCCTCTCCCAGGGCTTTTGAAGATTTCCGCGCGAACCTTCACTATGCGGGCCGCTTCTCCTGTTATCAACGGGACGACGATCTTCAAACGGCCGGCTCCAAGGTTTAAAATACTTCTCCGCTACCGGTTTTTCTTGATTATCATAAGCATCGCTACGACTGGCGCCGCGCATACGTTTTCCGCCCCTGTATCCGCCGCCCTCTCCGTAACCGGGATGAGGTTCGCGCTTTGATGAAACTTCACGGTTGGCTTCAACCCTGAAATTACCGCGCTGCCTTTTAACTTTGGGCTTCTCCCGTATGGCCTCCAGCTTAGGCCGGGCAACGCCTACGACAAGCGGACGGCCGATGAATTCCTGCCCGTTAAGGCCTCCGATAGCCTTACGCGCCTCCACCTCATCAGGCATCTCCAAGAACGCGAATCCGCGCGACTTAGTCCCCTTATCATTCAACATTATTTTTACTATGGAAACTTTGCCGAACTCTTCAAATCTCTTCTTGAGTTCTTCCGGGGTGGCTTCAAACGCCAAATTTCCTACAAAAATATTCATTAAATTCTCCTGACCGTTCCGATACCGGGGATTTAAACGCGTTTTACCTGGTTAGATTGATATTCCTAATATCACTAAAGACGGAATTTTATACCGGTGAGTCTTACTCCTGACACAGATACACAGTATAAGCATAACCTCTAACCCCAATAAAGTCAAATACTAAAACGGGTTATGGGTTTTTGGTGCTGGGCTCTTGGAAGAAAAAGAAACGCGAAGCATGAGGCACGAGGGACGAATTGACGGGAATATGAGTAACGAAGAAAAATGAACACGCGGGATTAAAGACAAAAGGCGAAGAATACCACATTTGTTTTAATCCTTCGCTCGTCTCACATCCTTCTCCCCTCATCCCCCGTTTCCCCTATAGTTCCCCAGGACCCAGAACCCTTTTTAAAAAGTAAATTTGTAATTTATCTGTGAAAGATAGCGCTTTTATGGTATAAAAAATAAGATTTGCCGCTTACATATTAACTTATATATCCATGAAATCCACGATCATAAAAAAAGCTTCGGTTTCTCCGCTTAATGCCGGGTTGATACAGCCATTCCGCACTGCATTAGGCCAACACGACAGCCTGCGCAACCTGCTTTTCCGCCTCCGGTTAGCCGACGGCACTACCGGCTGTGGCGAAGCCGCCATCGCCGGCCACATTACCGGAGAAACCGTCGAACAAACCCTGGATAACTTACGCCTTGCCGCGGAAGAACTGCAGGGTAAAGATGTTTGCGATTATCTCGCCCTTTCCTCCCGGCTGCACGAACAATTCGCGCATAACAAATCCGCCGTGGCCGCGATCGAGACCGCCGTGCTGGACGCGTTAACCAGGCAACTCAAGATACCACTCTGGAAATTCTTCGGTAATAAAACCGTTGAACTTGCCACGGATATCACGATAGTGATCGCGGATCTGGAAGAAACCGCGGAATCAACGCGCAAATTCTATAGCCGGGGCTTCCGGACTTTCAAGGTCAAGATAGGCCGCAACCGGGACCTGGATCTGGACCTCAAACGAGTGCTGGCAGTAAAAAAGGCCGCTCCGGGCTGTGAGATTTATCTCGATGCCAATCAGGGCTACAACGCACAAGACACATTGCGTTTTGTCAAAGACTTAAGGAGATCCGGCGTAACGCCTGCCCTGATAGAACAGCCTGTGCCGCGAGAGGACTGGGAAGGTCTAAAAAAAGTCACCCGGCTCTGCGGGATCCCTGTTTGCGCGGATGAAAGCGTGCGCTCAGTCAACGACAGCCTGCGTGCCATCAGAGAGAAAGCCACGCACGCGATAAATATCAAGATCATGAAATCAGGGTTAATTCAAAGCCGTGAGATCGCTTTGCTGGCGCGTTCCGCCGGGATAAAATTGATGATCGGCGGAATGATGGAAAGTTCCCTGGCAATGACCGCTTCCGCGCACCTGGCCGCTGGATTAGGATGTTTTAGTTATATCGACCTTGACACCCCATTCTTCATTAGAGGCGGTATCGCCGGTAACCCCTGTTTAAATTCCCGCGGGATCTACGACCTGACAAAGATCAAGACCGGCATCGGCATTATCCCGGAATAAAATGATCCGTAATCCATTCCTGCTTACGCTAACGCTTGTTTTCATCGAAAGCGCGGTAATTCATATCTCCGGCCGTCGGCGCTTTAAGAAATTTTTCAAGTTCATTCCGCCTGTATTCTGGATCTATTTTCTGCCAATGCTGGCGGCAACCTTCAAATTCATTGACCGGCAAAACCCGCTTTATCAGTTTCTATCCGCTAATCTCCTGCCCGCGGCTTTGATCTTATTACTCTTATCTTCCGACGTAAGAAGCATCCTGCGCCTGGAAAAGCCGGCATTGATAATGATGCTCGCCGGAAGCCTGGGGATCATGATCGGGATACCGTTGGCGTTCTTTTTTATGAAACCCTGGGTAGGCGGACAAATGTGGCCGGGTTTTGGGGCATTGTCGGCTTCCTGGACCGGAGGAAGCGCTAATATGATCGCGGTTAAAGAAGCCCTCAACACCCCAGACGCGGTATTTATGCCGATGGTAGTGGTGGACACCATCGTGCCCTACGTCTGGATGGGGATACTCATCGCCGCGGCCGCGCACCAAAAACGTTTCGACGCCTGGAATAGATCAGACTGCCGCGTGCTCGATGAATTAAGCAGAAAAACAAAAGCCGTCTCCCAAGAGGCTGACCCGAAATTTGAATTCACCCCCACCCTGATCTTGACCGGCATCGCGCTCTCCGGAGTCCTATTATCCCGCGGCCTGGCCGCGCGGCTGCCTGTATTCAAAAATGTGATCTCCGATTATACCTGGGCGATACTACTCGCTTCTTTCCTGGGGATCGCGCTTTCTTTCACACCGGCGCGCAAACTTGAGAAACACGGCGCTTCACGCTTAGGATATTTTGTTTTATACCTGGTTTTGACCTCGATCGGCGCCCGCGCCGGGATCAGCAGCCTTAACACCGCATTCCTGCTTATAATCGCCGGATTCCTGGCCGTATTCTTCCACGCCTTTGTCTTGCTGTTGACGGCACGTATTATCAAAGCCCCGCTCTTTCTAGTCGCCGCGGCCAGCCAGGCGAATATCGGCGGTGCCGCTTCCGCGCCGGTCGTCGCCGAGATCTACCAGCGCGGACTTGCCTCCGCAGGATTATTATTAGCCATATTAGGGAATATACTGGGAACTTACTGCGGGATCATCACCGGGCAGGTCTGCCGCTGGGTAGCGGGGGGATAGATTTTAGACTATTTTAAAAGGGTGCTGTGTTTTAAGTTCTGGGTCCTGAAAAGATAGACGAATAATTACGGGATAAAAAACCTTCGATTCAACAGATAAACAGTTTTGTTCCTTTCCCAAAAACCAAGGCCGGTATTTTTAAGAACCTATAACCCAGTACCCAGAACCTGTTTCTTAAAGAGATACTTCTCGAACTCCGGCAGGCGTTTGTTCAGCATTTCCGGAGACCGGGAGAAACCGGGCTTCAGTCCGCGCTCCCAGTCGATCCAACTTTCCAGAATATCGGATATTCTCATTCCTTTTTCAGACTTTAAAGCGTAAAGCCTTTCCTGGAAAACCCGGCTGTCATAAAGCCGTTCCATAGCGAAACGCAGCCTTTCCGACCTGAAGACATCCTCCACGGACATAACATTACTGCAAAAAGCGTGATACGGCGCTTTACTGCTGTAGACTATCCCGTGGTCCGCCGCCTGTTCGCGTAACGCCGTGCCCGGGAGCATTTTTAAACGGAATATGATTATTTTCACCGGGCGCAAAGCATAAAGCCAATCCAGTGATCTTTTCAAATCCTTGTAAGACTGCAACGGCAAAGCGTCGATCAACTGTATCTCATATATCAATCCGTGTTTATTCAACAACCTGATACCCCGGGCAAACTTACGTCTGTCAAAAGACCTGCGCACAGCCCTTAAGGACCCGGGATTTGTGCTTTGTATGCCGATCTCGATATTGAAAGCTCGAGCCTGCCGCAGAAGACGCGCCGTCTCCTCGTCAAGCAATTCCGCCTTTAATTCCACGTGCAGCTGCGAACCACGGTTATATTTAACGAACATCCGCAGGATCTTCTTAGCCCTGGCCGGATCGGAATTAAAAGTGGCGTCCATCAGATACACTTCCCTCGGCTTACGCGCCAAGATCAACCGCAGCTCTTTTTCGGTCCTTTCCAAAGAGAACCGGCGCAATCCGGAAAAATTCTTGTGATAATAGCAATACGAACAACGAAAGGCGCACCCGCGCGTAGTTTCCAGCGGGACGTCAACCAGATCTTTATCCCGCAGATCCACCCGTCCCGATAAATAAGGAGAAGGGATCGTATCCAGATCCGCAATGTCCGGCCTGGATGGATTATCGATAACTTTACCGCCCTGCCGGAACGATATCCCTTTAATTTTTTTCAGCCCCCCCTCTTTGCCGGCATTTATTTCTTCCGCCAATTCCCTGAAGGCGGCTTCACCTTCCCCCCTGACGATCACATCAACGCATTCCTCACGTTCAAGTATTTCACGCGCCCTGGGAGTGACTTCCGGCCCGCCCAGCACGATCACCATAGAAGGGACTGCTTTCTTCAACAGACGGCAGACACTTAAAGTCTTTTCAATATTCCAAAGATAACAGGAAAACCCGGTTAATCCCGGTTTATGTCCGATGATCCTGTTCGCTATCGAAGAGGCCTTCTGCCTTTCCGTAAAAGTAAGGATCTCACACTTCATAGATCGGCATTCTTGAGCAAGAAGATAACTTTGCAGGTAATAAAGCGCCAACTGCAGATCTGTTCCGGTTTCCAGGCAGATCGAGGATAATAAGATTTTCAATGGGGTTCCTAATTCCGGGGACACATACTTAATTCTACCAAACGATCACCCGTTAAGCGTTCCTTGCAAATCAACGCCTGGATGAAAAAACACTGTTTTATGCGCTGGAATAGTTATCGCCTTACCGGAACGACTGCACCAACCGCGCGCTTTATGCTGATGCACTTCCAGCCTGCCAAACCCGGGCAGATCAACCGCGTACCCGCGCTTTAAACTACTCGAAACAGCCATTATCATCGAATCCAAAGCTTTCCGGGAATCGGCCTTCGTCAACTTAGCCTTGGCGGCTATCGCATCGATAAGTTCTTCTTTATTCATAACTAACGCCCTCCTATTTCTCTCTCAGAGTCTTGATCGCCCAGAGAACAAACCGGATAAGGGCGATAACAGGATAAGCGAATACGACGATATTCAGCCCCAAAGACATAATATTCATATACGGCGTATAACCCACAAGAGAATACCGCATATTCTGCACAACTTTCACCTTGGCCTCTTGATGCTGTATCAAATAAACATTATTAAAATGCCCGGCTATAAAATAAACCGCCGCTCCTAAAATAACCGATCCTATCAGGATCAGTCCTTCCCTGGCTATGATTTTCCTGGTTTTCATCGTATCTTCTCCCACCGGATCAAAATTACGGACTACATTGTTACATAAGTTTCTGATAGCCGAGAATAGAAATTAGACCGCATTCGAGAACTTCCATCGAATCAAATCCCTATTTTCGGCTCTCGATTGCTCTATACGCTGTTTAAAGAACTTATTTAACAGCGCACTACTGCCGCGCCGCGGTATTACGTTCTTTCACGAACAACGGCAACGATGCCCGCTGTTGCCCGTCGATCGCCAGGTCAATGGCATATTCTCCCAGCCGCTCCAACTTCAGCCCCTGGATATTAAGTATTAAATGCGAAGAAACCGACTTCTGTTCATCAGGGAAGCTTATCGATAAATTACCCTGCGCCGGAGGCATAACGTTCTTACCGTCGATATCGACGAAGTTGACCGCGACTTTATGCTCTCCCCTTTCGATACTTTCGAAACGCACGCGCAAAACTATCGCGCATTGGGAATGGACCGCCGGCAGTTTGCTCACCCAGATCGAATCAAAGACGCCGAGCATATTCAATTTTCCGTGGTCGGCCGTCGCCGCATCGCACAAAGCGAAGATCTCTATCCTCATTTTCATTCTCC
>JBAZGW010000079.1:0-6517 GCA_041652635.1 Candidatus Omnitrophota bacterium | reverse complement strand
AAGCCACTACCTGGCCTTCGGCGTTGAGTTTCTCTATGTAAACGCGGTTGGGGGAATCGGTGGAGACGATATCGAGAAAAGCGAACATCAGGGCATAGAAATTGGTCCCGATCATCGACTCCGCCAGGCTGGAGTCGGATTCGGAGGCGGCGCTCGACTTGCCGTATAACAGATAAATATCCTTGGTCGTCCCCTGCGGTATGCTCGGCACCGTGACCCAGCAGGAGGCGCTCTTCTTATCCTTGCTGAACCCCATCACGCGGTATTTCAGAGGGGTCTTACCGTCGGAATCGGTAAAACGGATGTCCGCCCCGTCTTCGGCCACGTGGTTCCAGAAATCTATATTGACCGAAGGGACATCCACTTTGATGGTGGTATCGATATAAGCGGAAGCGCCGGAAGTATTATCCACGACTATCTTTTGCCGGTAAAGATAGTCTGCCAGGACCTTGGACAACTTCGCCGTGCCGCCTGAAACCACGACCTCCGAGGTATTGGCATATTCGGCGGCATCGTCAAAATCATAAGTTATCTCCTGCACGCCTGCCGGTCCCAGCCAGGAAGACCATGTCCCCGGAGCGCCGCCGGAATCAGGCGCGGTGCGCATTTGAAAACGTATATCGGTTCCGGGAGGCAAAGTAGGCGTCCAAGAAAGGTTCTTAAGCCTGTCCGTGGCGAAGCTGGTATCGTAAGGAGTGGAAACCAACTCCTCCTGCTGAGGGTATTTATTATAGTTTATGCTTAAGCTGTCCAATCGCGGCGGGCTGGCGAGGTCATAGCAAAAGAACCTGAGTCTGTATTGCAGATATTTATCCTTATCCCCCACGGAACCGTAGGAGGAAATATCGCTGTTCTTGGTGATCTTGCCGGCATACCCCCAGGTAATGGCGTCGGAGAGTGAACTACTGTCGCCGGTGCGCACGCGCACCTCGATCTGCCCCTGTGAGTTATCCTGCCAGGTAATGGTCCCGAACCCGGAATTATTACCTATCTCCTTTATCTCCGAGGTGTATTCGCCCGATGAGAACAACAGGTATTTCATTAAAGAAGAATTGCCGTAGCCGCTGGAGACATAGATATAATCCCCTGAACCGGGATACATAGCGTTAGCCTGGGCGTTCATAGAAAAAGGCATATCCGCGTTCTTCTCCCAGATATTATTTGCTATGGAATACCTGTAGAAATACGGCGTGCCATAAGAAAAATCGTAGTTATACGAAACAAAAAGATAGATATAGTCTCCGAACCCGGGGCTGAACAGGCTCCCGCCGACATTGATCATCGGCAAAGTGGTCAATGTGGACCAGGTATTCGCCACTGTATCGTATTTCCAGAAAGCCGTGGAACCGTTGCCGGGCGAGGCGTAAATGTAATTCCCGCTTCCGGGATAAACCAGGTTGGCCCCCAGAGAACAGACGGTGGGCGCGGAAGCCATTTCCTTCCAGTCGTTGCTGGCGAGCGAATACCTCCAAAAAGTTGTGGTGGACCCACCGCGAAGGACATAAAAATAGCCGTCTTTATATTCCATCGCCTGGCCGGTGGAGAATGTGGCCGGCGGAGCGGCGAGGTTTGTCCAGAGGTCAGTGCTTACGGTGTATTTCCAGAAATCGGAATATCCTCTGCCCCTGGTGACATAGATGTCCTCCCCGGAACCGGGGTATACGCATTTAGAATCGTAATAAACCGCCGAAGGCGTGGATTGCAGCGTATACCAGACGGAAGAGGAAAGATTGTACTTGTAGCAGGAGGTCCCGTTGCCGCCACGCAGAAAGAAGACGTCGTCTCCGGAGGGCATCGTGCATATCGAAGCCCCGTAACTGGCGCTTGCGGGAAAAACTATCGTCTCATCCCACCTGTTCTGGCTGATGGAATAACGGTTCAGGTTTATACCGAGATTGCCGTGGCCGGTGCCGAGATAGAAATAAATAATGTCTCCGCTGCCGGGATAGAACCCACCCGACATCCCCGATACGGAAAGGGATGCCTCCGTAAGGATCGTCCAGCTGTTCTGACTGAGTGAATATTTGGCAAAGTCCCTGCCGCTGCCTTTCAGACAGTAAAGAAAATCACCTGCCCCAGGATACATCAGGCAACAATAATCCCCGGTCGACCAGGGTGCGTCGGTGAGATACCCCCAGGTATCGCTATCCTGATTATATTTTGTGAACTTGACCGAACCGCTCTGTTTCAGCATATAAATACCTTTATAAGTGCCGCTGGGGATAACGCAGGTTCCGTTGCCTTCATTAGAGATGGATTCCAGCATCGAGGTCAAGGCTATCCAGGAGCCGCCGGATTCGTCGTCGGTGAACTTTAAGAAAGTGGTGGAATTATAGTTACCGGGGCAGACGTAGATACTGGTGCCGTCGCTGACCATGCGCGCCCCATAGGTGAACATATACGGGCTGGAACTTATCTGCGTCCAGATCCCGGTCTCGGTGTTGTATTTCCAGAAGTTCTTATTCAGATTACCTTCCGAGAGATAGATATAATCGCCGCTGCCGGGATAGACGGCCCGATGTCCGGCGCCATGCACCCAAAAAGGCAGTTTGATAAGATTGACCCATTTCTTCTGGCTGATGGAATATTTCCAGGCGTAGTTCGACCATCTATTGGCAAAAAGGTAAGCATAATCGCCCTTTACCACCACATTGCCGGAAATATTATTGGACGGGCTGAAAGAATAATTAATCATCGGATTATTCCACTCGCCGGTGGCAAAGGTATAAGTCTGCAGGCCGCCGTAGCCGTAATAACTGACGTTGTATAACTTGGTATCGCTGGCGCACAACTTTCCTCTTTTTAGCGTCGGAGGAACGGGAAGCGTCTGCCAGCTGTTCGAGGAGATATTATATTTAAAAAATGCTCTGCGAAGCTCAAGGGAACAACTCCCGCCGTCCGTATAATAGATGGCGTTCTCGGAAGATGAATACACCAGCCTTCCCTGACAATTCGACCTCCAGCAATCGGGCAGGTTGGCCCTTCTTTCCCAGACCCCGGTAGATATCCGGTAACGCATAAAGTCCGTCCGGGAACTGGTGCGGAACATATAGATGTAATCGGACCCGTCGTAAGTGGCGCATACCCCGGTCTGAAAGGTCCCGTACGGATTAGTGCTCACCGTCGTCCAAGTATTGCTGGACTTAGTATACATATATAAGCTTGAGGTGTAACCGGCAGTAACATCTCTCCCCCCCAAGCAATACACATAATCATTAGTAACGATCAACCTGCCTCCGCCGTAATACATTGTCTGAGGCAATTCCTTCAATTGTTCCCAGGTCTGGGAAGACAAGTCATAACGGGAAAACCCGTTCTTATTATACCCCTGAAGACAATATATATAGGTATCCCCTTGTTTATACCCTACTGCTCCGCCGATATGCACCCCGGAGGTATTGCCGGCAAAACTCACATTGGGGAGTTTCTCCCACTGAAAGGAAACAGCGGTATTACTCGAAGAAACAGGATTAAAAGTAAGAAAATAACGATAGAATTCCGTGGATCCGCCGCCTCTGGTGGCATAAATGGCATTCTCGGATGCCACATATACCGCGTCACCGCTGTGCAACTCGAAAGCAGGAGAAGATTCCTCTCTCCATTTCTTTGTCGAAGGATAATACCGGTAAGTGGAGCTGTAACTATGGTTGCTTAATAAACGCAATTCGCTCCCTGTTCCGGACGCGTCGTATATATACATCCGGCTGGAGATGTAGAACGGCAAAGGCGGCATCTCAACATTCAAGGAGAGGGAAGATGAATAAGCCGAGCTCTCCCAGGTGTCGGAACCTATGGCATACCTGCCGAACCAGCGGGTAGAGCCATTCCAGGCGTAAAGGTAATCCCCGGAACCGGGATAGACCACGTCGGAATCCCAGGTCAGACCGGTGGGACAATTGGAAAGAGTGGTCCAGGCGTTGGAACTGGCGTTATAATCGAACTTGGCGAAAGTGGCGGAGCCGCCGCCGGCCGAGGCGTAAATATAAGGGGAATCCGAATTGGGATGACAAAGAGAAGCGCCTACCCCCACGGTAAAAGGCGCCGATTCCACCGCGGACCAGGAACCGGTAGCATTGATATCGGACGGTATCACGAACCTGTAGAATACCGAACTATTATTGCCGCAAAAGGCGTAAGCGCGGCCCGTGGATGGGACGACCGCGATCGCCCCGCCGTAACCGATGGCAGAAGGGACGTTGGCTTTAATATGCCAGGTATTAGTCGAGATCTTATAAGCATAGCATTCCTTCCTGTTCCCGCCTACTATCGCGTAGATCACATCGCTACCGTCATAAGCCAGGGCAGCGCCCTGGCCGGTACTCAAAGGGATACTCTCCATTAACTCCCACTTCTCTTCGGCGATGGACCAGCGGGCAAAAGCCTTATTATCATTACCGCACTGCCACAAAGAATAAATATAGTCGCCCGCCTTCACAAGAGGAGCGATCCTTCCCATATAAGGAGTGAACGGAAGGCTGGACCATTCGCCGAGCTGGCTGCAAAAGGGATCCTGATAAACCGTGTTGATCTCGACCTTGGCCGAGGTGCCGCTTCCGGAAACCACTACGTTATTCTTCGTCCCGAAAGAAAAATCGGTGTCGGTATCATCGGTCAGCGTCAAGGTCAAAGGCGACATTATCAATTTACCAGTGGTGTTAGTGGTCAGATTGGAAGTCTTGGAATAATATTTGGTCCAGTTGCTCTTGTTAGTGGGGTGTTTGGCGGTATCCGTGGAAGCGCCTCCCCTCCAATCGCTCTGGCTAAAGTTATAATATTCTTCACAGAAGGCGCTGGCGCAGAAACAAAGAGAACAGACAGAGAGCGCCGCCAGCAATAACAGCCGTCTGGAGATCTTTGGATATATTCTGTTCTTCATATTTACCGCTCTTTCAACGTTGTCATTACGCATGAAAATACTCCGTATTAACCGCGGTCTTTTTTTCTTCCAGGCCCGGTATGCCGCAGGCGTCGGCCCTGCACTGCCTGCATTTCTTGAATTGACTTATGAAAGGTTCGCAGGCAGCCCGCGCATCCTGCAATTCTTCGCAGGTCGGAGGCGTCCGGCCTTTCATTTGCGAAACCGGGATCAGCGGAATGATATTCATTATCCGCGCTCCCAACGCTGAATATTCTTTAGCTATCACGGAAACCTGGCCTTTGTTGATCTCCGGAATAAGCACGGTATTTATCTTCACCGTGAACCCGGCCCGAACGGCTTTCTTGACCCCGTCCTTTTGCCGTTCTATCAAAAGCGCCGCGCCTTCAACCCCTTTATAGATTTTCCCGCTAAAACCAACGAAACCATATATCTCTCCTCCTACTTGGGCATCAAGAGTATTGACGGTCACCGTGATTGTCCGCACCTTCAAATCTTTAAGGATGCCGATCTTATCCGGAAGCAGAAGCCCGTTAGTGGAAAGGCATTTCATCAGGTCCGGATGATATTTATCCATCAGCCTGAAAGTCTCGAATGTCTCTTCGTTAGCCAGGGACTCCCCCGGCCCGGCGATCCCGGCTACCGTTATGCAGTATTTCCCACGCGCTTCGTTAACTTTTTCCAATGCCTCCGCGGGAGAGATTATCCTTTCAGCTACTCCCGGCCTGTCCTCATTGATATTAAGAGCGCGCAGACAGTATTTACAACCGATATTGCACTCGCCGGCCACGGGAAGATGGACCCTGCCGTAACGCGAATGCGCCGTTTCCGAGAAACACGGATGCCGTTCAAGACGCACGGTATTCTTCAATAAAAACCGGTTTAAGAGATTCATCTGATGCCCCCCCTGGCCTTGTATATATATAACAGCCCCATAACTACCAGGATGATCCCTCCCGCCCTCTTTATAATGTGCCTGTGCGGCGCTATCTTTTCGAGCAGACCGGCGGAAACGAACCCCAGGGAAAGATATACAGAAGAACTCAAGGCGTAAGCCAGGGAAACGAGCATTCCGTGGAATATCCTTGTGCCCAGTATCAGCGGCACCAGATAAATATATTTCCTCCCCGGATTCAACATCCCCCGGACAAGCCCCATCCCGAAACCCACACTGCCCTGTATAACGCTATTATTCCGTCCCGTATGCCCCCGCCCCGGGAATAGAGAATACGCGCCCATGGCTGCCACAACAACACCGAACAAAAGATTCACGATCCTCTTATCTATGCTCAAAGAACGCCCCAGAGAAGCCACAATCAAACCGAAAATGAGCAGACCGGTCAGCCTGCCGAGAAGGAATTTCAGCCCGGCGTACCTATCGGATAAAGTCAGCCCGAAAGCGAAAAAGGGGCACATGAACAGCCCTTCCGCGGACAACCCGATCACCAACGCCGTCAATATTCTATCCATTCTCTCGCCTCGATCTCTCAATGACATTTAAAACTTTTCACGATCCCCACGAATTCCCTATCTGTAACCGTATCCAGCAGATCCAGGAACAAAAAGTGCCTTTTCGTCTCCGGGCAATAAAAACGGCAGATCAGCATGCTTCCGTCCGATACCTGTCCGCAGGGGCGCGTG
>JBAZGW010000078.1:0-6711 GCA_041652635.1 Candidatus Omnitrophota bacterium | reverse complement strand
TCTTTCGGTAAGGGCTACGATGCCCGTATCGTTAATCGTCATTCGGAGACGGCTTTTAGGACGTTACCGTAACCAAAAACCGATACGGGCTTCGTTACCCTGGCCGTTGCCAGTATTTTACGGCGGGCAAAGTCTCGCCAAATCACTAATGGCGGGTAATAATTCAGAAAAGAAACCACGGGCGCCTGTCCTGAGCAAGGTCGAAGGATTAGCCCGTGGAATTAGCCCGTGGAATATTCATTCTTAGAGTAGGATCCCTTAATTTATGGTAGAATAATGCTGACAAAGACCGATATATCCGGAGAGGCGAAAATGCCGCAAGAACAGATGATCGAAAAATGGCAGGGAGAAGTTTTTACTTTTGTGATCGGCGCTGCCAAACAGGAGGGCGGCACCCGCGGTTCGGTGGTCAAGGTGGGAGGAGAAAAGACTCTGCCTTTCCTGCATAAAGAAGGAGAGTTGCCTAATCCTGCCGTGGTGGCTTTGGAGATATTCGATGTCCCTCCCGTGGACTGGCCGCAGGACCTGACGGCGGCTTACGGCGGCGTGCTTTCCAATCCGTTGGAATGGGCCGACGCCTGCGTGAAAAAGTTCGGCGCCGAATTGCTCTGCGTTAGACTGGCGGGAGCGCATCCTGATTACGGTAATCGCACGCCGGATCAGGAAGCCGCGTTCCTGGCCAAGCTCGCCGGTACTGTCAATGTCCCTTTGATCGTGCGTGGCTGCGGGGACGATGCCAAGGACAATGCCGTTCTGCCTCTATGCTCGGAAGTATTGAAAGGCGAGCGCTGCCTTTTCGGCAGCGCGGTGCAGGAGAATTATAAAACTTTGACGGCGGCGGTGACCGCCGACGGGCACGGCATTATCGCCGAGTCTCCGATAGACCTGAATATCGCCAAACAGCTTAATATCCTGATCTCCGACCTGGGACTGCCGTTGGAGCGGATAGTGATGGATCCGACTATCGGCGCGCTGGGGTACGGTTTGGAATACGCGTATTCGATAATGGAGCGCGCCAGACTGGCCGCGCTCTCAGGAGACAGGAACGTCGCCTGTCCTTTTATCTGTTTTACCGGTCAGGAAACCTGGAAGGTCAAGGAAGCTTTCGCGGAAAAGGCTGACTTTCCCCATTGGGGGGAGAGAGAGAAGCGCGGGATACTTTGGGAAGCGGTCACGGCTTCGGCATTGTTGCAGGCGGGAGCGGATATTCTGGTAATGCGGCATCCCAATGCCGCGGAAGAGATAAAAAAATATGCTGGTAATAGGTGAATTGATCAACGGTATGTTCGTCCGCGTCGGCAGGGCGATCGAGAAAAAAGACGACGTGGTCATCCGTAAGATAGCTTTGGCGCAGGCCGCTTCCGGGGCCGGCGCGCTGGATATTAATTGCGGGCCCGGGTCGCGCGACCCCGTAGAAGATATGCGCTGGCTGGTTGAGTCTGTTGGCCGGGCCACGGATAAATTGTTGGTGCTTGATTCGGGAAAAACGGAAGTGCTGGAAGCCGGGCTGCGTTCGGCCGGCAGGCCGTGCCTGTTGAATTCGGCGACCGCCGAGCCCGAAAGACTTAAACGCCTGCTGGACCTGGCCGGACGCTATAAAAGCGGTCTGATAGTTTTGACTGTCGGTTCTTCCGGAATGCCGCAGGGGTGCGGGCCGAGGGTGGAAGCGGCGGCGCAGATAGTGGAGATTTGCGTGGAGACAGGATTTCCCCTGGACAACATCTATCTGGACCCGGTGCTTATGCCGGTAAGTGTGGCCCAGTCGCAGGTCTTGGCGGCACTGGAGGCGATACGCGAGTTCAAAGTGATCTCACCCCAGTTGAAAAGCGTGGTCGGATTAAGCAACGTTTCGCAGTCCTCGCGCAACCGCGGCCTTCTGAACCGCGTTTTTCTGCCTATGGCGGTCGCCTCCGGGCTTGACGCGGCGATACTCGATCCCACGGACAGAGAGTTGATGAATGCTCTGGCTGCCGCTGATATCCTTTTGAACAAAAACATATATTGCGAATCTTTCCTGAAGCAGTGCGGTAAGGAATAAAAAGCAGGGAGTAGGCCCGTTTATGGCGCAGAAAAGCAGGATATTACGGAATATATTCAGGTTTACCGGGTTTTGGGCAAGTATGCGTTTTGCCTTTAACGGGATAGCATACCTTTTTGTCTATCACCGTAATATGCGTATTATTTTTTTGTGCGGGATTATGGCGGCGCTCGCGGGGATTTACCTGCAGCTGCGGGGCATAGAACTCGCGGCGCTTTGTATTTCGGTCACGCTGGTGTTCATCGCGGAGATCTTCAATACCGCGGTGGAAATAATGCTGGATATGACTACTCGGAAGTATCACACGCTGGTCAAGCTGGTAAAGGATATATCCGCCGCGGTGGTGCTTGTGGCCTCGGTAAATTCAGTAGCAGTGGGTGTTATAATTTTTCTGCCGCGTCTTATCACGAAGATCAACGCGGTCCTAACCGGGATTTAAACCAGTCAACTTTTAATGGAAGGGGGCTTGTATGGAGAAAGAAAAAACGGTAAAGAAGGAATTTAAACGCCGGCAATTATTCATAGACCGCGATTTTCAGTCTAAGTTCATAATGAAATTCTGCGGTATAGTGGCGGCCGGCAGCGCCATTACTATCGGGTTGATATACTTTTTGTCGCTGCGCTATACTTCGATCACGGTGGAGAATTCGAGAGTGGTGGTAAAATCCACGGCAGACCTGTTACTGCCTATGTTACTGCAGACGGTTCTGGTGGTGATGGTGGTGGTCAGCCTTTTTACTGTTTTCACCACTTTAGTGTTCTCGCATAAGATCGCCGGCCCTTTATACAGGTTCCGCAAGATAATGCAGAGCCTGGAAGATGGCGACTTCAGCGCCGACTTTAAACTGCGTAAACTGGACCAGCTTCAGGAACTCGCGAATGTCTTCAACCGGATGATATTGAAGATAAGGACGGAATTGAGCGTGCTTAAAGACGATTTCACGGCTTTGAAGAATAAACTGGACAGTATTTCCGGTAATGAAGTGGTCGAACACAAACGGCTTTGTTTTAACGAGCTCAAGCAGATCACCGATCATTTGAACAAGATCCTGGATCACTTCAAGACCTGAAACAAGGGGCGTCATTTTTGAGAATTCCAACGTTACTGGCAGTGTGCGTATTCTCTCTTTCTGCCGGGACGGCGGCCTGTCAGGAGGCCGTTTCCGGAACGGATACGGTCATCGCGGTTTCTTTCAAGACCCTGGCCAAGGCGCTTGTCGCGCAGGACGGGATACAGCGGTTGACTTCCAGGATAGAAACTATGGATGACGCCGAATTCTCCGTCAGGTATAAAGAGGCTTACGGTATGCTTGTTTCCGTGCCCGGTTTGCAGAGTTCCTATGGCCTGAAAAAAGGACTTTCCCGTAAAGAGATGCTGGCGGTGTTGAAGACTTGGGACGGGCGTAAAGTATGCGCGTTGATCGATTCGGTGCCGGACGCGCAAGTTAGCGCCAAATTCAATGAATATCTGGCTTACGCGCAGGAGCGCGGCGCCGGCAGTGACCCGTTCAAGCAGATCCAGATCTTATGGGGCAGAGTGGTGAGCGAATTACGCGGTAAATAGTGGTGCCGGCTGATAAAGCGAGCGGCATCTTAATCCAATGGTAAGGAGGGGCGGACGATGTGTCTATCACGTTTCGCGGGATTATTCAGCGTGGTGCCGGCGGCAATACTGTTGTCGGTGAGTTTTTTCGTGCTTTTCGCGGCCCGTAAATGCGACGGAAGAAAGCTAAAAATATTCGGTTATGCCGTTGGCGGATTCCTTTGGCTGACATGCGCGCTGCTTCTTTTAAGCGGTATCTACAACGTCTTCCATTCGCCGAAATATATGCGGGCCGATGGACAGTATCGTATGAGAAATAAATCCTGCGGAAAATCACGTCCTTCGACAAGTATGGGCGGACAGCAGTCCGGAACAATGCCGATGATGTATAAAAAGCCGCAGGTTGAGCCATCTGGCATTGAACCGCAGTAAGAACAGGAAGCACGAGGGACGAGGGACGAAAGCACGAAACACGATGCACGAAGCATGAATTAGTTCCGGGGACACAATACTTAATTTTTTCTTGATTCGGTATTTTTTTGTGTTAAACTAAAAAAACGTTTTTGCGGCGGAGTAGCTCAGCCTGATAGAGCACGCGGCTCATACCCGCTTGGTCGGTGGTTTAAATCCACTCTCCGCCACCAGTTCTTATAAAAGAAGTCCATGGCCGATCCTTCGACAAGCTCAGGACTACGTAGTCCATAGACCACAGTTTTAAAAACAAGTACGTTTTGGGAACAAGAAGACGATTATTGAAGCTCGGTGGTTTTCCCGCTAAAAAGAGCGGGATTTCGCTCTGGATAAAGAGATTTGTGAAGTTGGGTGGGTACCCCGTCAACAAAACACTGCGTGAATTCTAAGAAATTCACTTGTAGTTGACGGGATTAATTCACGGACGTCCCAATACTTCGGGACTACAACTTACGTCATTAGTAATGAGAGTGGATGTTCCGTAAGTTATCCGTTCATTAAAAATCCACTCTCCGCCGCCAGTTCCATTAAAGACCGGTTTTGGGTGCTGGGTTCTATGTCTTGGGAAAAGCAAAACAGTCTATGGTTGATCATTGCTGTCCCATTCAACGTCATTGCGGGCCCCGAAGGGGCGCGGCAATCCCTGCTAAAATAACATTTGTTACTTCATCCATTATATGGAAATAAGGCAACGCTGTTGAAGAATACGGCGTTGCTTTTTTGTTTACGGTTCAACGTGAGATTACAACGTAGAAAGTCAGTCGCGATCGGAGGTTAATTATGCAGGGTGTCTGGGATAAGATCAGCGGGTATGTTATTCAATACGGGGTCAGTTTTCTGTCGGCAATACTGATTTTCATTATCGGCAAATGGGCGGCGCATCTTGCCGCCGGTATCGCCGGCAGGTCGCTTGTGAAGGCGAAGGTGAATAAGACCCTGGCTTCGTTCGGCAAGAACGTGGTTTATTACGGCATCCTGATCTTTGTTTTTATCGCCGCTTTGAATAAGGTCGGTATCCAGACTAATTCGTTTGTGGCGTTGATCGGCGCCGCCGGCTTGGCGATCGGCCTGGCTTTGCAGGGGGCTTTGGCGAATTTCGCGGCAGGGGTAATGATCATTCTTTTTCAGCCGTTTCAGGTGGGTGACGAAATAGAGGCCGGCGGAGCGACTGGTATTGTGGAAGAGATCCAGATATTCAATACCGTGATCTCCGCCGCCAATAATAAGCGCGTTATCATCCCCAACGCCAAGATCACCGGCGATAAAATAGTGGTTTCCAGAAAGGTTTGCTGAAAATGAAAAGCAAAGTTTATTTCACCGCTATAAAAGATTCCGCGGATATCTCCGGTATCAACCTGCGTTTGAAAAGACTGCTTGACGAAAGCGGGCTGTTCGGGTTTCTGCGTAAAGGGGAGAAGGCGGCGGTGAAGATTCATTTCGGGGAAGAAGGCAATACCGGTTTTGTCCGTCCGGAGCACACGCGCGTAGTCTTTGAAGCTATCTGCGTAAAAGGCGCGAGCGCTTTTTTGAGCGATACGAACACGCTTTACCGGGGCAGGAGGACTAATTCCGCCGACCACTTACGGCTTGCCCTGGAACACGGGTTTTGCAGGGAAACGACCGGTATGGATGTGGTCATCCCGGACGATACTCAGGCCGGAGAAGAATTGGATGTGCCGGTGAAAGGTAAACTCATAAGATCCGCCAAGCTCGCGCGCGTATTCGTTGACGCCCCTGCGCTTGTGGCGGTAACGCATTTCAAAGGACATATATTGACCGGGTTCGGCGGGGCGGTAAAGAACCTTGGAATGGGCTGTGCCACGCGGCGCGGCAAACTGGCGCAGCATTGCGACGCCGCGCCTATGTTTTATCCGGAGAGTTGCGTTGGATGCGGTGAGTGCGCGGTGGTCTGCCCCGCGAAGGCGATCAGCGTTACCGGAAAAAAGGCCGTGCTGGACAGCTCTAAGTGCATCGGCTGCGCTTCCTGTATCGCGGCCTGTCCGAACGCCGCGTTGTTTATTGATATGGAGTGCGGCGAAAAAGTGCAGCATAAGATGGTCGAGTACGCGGCTGCGGTATTGCAGGGCAAACAGGGGAAGACCGCGTTCCTGAACTTTGCCGTCAAGATCAATAAAGAATGCGATTGCTGGGGCGGGGCTAATCCGCGCGTAGCTCCGGATGTCGGCATATTCGCTTCTCTCGATCCGGTGAGCGTGGATAAAGCGAGCCTGGATATGGTTACAGAGGCCTGCGGCAAGGATATTTTTAAAGAAGTCCATCCTGATCAGGACGGCGTGAAATACCTTGAATACGCGCGGGATATGGGCCTGGGAAGTTTGGAGTATGAGCTGGTAACAGTATAAAGACCGGTTTTGGGTGCTGGGTTTTTGGTTCTGGAAAAAACAAAAACTTATTTCTAAAAGAGTTTTATGTTTTGTGAAACTCGAACAATCTGAGAAGAGAAGCATTTATTAGAATAAGGTTTGATTAAATGGAATCTATAGAAAAACTCATAAAAGAGATTTCTCTATCTAACAGTCTGCTAAAAAACCCTATTTTCGTCATCCTGAGCGAAGCGAAGGATCTCATCTCCGTCGGAGATTCTTCGGCCTTCGGCCTCAGAATGACGCAATTGGGATTTTTTCAGCAGACTGCTAAT
>JBAZGW010000077.1:2007-6785 GCA_041652635.1 Candidatus Omnitrophota bacterium | reverse complement strand
TCATCCACCGTTTTACCGGAACCAAAAGTAAAAACGGCCTCTTTCTGCTGGCCGTCATCAAGCTCAAATTTAACCTGCATGGCAACGCACGGATCAATCCCCGCGCCTACTTTTCCGGAAAGCCTATCTCTGCGCATCACGGAAGGTGAAGCCATCGTCCCGTTCCTTCCGATAAATTCAATCCGGTCCCCGGTCACGAATCGCGTCGGTTCACTAACATCCAAAAAAACAACCCGGTTCGGAAATTCCTTATTATAAGGATTGCGGGCGAACAGGGCGCCGCTTTTAGGATCGATCTCAGTCAAGATATGCATGTGGTATTTATCTCGGAGAGTCCCCATGACCAGCTCATAGTATGAGGTCACGGACAGGCGTCTGTGGCGGCCGGAAATATTTCTGATCTTCATAGTTGAGAATTTAACGCGGTCCTCCAGGGAAACGAATACCGTTAACTCCGAAACTATCCCGTTTTCGGTGTGCTCAAAAACACTATATCCGAATCCATGGCGCGAGGTATAACCGGTCTTCCCCGCCGCGGGAAACGGGGTCGCGGACCAGAACCTCCCGCTCTCATCATCGCGAATATAAAGCGCCTCCCCCGAGGCGTCTGAAATAGCATCATTCTTCCAAGGCGTTAAACGAAATTCATGCGCGTTTTCGCTCCAAGTATAAGCGCTGCCACTTTCGGAAACTACCGTGCCAAAATGCCGGTTCGCTAACACATTGACCCACGGAGCAGGAGTAGCCTTGGAGCGTGAGGTCATAATCACATATTCCCGCCCATCCCCGGTAAACCCTCCCAGGCCATTAAAATAAACTAGATCCGAACGCTCTGCGGAATGCTGAGGCTCTTCCTCAGGATCATCTTTCCTGGTAGGAATAAATGGCAAGAAATGCACCTTGGGCTGCGCCAGATCTGCCAACTGCTCCGTCAACGTACCACCGCGATCCGAAATAATGACCCGCGCGACGGTTTGCATAAGGATCCGGTCTTCATCCGACATCTGATCGGCGCGCCTTAAAAAAATACCGCCATTGCGGCTCGATTGCTCCTTGGCATTGGCAATAATCAACCCGCTGATCCTCTCACCAAGGCTATCGCGATAAATGGAACTGTCTTCATTCCAGATAAGCAGATCAACTGCCAGGCCTTTCATCAACCAATAGGCATGGGCCTGGACCATCTGCACGACTAGATCGATATTTTCCTGATTTTCAATACGGACAAGAACAATCGGCAAATCACCCGAAATACTGTATCCCCAAAGGTCGGGTTGGCCCCGGTTATTCCGCCGCAAAATACTGGCGCTGGCCCGCCAAGCGGAATTGGCGTACAAAATAGCGCTGGCCAGGCGGCCGTAGAGCTGAGCAGCCGCCTCCGTCGCATTAATCTGCTGCAAAGCAACCTGCCCATGGGTCCAGGCCAGATTAAAAACACGATCCGCCAGATTCCGGTCACGGTACTTTTCCATAAGCGCCTGCGCGGCGGCCCTGCTCTCGCATATTCCGGTAACATAATCGATCACTGCCGATTCATCCGGAGCCAATTCGATACGGCTGCGTATGGAAACGATCGGATCAAGCACGGAACCTTCACTGTCTGAAAGATATCCGGGCCACTCCATCGCCGCGGGATCCGCCAGGGTGCGCCCCCGCCCGATAAACTTACCGCGGTCCGTTTCATAGGAAGCGCCCAAAACCGCGTTCCCATGGACCGCCATCAAGTGCAGCATCCAGGGGAACACTTCTTTGTCAGAACGCGGCCGCCGCCGGCAAAGGATCGCCTGATGAGACCTGATAATTTCGGTCTGCACAAACAGATTGCTGAATGTCCGGTGATCCAGGTCGCTCGCGGGATCATTTAAAACGACTTCCGCGTAACTGGTCACCTCAATGACGCGCTTGTCACGGGAGCGGTTAGTGATCGTCACCCGGCGCAGTTCAATATCGTCTTCCGGAGAAACCGCGATCTCGGTATGCGTCTCGATCTGATGGTCCCTGCGCTTGAACTCCGCCCAGGCTTGGGAAAACAAGGCTTCATAGTTCTTAGGCATTTTTTGAGTGGGCTGATACGCCGATGACCAGAATTGTCCGGACTCCACATCCTTAAGATAAATAAATGTTCCTTCATTATCCAGAGCCGAATCCTCTCTCCATCGCGTCACGGCGAGATTTTGCCACTTGCTATAGCCTCCTCCGGCGTTAGTGACCATCACATGGTATCGACCGTTAGATAAAAGATGGACTTCTGGCACCGGCGTACTGGGAGTCATAAACACCCTCAGAAGAATTTCCTTATCCCCGAATTTCCTAAGCATCCCGGTAATTTCAAAATCGTAGAGGAACGGCTCGGCGGTCGGAACACGTTCCTGAAGGAGGAGTTCGGCTGACTTGAACATCGGCTCGGAAAGAAAACGCCTTTGCATAGGCCGGCCCAAAAGCACATAGGCCAAAGAAAGCAAACTCATACCCTGATGATGCGCCATATAGGATTTCACGACCACCCGGGTCTCATCCGGAGCGAGGCGCGCGGGCGTGTAATCGATCGCTTCGTAGAGGCCGTAGACACCTCCTGCCCCTTCCCCGGATAAACGTTCGAGATTCTCGCAGGCCTTTTCCGGTTCCACCATCAAGGCCAGCATCGATGCGTATGGGGCCACGACCAGGTCTTCCGCAAGGCCGCGTTTAAACCCCATATCCGGGACTCCGAAGGAGTGATATTGATAAACCATATTCACGTCGATCTTATTGTAACCGGACTCCGATATCCCCCAGGGAATATTGTTCTTGCCCGCATAGCGGATCTGGCCGCTGACCGCGGCCTTGCAGGTCCGGTCCAGCAGGCTCCCGGCATAGGCCGGCATTACCAAAAGAGGCATCAGATATTCAAACATAGATCCGCCCCAGGAAACCAGCACCGGATCTCCTTCGCATTTCGCGATCATCCGGCCGAGCTTAAACCAATGATCCTGAGGCATTTTCCCCTGGGCGATGGCGACAAAACTGCAAAACCGGGCCTCGGACGCCAGAAGGTCATAACAACCCCGATCCACCTTGTGCTCGCTGACATTGTATCCGATAGAAAGAAGATGCGTCCCTTTATCATACAAAAATCCATATTCGGTGCCGGAGAGCTCGTTGCACCGCAGCACGATATAGTCGATCGCCTTGATCCTTTCGGCGGAGCGTGTCCCGGCATCCCGGATCGTATCGCGGAGTTTCAAAAACCATTCATAAACCCGCTTCGACTCATCATCCGTAACGCGCATGGCCCCCGCGATCTCCTCGATAAGCGGAACCAGTTTCTGCTCAATCCTCGCCACTTCCCCAAGCGCGGGGATCTCGTCCAGATACCGCAGAGCCTCCCGGAGTTGGATAAGCCGCTCCTGCTGTTCTTTGTCCCCCTCATCCCACATCCCCGGCATTTCCGGAGCGAGCAGTATCCAGGGCGCGATAAAAGACATATCCTCAAGAAAATCATAGCATTGCCGTTCGAGAGCGCGAGCCCATTTCTTACCCTGCTCATAGCGTTTCTGATCCAGGCCCGTTAAGACCTTTGAAATATCCGTTGAGAACTGGCGCAAAAACATATAGATCTCCGAAAGACGCGCGGGAGAAAACCTGTTCTTTTCCTGAAACTGCCCGATATTTTCGTAAATTCCCCGCAGAGATCCGGCGACATTGCTTTTTGGACCTTTCTCAAACTCCGCCACGCTTTGATACAATATCTCCAGGGTATCTCTAAGCCCGTCAAATATCTTGGTGGAGATGATCTTTTGGGAGTTCATTTCCGCCAGCCCCGCGCGCAGGACCAGCAAATGGCCGGTCAAATTCCCGCTATCCACCGATGAAATATAAAGAGGCGCCAGCGGCTTAAGCGTCTCCGTGTCATACCAGTTGTAAAAATGCCCCCTGAACCTTTCCATCAGGTTCAGGGTGTCGAATGTTTTCTCCGTTCTATGGAACATCATCCCCATCGAAACATAACCAAAATCATAGGCCGTCAAATTCGCGAGCAGTAACAGGCCGATATTCGTCGGAGAAGTCCGGTGGGCCAGGATGCTGACAGGCTCTTCCTGAAAATTGTCCGGAGGAAGCCAATGGCTTTTCTCGGTCACAAAGTTCTCAAAGAACGCCCAATCCCTCCGGGCAAGCTTCCTTAAAAAAAGAATCTGCGCTTTAGAAAGCAGGATCTTGCGGGCGGAAGCGGGTTGACTGATCCAATATGACACCGCGGGAGAAATAAACCACAGGCATAAAAAGATCAAAGCCAATCCGTCTAAACGCGGGGATAACAGCAGAAAACAAACCAGCAGAGCTACGGCGGCAGCCGGCGCCGACAGCATGCTCTTGTAGTAACCTGAAACACGGTTAGACAAGGAATCCTCTATTTCAAGGAAAGTCCTCCATTCCAGTAAACGTCTCCGCGACACGGACATTCTCCACAAAGTCCGCCCGATCGCGTCCAGACAATAAAACGCCTCGTAAAGAAGGAAAACAAACGAAAAGAAAAATCGGAGCGCGTTCTTTTTAAATGAGGATAACACCAGGCCGAAATGGGTCCTAAAGGTCAAACTCTCGGATTTCCTTACGGCCTCCGCCAAAGACATCGGAACGAGCGGAAAGCCGAGAAGAATAATGACGAAAACAGACCATATCCAGGACGGCTGAAAAAACACCCATCCTAATAAAAGCAGCATAACTGTCGCCAATGGAACGAGGCTGCGCCTGAAATTATCCGCGATCTTCCATTGCGACAGCAAGGAGATCGGATTTCT
>JBAZGW010000077.1:0-1985 GCA_041652635.1 Candidatus Omnitrophota bacterium | reverse complement strand
ACGGTGCCTGCGGCTGGAATCTTTAAGATACCCGCCGGGATATCCCTCGTAGAATTGAACATCCGTCACAAGTCCCGAACGGGCATAACAACCCTCCAATAGATCATGGCTCAATATGGAATTCTCCGAAAAACGGTCTTTCATGGATCTTTCGAACGCGTCCACATCATAAAGCCCTTTGCCGATAAAAGACCCTTCGAAGAAAAGGTCCTGGTAAACATCGGACACCGCCTTAGTATAAGGGTCGATTCCTGTGTCCCCTCCGAAGATCTTCACGAACAATGAAGGATTTTCTCCGGGATAGCTGGGTTCAACCCGGGGCTGAAGGATCCCGTATCCGGAAACAATCCGTTTCTTTCCCTCATCATAGACCGCCCGGTTCAAAGGATGCGCGATGACCCCCACGAGCTCTCGCGCCGCGTTCCGTGACATCCGGGTGTCGGCATCCAGCGTAATAACATATCTGACGTCCTGAAGCCTCTGAGGATCACCGAGGACCACGCTGAACCGGCCCTCGCCTTTTCCGCGGAGGAACGCGTTCAAATCCCCAAGTTTGCCACGTTTACGCTCATACCCCATCCACACCTTTTCTCTTTCATTCCACCGGCGAGGCCTGTGAAAAAGAGAGAAAACATGGTCTTTCTCCAGCCGGTATTTATAATTCAATTGTTCGATCCTATTTATGACCTGCGCCAAAAGCGCTTCATCTTCAGGCATCGTCTCCCGCGGCGCATCGCAGAAATCAGTCAAGAGCGCGAAATCAGTATTCTGGTCAATATTCGCCAGATAGCGGACCTCCAGCTCTTCCAAAAGCAGATCGGCCGTCCGGCTGTTACTGATCATACAAGGGACTACGGCCAGTGTATGGGCATACGCGGGAATTCCTTCTGAAAAATCCATCCGGGGAAGGTTTTTGGGGGTCACGAGCATCATGGAAAACCAGTTCACCAGCGAAACCGCGGTTTGGCTTGTCGTGATCAAAAGCGATACCGCGAATAAAACAAGCCACGGCCAACTCAATACCCCCGCCGGCCGTATCCAATTCAAAATACCCGCGCTCATGGCAAGGGTCACAAAAGTAATAGCTCCGAAAAACAGAACAGACGGCCAGAAAGTTTTCTTCGCCTGTAGATACTGACTCAAAGATAAACGCAAGCCCAATTCGCGGCAAAAGTACTCCAAGCCCCGGTCAATAAGATAAAACCCCACATGCGCCGTAACGTGGCCGGGGCCTTTCTCCGTTCTGGCCTTCTTCGCGATCCTGATCGCGCGCGCCGCGACCTCCTCTTCTTTGATCTTACTTCTCGAAGAAAGCTCCTCGATGACATGCCGGTAGCGGTCACGGGTCGCGAAAGACATCAGGCTATAATCCCCCGAGGGGTCCTGACCCAAAACCTTTTCGACTACGCTGAGCGCTTCGACAAAATCATGCCAATCGGTGGTTCCCAGAAGGCGCAGGCTTCCGATAGTATTGGCGATTGAAACCTGGTCGGCCGCCTGTTTTTGGCTGGTAGAACGGATGATCCTGTCAAGGGTCTCTCCCTGCTCCGAAAGCTTCTTTTCCAACCATGTAAAAGGAAGATTGAGCACCTGGCTTTGGCCGTGCAAACGCCGCGTGAATTCCGCGACAAAAGCGTCGGAAAGCAACAAATTGGCCCTGGACATCGCCGCGATTTCAAAGATCACCCCATCGGTATCTTTAGACGAAACTTCCAGGATGCGCGTCGCCCAATAATTCGCCTTGTCTCTTTCCGTCTGCGCCACGATCAACCGGGAAGACACGCGCCTTAAGTTCTCAATAAGCGCCAGCCTTAACATGATCGGAATAGCCCACAGTTCGCCAAGCTTCAAATAACTAACGCTTTGATAGGCCATGACAAACTCACTAAGCCCCCGGCTATCCAGCCGTCCATCGCCGTGAGAAACAATTTCCATGGCAAGCTCATAAACACGCGGATAACCGGCAAGCGGCCCCTGAGAAAGGG
>JBAZGW010000076.1:0-6976 GCA_041652635.1 Candidatus Omnitrophota bacterium | reverse complement strand
GCGCCAACTCGCGCGGGTAATGTCTTCAATAATGAACGGAATTCCAGACGGGTAAAGATATCGCGTAGTTTCTCGTAGTCGGGCTCCCGGATCCTGTAAGCGTCCGTGTCCAGGTCCACCGGCGCGCTTCCGTCAAGCAATACCAGTTCTAAATTCAGTGCGATCCTCTCCCTGTTGGCGATCACCGCATCCCTGATCTTCTCCTGCCTGATGCGTTCCGAATGAGCGAGTATCTCATCCAGGGAACCGAATTCCCGCAGTAAAGAAATAGCCGTCTTCTGCCCGATCCCCGGGACACCCGGAATATTATCGCTCTGGTCCCCCATCAAAGCCAAAGCCTGCGGAATTAACCGCGGAGGGACGCCGAAATCTTTTTCCACCGCGGCGCTGTCGTAAACAACGCCGTTGCCCTTATACGGGTTTAAGACCGCCGTGCGCGCTCCGGCCAACTGTAAAATATCCTTATCCGGGCTCACGATAACATTCTCGATACCGGCGGCGGACGCCTTGATGCTTAAAGCCGCGAGCAGATCGTCGGCTTCATAACCTTTCAATTCGCACGCGCATAAGCGGTACGCCTGCACCGCTTCTTTTATCAAAGGCAGCTGCGAAATCAAACCTTCCGGCATAGGCGGGCGCTGTATCTTGTATTCGGCGAATTTCTCTGAACGGAATGTCTGCCTGGAGACGTCAAAACATAAAACAGCGGATCCGGCTTTACCGGACTTCAGCACCTTATTCAGCATATTAATGAAACCGTAGACTGCGCCTACAGGCAATCCGGAAGAAGTGCTTAACCCCTGAAGGGCGTAAAATGCGCGGTAATAGAATGCGGTGGCGTCAAACAAATACAACTGCTTGGATGTATGCATTAATTAAAACATTCAGGAAAGGTATGGTAACTCGTAGTCCTTATTGTAAAAGCGTCCTGCGAACCTGTTCAATAAAGGAACTAATATCTTTGTTGGAAGAATCGAGATATTCCGCTACGGTAGCTTCTTTTAATGCGGTTACGTATTCCCCTTTATTATAGCTTTCCCTGGCGCGGGTAAGATAGGTGATCGCCCGGCTTCTGTTATCCAGCGACTTCTGATCCTCTGTAAGCTCATCTTCAAACAACGTTACCGGCGCTTGCTCTGAACCGGTCTCGTATAGATCGCTGCCCAGGTCGCTGTATACCGCAACAGCGCCGGCCGGTGAAGCCTGTATCATTTCTTTCTGTAAATTTGCTTTATAACGGGACTCTATCTTCCCGTAAGCCTCAGGATAAACACTGGCTATCCCCTCAAGTCTTTTCCTGGCCTTATCCGCCCAAGGATCACCCGGACCGCCCAAGGTTGCTCTTTTTATCCAATACAACACGGCGTTTATATAATCCCCCTGGCCTTCGTAAAGCAGCGCCATATTGGCGTAACTGCTCGGGTAATTAGGCGCGACTTCGATAGCGCGCAGGTACATATCCTTGGCTCTCTCCAGCCTGCCGTTAGCCTCATAAAGGATACCGAGGTCGTTATACGCTTCCACGAAATTGGGGTTCAGTGAGATGGCCTTCTGATAACAGGCTGACGCCTGTTCCAAATTACCTTCCTTTTGATAACGCAGTCCTTCCACGCGATACGCGCGCGCCTGATCCTGCAAAGTCGACTGAAGTTGACCGCCGGAAAAAGACATTGCCTGCATCTGCGCCAAGAGCACGAACGCTGCCAGAAAACCTGCGACCCTACAAGTCATTCTGTTTCCCTCCGTGTTTTTCATTAAGTTTATACTATATTTGATTTTGCGCAAACGTCAAGAGAAAAATTATTTTTATTTCACGTTCATCGCGTTCACGTCCTGAGAACGCCGGATCACGCGTCGCGATCATTCAAACAGCGGAGGCATTTCCAGGGCCGGATGCTTGACTTTCGCCATCAATTCAAGAAGCTCCTCCAGTTTCACCGCGGAGGTTTCATCGGCGATCTTGTCGAACAAACCGGGGTCGCCGATCTCATCGCAGCGCCTGCGCAGGCGTTCCGCGAGCATCTCTTTAAGTTCTTTGGGCATCCAGACAACGCGCTTTAATCCCCCCTCGGTGGAGATGAATTTCCTGCTGGCGATATACAGCTTGCCGACGCCCAGGAACCCCGGCGTCTGCACCCCTCCTCCGACCGAACCGGCAAGAGTGGTAAAAGTCATACCGCAGGGCGTCATCCCGATATGATCGCGGTGCACCACCATCACGCCGTTGGCTTCAGGCAGTATAGCAACAATACATTCAAAACATCCGCAGGAAGTCTGCGGAGCGTCAAGCAAAGAATACATACTCACCGTATCCACCGTCTTGTTGGATTTAGCGTAGACAAAATCATTTATATTCCCCCACTGGCCGGTACGCTCATCCAGAACCTTACCTTTAAGGATCGGCTGGTTGGGGCCCGTGGGAGTGATCTCGTATGAAGCCTTGGCGTCCAGCCAGGAATAAGCGCCGCAGAGCCCCAGTCTCTCCGGGGTAACTATACATACATGGTTGGGCGCGAAGGACTGACAAAGCAGGCAGGAATAAAAAGTGTCCACGTTCTCATCGGTCATCCCGCTCAAGCGTTCATCTCTTTCTTCGAAGGTCTTCCCGGCCGAGGATAAAAGCCGCTGAACATCTTCTTTATCGGTATATATCTTTACCTGCACCTTATCCACGATAGCCTGATATTCCTGATGCAGCATAGCGTGCAGTATTACCCCAAAGTGTTTTAAACGGAACCCTTTGGAAAACGCGTCTTTGGAAACGCGTATCCAATTCATATCGCGCTGTCCGACGTGCATTATCCCCATCGCGTAATTCACGAAACGGTGTATCTGGCGTTCCAGTATCGGCTCAAAGTCTTTTTGCATGCGCCTGCCGGCCGTTTCCACTATCAGCGCCAGAGGCAGCGACTTACTGCCTTTCGGCAAGGCGTCCATATCCGGGCCGAAGATCTCCACTTTGCCGTCTTCCACTTCCTGGAGCCCGCGGCTGTATAAATATTCAAAGGCCAGGCTGCTCTTACCGCCGAATTCAGCGTGGAGCTGGTCCCTCCGGACCCGCTCCCCTTCGAACGCGGCGGCGTAAGGCACCGGGATAGGAACTTCTGAGACTTTCACTTTTATGCCGCGGGTCTGGATACAGGCCGCCGCTATCCTGGAATAATCGCTTTGGCGCACCAGCGCCTCGTAAAGCGTGGTTTCCAATTTCGGCACTTCCGGTATATCCAGATCGGTAATTATGGGGAAACCCATTGCCAGCGCGCCCAGCCCAGTAGCCACGATCACTTCATCCACATGGCTAAGCAGGATGACAAAAGCCGGCACCTTCTCTTTTGTATAAGAAAGTATCTCCTTCCACTGCCCGCATTTGTGGCCTCCATACATAAGCGGGGCCCTTACCGCCCAATCCACCGCGTAGACGGCTGAAAGATAATCCTCTCCCAGGGAAACGATATAATTATCCAACCCCACGGCCACTTTGGAATCGGAAAGCTGCTTAAGCATACCGGTGCCTCCGGAACTGCCGACAAGCAAGCTGACTATACTTTTCGACTGCAGGTCGCGGATCAACTGCACCGCCGCGCCGGCATCCCTGGCAGGCCCGGCGATCACCGCGATGCCCGCGATACGCCCGTCCACCAGCTGGATCCCCAAAGAACGCAAAAGATTATCGGAGAGGAAACCGCTTGAACCGGACTGAGGATGTTCCCCGGAAAGATATTTAAAAGACGCCAGGAGTTCCTCGCAAAGCAGCGTGGCCAGCCCTTTATTCAAAAGCCCTCCCGCCGCGTCCAATAACAGCCCATTGTCCGCCGGCGCCCCCCCTGCGAGATTCTCCGCCTGCTTAATGATCCGGCCGCAATCGCCAAGAGTACGCACATCCTCGTTTAAAAAGGCTTTGATCAAAGGCAGGGCGTAATTAGTCTGCGGGAACTCAAGCGCCGTTTCCGCGCCGCGCGCGGCGGTCAACTTCTGCGATTCCGAGCGCGCCAACGCCAATACGGCCTGCGTCCCCTTTTCTCCCATTTCAGCGATTATATCGGACATAATTTATTTCTCCCTTAACGGTCAAACAACTGCTTCCTGCCCGCGCGCCTGGGCCGCAAGGGCCCCGTCGGCCGCCCTGGCCCCTTGCGCGCGCGCGTCATCCGCTGTTATTCCCGTTACTGTCTGGCCCGGCGCGATACAGATATCTCCGCACGCGAAAATATTATCGGCCCCGGCGCGCAGGCCGGCGTCCACCGGTATAAAACCGTTCTCTATTGTCACCGGGCCGCCGGCGGCGAAATCCAGGCAGGGATTCCCGCGGCAGCAGAAAAATACCGAAGCGGCTTCGATTATCTTTCCACAGCTTAACCTGACCGCTCTCAATTCCCGGCCTTCCCCTATCACTTCTTCAATACGCATACCCGATATTACCTCGGGATTCTCTTCCGGCACGGCGGCGGCAGCGCCGGCGGAGGCTTCAAGGACTAATTTAACTTCCCTGCCGGCGGAGACGGAAAATCCGGCCAGCCTGCGCGCGTCTTTTTCTTCACCGCAGACGACAACATTCCCCGGGATAGATAAACGCTGTTTAATATTTTCGGCATCGGAAAACCCGAAGAAAATAAAAACTCCCTCTTTATTCTTGCCAGGGATGTCCAGAACAGGCTTGCGGCCGCCGGCAATGATCAAATAATCATAAGCCAGCCGCCGGTTATTGCGCAAAAAGGCCCTCTGCCTGGCAAAATCCACTCCGCTCACCGCGGCCCCGGAAAGGAACTCCACATTATGCTTACTAAAAAATGTCTCTTCACAAAGAAATATCTCGCGCTTCTTAACTTTTCCTTCGAGATAATCCGGCAGTAGTCCGCCGCTGTAAGGCAGATGTTCCTCCTGCGACAAAAGAGTTATCTTCCAATCCGGCCGCGCTTCGGCGAGGCGGCGGCAGGCGGCGAACCCGGCGTCCGTGGCGCCGATGATCAACACCTCCGGTGTTTTTTTAATAGACATGATATTTCTCTCCAATTATTATTTACGCACCGCGATTGAAGACCGGCTACGGTTACGGTAACGAAGCCCGTTTCGGTTAAGGTTAAGATAACGTAATAAAGCCGTCACCATAGCCGGTTGACGATCTTAAAACCCTGCTGAAGCCGCTTCCAGCAATCGCGGTAATGCCGAAAACCATCCCGCGGGCATAAAATGTATGCCCGCGCATAACGGCCTGACCTGCCTGATGATCCGCGAGAATATCTCCACGGCAGCGCTTTCACTGTCGCCTGATTCCTCCAGTCTCTTTATTATCCATTCCGGAACGTTTATTCCCGGCACATGACTGTTTAAGTACTTAGCCGTCCGCGCCGATCTTAAAGGCAGGATCCCGGCGATCACACTTGCCACGTCCGCCGGTTCCCGGCGCGAGAAAACGCCGAACGCCTCCGCGTCGAATACCGCCTGTGTCTGAAAAAACTCCGCGCCGGAAGATATCTTCTTGGACATCTTTATCAATTCAGCCTCCAGAGGATCGGCCCCGGGATTAACCACCGCCCCGCGGAAGAAATCCGGCGCCTCTCCCGACAACGAGTGCCCCCGCATATCCTTTCCCGCGCACAGACAGGAGATCACCGATAACAATTGCACCGAGTCCAGGTCGAACACCGGCTTGGCTTCGCGATGGTCTCCCAACAGGATGTGATCACCGGTCACTGCCAGTATATTATTTATCCCCAGGCCGGCCGCCGTAAGCAGATCAGACTGTAAAGCCAGGCGGTTCCTGTCCCGGCAGGTAACCTGATATACCGGCTCCATCCCCGCTTCCTTCAAACGCAGGCAAAGCGCCAGCGGGCCCTGGCGCATCACGGCCGCGTGCGAATCGGTGACATTAAAGGCGTCCACGTACCCGCGCAGCGAAGAAGCGGCTTCCAATAAACTTCCGCAATCCGCGCCCTTGTCTGGATTAAGTTCGCAAGTGATAACGAATTCCTTAGCGCGCAATTTCTCTCTGAATGTGTTCATTTTCTAAATATAAGGTATACGGCAACTACGATCAACGCGAAACCCGCCAGATAATTCCACCTTAAACGCTCTCCCAGATAAAACACGGAAAAGACCGAAAAAACAGCCAGGGTGATCACTTCCTGTATCGTCTTTAACTGCACTGCGGAAAACTGCTTGTAGCCGATGCGGTTTGCCGGCACCTGAAAACAATATTCCGCGAAAGCGATAAACCAACTGACCAGTATCGCCGTTACCAACGGGGCTTTTCTGTATTTCAGATGCCCGTACCAGGCAAAGGTCATAAAAACATTGGAGATCAAAAGCAGGATAACGGTCTTCATAAAAAACGTCAGGAATCCCTGGATTGTTTCTTCTGCATGGAAGCCGCTTCCAGGAAATTACGCATCAGGATAGCCGCGGTAACCGGCCCCACCCCGCCCGGCACAGGCGTGATCCAGGAGGCCCTGGCCGCAGCTTCCTCTGTTTCCACGTCCCCCACGATCCTGCCGTTACTGCGGTTTATCCCCACGTCTATCACCACCGCCTGCTCCCGTATCCATTTTCCTTTGATGATCCCGGCCTTGCCCACCGCGACTACCAGTATTTCCGCCCGGCCGACATGCTCCTGGAGCTTACCGGCGCTGTGCGTGCCGATATGGCAGACGGTAACGGTGGCGAGTTTATCCAGAAGCAGCAGCGCCAGCGGCCTGCCGACTATTTCGCTGTGGCCGATCAGCACCGCTTCCCTGCCTTCCAGCCTTACCCCGGACAATTTAATTAGTTCCATTACCGCCGCCGGAGTGCAGGGGACGATCCTCGGGCGGGGAAAGAACATATGGCCGATATTATAAGGATGCATCCCCTCAACATCTTTTAAAGGAGAGATCTCGCGCACCGCAGCCAGGTAATCTATTTCGTTCGGCAGCGGCTTTTGCACGATGATGCCGTTTACGGCCGGGTCTTCGTTAAGCTTGGCGATCAGGCGTTTTAATTC
>JBAZGW010000075.1:0-7060 GCA_041652635.1 Candidatus Omnitrophota bacterium | reverse complement strand
GTTCACAAGTTAATACTTATGGATTACTCGGCAGAAAACATCGCAAGCATTCCGCGGGACGCGCGCCTGGAATTTTCTGCGTAAGAGAATAAACGAATAGATAAGAGGCGGGGTAAAACTTTTATTTCTCTATCTTTACGTCAAAACACGGACTAACGATCATTTTACTTAGCAAAAAGCGTTTTTAGCCCATTCAAGTTATAAGACCCATCGGCATTATAAATACTTGTCCCGCCGATCGCCGCTATTGCCCCCAAAGAATCCCTGGTAACCGCCGCTTCCGAACAATGAACGGCTTGTTCTTCATCTATACGGTAAAACAGGGTTTTATCATCGTTGGCTTTCGCGAAAACATCGGATACAAAAAGCATCTTTTCCAGATAGACGGTTTTGCCGGCCTCAGCCTGGTCAATAGCCCGCGTGAATTCCGCCTCTGAATTCTTCGTGTAATACTCGAAGGAGGTCGCGAAATCCTCCAACTTATTTACTTTTCCGTAATCGCAAGCGAAATCTTCATCAGAGGCGGACTCAGCGTATAAAACCCCGAAAGCATTCCAATTATATAATTCATCGTCGATTATATGTCCGGTCTCGTGAAAAACGGTATTCATATCCATTGAGTAATCATGCAGGCTCATCCTGGCGCCCGCAGCTCCTCCGGCGTACTTACCGTTATGCGGCAGCAGGCACACATAGTCCAGCCCCTCAAGCAATTTCTCCGGGATGCTCGTAAAAACGGTATTGAGCCACTCCAACTGGTATAAGTCAAAATAACCGTTACCTTCCAGGCCGTCCAATACGGAGATCCCGTATTGCGTATAAAGATCATTAACGATATCGCTTCTTCTTTGCAAGTCGGCTATAGCTTTATCGTAATATCCGGTCTCCTCCCGCGATCCGCCGGCTTTCTTATCCTTTATTATCTGCATCGCCTTATCCACGCCTAAATGATTTAACAGCGCCATCTCCGTTATTAGGCGGTTAGCGGAATTTTCTTCATTCCCAAGAGACTCCGCGAGCGCTTCGATCCCTTCAAGGCCGCCTATATTATCGAGAGCGACGATAGTCACCCCGCGGGTCAATACGTTACTATCTTCCAGAAATGGGATCAACTGCTCCGCTATGCCCGGACCTTTGATTTCCCCCAAGGCCCTGATAGCGAATTGTTGAACCGTTGTATCGTCATCTTGCAACAACGCTGTCAAAGGCCCCACGGCACTCTGCCCGATTCCGGCCAACGCGTCTTTCGCCGCCCAGGCCAGCGTGCTGTTACCTTCGGAAAAACAAGCGATTAACGATTCTATCGCGCGCGGATCCCCGATCTTACCGAGGGATTCCACCGCGGCCTCTTTTACCTGATAATCATCATTATTCAAAAGCCCGATCAAAGACAGTGTGGAGTCTTTACCGATCGACACCAAAGCATTGGCCGCCGTTTCCACGTTTGCATTAGATCCTGTTTCCATTAACCGGGTTAACGGCTCAACGGCACGGGCATCTTTCAGCTTGCCGAGCGCTTCAGCGGCGTATAACTTCACCTTATATCCGCTTTCGCCGTTCTCCAATATACCGATCAAAGGTTCCACCGCGGATGCCCCTGCCACGGCCAATCCTGAACTTGCGGCCCTACTTTCACTATCCGTCCCGCCGGTCAGGGTATTCAGCAGCAAAGTTACCGCCTCATCCGTACCTATTTTTCCCAATGCCTCAGCCGCCGCTGTCACAACATCCGTATTCTCATCTTTAAGCGCGACGGCCAAGGCTCCTGTAGCCCGGCTATCCTTAATGCTCCCCAACGCGCCGGCGGCATCGACACGGATCGACGGATCGCTATCTTTTAATAAATGGATCAAAGAATCGACGGACAAAGGGTCCCCGATCTCTCCCAAGGATTCTATTATGAGATCACGATAGTCGCTGCTGCCGGTATCCCGCAAAAGGTCAATAAGCGGGGACACGGCGGAACTATCCTTAATAAGGCCCAGAGAGTAAACCGTTATCTTTTGAGTTGTCACATCATCGGATTTGAGAAAAGGTATTAACGATCCAGCGGCCCTTTTTTCGCCGATCTGGCCAAGGAGATAAATGACGTTCGCAAGGTTTCCACTTTCTTGCGTGGGAAGCGTATCTATAAGCGGATCCACCGCAGGAACCCCTATTTCCAAAAGCGCATCCATAGCGCCTTTCACGCCCTCATAACCCGTGCCAAGGAATTTATTTATTAATGGAACCACGGCCGGCTCACCTATTTTCCCCAAGGCTTTTATCGCGCTGTTCATTTCCGCGGGATCAGCAGAATTCAGCTTATCGATAAGCGGCGCGACCGCCTGCCCGTAATTCTCATATTTCTCACCTAAGGCGCTCCAGACAGCATAGCCGGTCTCTTCGTTTTGGGATTTTCTATCGGCTTCCTGCGCGGTTTCAGCCTTAAATTGCTTTCTTACGTCCGTATTTACTTCTCTTAGAGCGGTTTCTTCAACTGCCGTCGGATAATCATCCCCGGGAGTGCCGTCACTGTTAAATATCCGCATCCCGGAGAATTTATCTCCGTTCATAATTAAAATGTCTTTCCCATCATAATCGACTCTGACGGTATCCAACGCCGTTATATCCACGCCCTGCGTTCTCAAAATATCAATATCATTTTGTTCAAGCGCACCGGGATCGAAAAGCAGGATACTGTCGTAAGCAAGGTCATAATTGCCCGCCTGGCCGCCGAAATAACTTGCGACATTCAGGCTGGAATCGAAAAAGACACTTGATAGACCGGTTATGAAGGAATCGGGTTCCTGAGCGTATCCGTTATCGATCAACAAGGAAGCCGCGGAAAAAGATTGTTCAGAGGACAATGCCGGATAGGAAACGGAAGCTACGCCGGAATTCGTTGGAGTGGACCAGCCAGAACCGCTTGCCTGATTATCAGAAGAAGCCTGTATTACCGAGAAGGAACTTGAGCTTGACCAGGAATCGCCCCAGGCGATAGCGGAACTTACCGGCAGGGAGCCCGCGAATAAGCAGCATATAAGAATCCTGAAACCCGGTTGCATTCCCCCTCCCCCATTCCGCGGCCAGGTCAAAAGCTGCGAACAAACAAACGCCAAATCGCTGCTTGCCGTTTCACCCCTGTCATTTGACCAAATGGCTATCGTACACGACCCCAGATAAAGGATATCATCGCGGGAAAACCTTTTCAATATAGAATGTAACACTAAGAGAAAGCGCTTTCCCGGCTTAAACCGAAAAAACCTTTCACTTTTATAATATTGCTGTAGTAGTCTTTCTTGGGGAGGGCCACAAACCAGGAAGTGATTTCCGTTAATGCCGCTGGGTATCTAACGCGCGCCGCCGCATACCGAAAAAATCACGAAGGATCAATAACAAAGATCATCTTTTTATTCAAAAATCGGTTTTGAACTTCAGGAACACTTTATCGTTTACTTTTTGGCCGCCGTCCTCGCCGCTCGTGTCAGCTTTTTGTTCCGAAACCCTTTCCGCCCCCAGAGAAAGCGTCTCGGTGATCTTATACTGGGCGCCGAATTTATGGTAAGCCACCGGTGCGGAATTATCCTGCTGCTGTTCCAGCGAATAGCTTACAGAAGCGCTGCCGGTGATATCCTTGGTCGCCCCGACTTCCGTAGACCTTCCGTCCACTTTAAACGAAAGATCGTGTATGCCGAGGTCCCTGACGAATTTGCCGGCGGAACCGGAAAAAATGAAATAATCCAGAAAATCTGCGGCGAGATTGGCGGGGACCTTACCTCCGGACAAAGCGTTCTCCGCCGCCTGCCACTTCCTGTTTGTGGCCAGCATCAGCAGCAGCCGTTCCTGCGGGAACGGCGGTTGGGAAACCAATTTCAATTCCGGTTTATCCGCGGTCCCGCTCAAAGAAACATCTATGCGCGTGTCCTCGACTTTGGCGGTCCCGTTAAGATCAAAGGAAACCGCGCCCGGAGCGCCTTTGAACACTATCGAACTTTCCTTAAGGTTTATCTCGGAAGTGTTCCCTCCGGAAAGCACCCCTCCGCTAATATCTATCTTTCCGCGAGCCTGTAAACCGCTTCCGCTATTCGCCAGTTTTACCGATACCTTTGCCGGACAGCCCGACGCCCAGAAATTCTTGTATACCGCGCTATCGATACAAAAAACACCCTCCAAAAACAGTTCCCGCAGAGGGCCGGTGATTTTAATATCCAACCCGGTAAACGAACCGGAAACCTTGTTCATTTCCGAATTCCTGAAAAAAACTCCGAATGTTTCATTAATGCTCAATTGGCCCGTGAAAACCTGTATTTCCAGAGCTGAATTACGGTAATTGCCGTAGAAAAGCACCGAATCCCCCCAAGGGAGGAGCAATTTTCCGTTATAAACGTTAACCTTTATACCTGAATAAAAGTTCAAAGAAAAAAAGGAAACCTCTATTCTCTGCGCTTTCAATTTAGCCCCGGGAGGAAGCCCCTTCAAACTGCCGAACTCCGCGTTATGGAAAACCAGAAGCCGGGCAAGGCACCCTTCAGCTTTCAAGGCGTCGATCTCCACCGGACTGATATAACGGGAAACAACCGCCCGGACCAGCAGACAGGACCCTTTGGTGGTAAAGAAGAAATAAAACACTGCCGAAACGGTAATAAGAAAAACTAACGCCATAGCGATGAGACGCGACCTTCCGCTCTTCTTCCGGGGAATATTCATCTCTTAAGATACTCCCGCGATCCTTTTTCCGGACTTACTCCGGAAACAAGCAGTTGTTTATCTTTCCTCGTTAACGACTGGACTGCCTTTTCCGCCTTCAGAGCGTCAGTCAAACGGTTGTATTCCCTGCTCCAGACCAATTTTACCGGACGCCTTTGCCGGGTATATTTAGCGCCTCTGCCGCTGTTATGCGCCGTGATACGCCCCGGCAAATCCGTAGTATATCCTGTATAAAGCGTTTTATCCCGGCACTCTACGATATAAACCCAAAGACGGCGTTTACGCAATGAAACCCCTTAATATCCTACGACCCATGAACTTTTCCTCTTCAACTACAGCCAACTATGCCCTTCGGAACAATGATGCGAACTATAATGCCCCTGGTCTAAAGTACAGGTCCTTAAACATTGCGGACAAGCAGCTATGCAACCGGTTTCGTTAAAACTTCCCGAAGAACAACTTCCGTCTTCCCGGGAATGGCTGCAGCAGCAAGCTTTTAAAACCTTCTTTCGCTTATTTTCCATAACCAGCCTCCTTTTTTAATGGCGCCGATATCCGGTACCTCTAAAGATCAAAAATATCTGACTACCTCTTCCAACGGCTGTTTGCTCGGACCGGAGTTAGGCTTGACCGCGTACCCGACCGGGATGACCGCCATAAATTCCCCTTCCGGCTCCCCGAGAAAAGAACGCACGTCCTTTTTTATAAGCACCAGAACCCCCAGCCATACAGTGGAGATCCCGAGCGAAGCGGAAGCAAGCAGCAGATTCTGCACGGCGGCGGCCGAACTCTGTATTTCCATAATACGGAAGAAATCGTGCGCGGTCTCCTTCTCCACTTTAAAAAGTTCCGTGCCGCGGGAAATGAGTTCTCCGGTATTTGCCACCGCGACGACCACCGGGGCGCTGATAATACTGCGGGATGCCATACGCAACAATGCCGAAGAAGGCCTGGGAAAGTCGCCGGCTTTCGCGTTGACAAAATTAGCCAATTCATCCTTTTTTTGTCCGCGCAACACGATAAAACGCCAGGATTGCTGATTGTGCGCCGACGGCGCCTGATTTGCCGCGCGCAATACCGCCCGCAGGACATCGTCTTCCACAGGTTTATCCAGAAACCCCCTCACACTGCGCCGGTTCGCTATCACACGCAGAGTCTCATTTCCCAAATTCCCGTCAATTATCTCCTTCATTCTTTCTTTCCTTCTTTACATTTTACCGGTTTCACGGCAAATCCGCGTCATTTATCAGTTTTTGCAATTCCCCCGGCGTGCCGGTATTTTATTACCCGCACTTTCTCCAGGGTTATCAGGCCTTCCTTGACCGTTTCATCAAGGAAAGGCATCAATGTATCCAATTTCTCCAGAGTGTCCACGATCTCTATCACCAACGGAAGGTCCTCGGATAAACGCAGCAGTTTTGCCGTATGCATACGGCTGTGCGCCCCGAACCCCATCAGGCCGCGGGTGACCGTCGCACCGGCAAGATTCAATTCCCTGGCTTTCAACACTATCTGCTCATAAAGCGCCTTGCTGCCTGACATATCGCTCTCGCCCACAAAAATACGCAGTAACATACCTTCTTCGGGTAATTTCACGGCCGCGTCCTCCTTTTACAGCCGGTTTCCCGGCAATGAACGGTGTTACGCTTTCAGTATCCCCGGCACCAGCCTGGCCAGGGAGTAACCGGCGTAAACAAGCAGTATTCCGCCGGCGTTGGAAAGCAGGATATTCAACAAAGCGATGTTTATTTCCCCGTCACGCATCAAACTAAAATTCTCCAGGGCAAAGGTCGAGAACGTGGTGTAACCTCCCAATACTCCGATAAAAATAAAAACCCTCACATTTGAAGAAACCGCCGCCTGCTCAAACACCCCCCAGAGAAAACCGATGAGCAGCGAACCGCTCAAATTGACGATCAGGGTCCCCACCGGGAACACCCCTCCGGAGAAGCGGTAATCCAAACCGGATACAACATACCGTAACACAGCCCCCAGCGCGCCGCCGGCCCCCGCAAAAAGTATCTTCATCAACATATCTTTTCTTCACACCCTTCGATCACCAGCGCGTTCGTAGAGGCGGACTCTTCACGCAAAGGCGCGATCGCCCTGTACTCCGGCGACTCCCACCAACAACGAAAATCATCCATAGAAACGAACTCCAGGATGATCAAGCGGCGCGGCCGCCAATCGCCGGCAAGCACGCTCACCTCCCCGCCGCGGGCCAGATAGCGCCCTCCGAAACCGGCGATCGTGGCCGGAACCCGGCGGACGTATTCGGCGTATTTCTCTTTATTCTTTATCTCTGTCGCCTCGACGATCATATAGACGGACATAAAGATTTCTCCATCAGGTAATCATCCATAATAAAACC
>JBAZGW010000074.1:0-7105 GCA_041652635.1 Candidatus Omnitrophota bacterium | reverse complement strand
GCGGCCAATAATTTTCTTTGTCAGTTTTAGGCGGATATTCTGGGTATCGAAGTGGTCAGGCCCAGGGTGATCGAAAGCACTTCTTTGGGAGCCGCTTACCTGGCCGGTCTTGCCTGTGGTTATTGGAAAGATAGCGCGGAGATCGGGCGTTACTGGAAAAAGGACAAGGTATTCAAACCGCGGATGAGCAGGAAAGCCGCCGGAGGTTTTTATAAAGGATGGCTGGCGGCGGTGCAAAGGACGCTTTCGAGATGAGGAATTACGATGTGCTGATCATCGGCGCGGGTGTGACCGGAGCGGCTATCGCCAGGGAAATCTCCCGTTATAAACTCGCCGTCGCCGTCCTGGAGAAAGAGGAGGAGTACGCTTTCGGGGTCTCAAAATCCAATTCCGGGATCATCCATCCCGGCACGCAGAATCCCGCCGGTTCGTTGAAAGGGAAGTTATGCGTGCAGGGTAATTTGCTGATCCGGAGGATTTCCCGCGAGTTGGGCGTTGATTTTAAAGAGACGGGGGAATTGATCGTCGCTTTCAGCGAAGAAGAGATCGCCCGCCTGCGGGAGTTAAAGCAAGAGGCGGAGATCCTGGGCGTTCCGGGATTAAAGATAGTGGATAAACGCTGGCTTAAGCGGAATGAGCCGAATTTGTCCCCGGACGCCCTCGCCGCGCTTTACGCGCCCACCGCCGGCATCATCAGTCCCTACCGCCTGGTTTACGATCTCTGCGAGAACGCCGTTAAGAACGGAGTGGAGATCCATACCGGGCAGCGGGTGATCGGCATAGAAAAGATTGCGCAGGGTTTCGAGGTGCGGACCGGTCAGGGGAGTTTTAACGCGCGCTTCCTGGTCAACGCCGCCGGCCTCTTCGCCGATGATGTCGCCGCGATGGCCGGAATAAACGATTTCAGGATCATTCCCCGAAAAGGGGAGGAATTCATTCTGGATAAAAAGCGCGAACATATCGCCCGGCATCTGCTTTTTCCCCTGCCGACAAAAGTTTCCAAAGGCGTGCTGGTGATCAAGACCGCCGACGGTAATCCGATGATCGGTCCCACCGCGCAGGAGGTTACCGATAAAGAAGACCGTTCCACTACCGATGCCGGCCTGCAGGCGGCGCTGGCGGGCGCGCGCAGGATGATCCCTTCGATAAACGAAAAAGATATTATCGCTTATTTCGCCGGTTTAAGGCCGGCGGCCGGGGAGGATTTTATTATCCGTTATGAAGATAAGGTCCCGGGGCTGGTGACCGTCGCCGGCATACAATCCCCGGGCTTGACCGCCGCCCCGGCCATCGCGTTGATGGTCACGGGTATCTTAAAGGCGCGCGGGCTGGTTATGAAAAGGAAGTTCTTCTTCTCCTCCCGGCAGGCTGAAATAGCGCATTTGTTTTCCGTTCCCTTTTCTAAGACCGGGCGGCTGGTAAGAAAAGACCCGGCTTACGGGGATATTGTCTGCCGCTGCGAGATGGTCTCGGCCAAAGAAGTGCGCGAGGCCGTAAAACGCGGCGCACGGACTATGGACGGGATAAAATTCCGCACGCGCGCCCAGGCAGGCCGCTGCCACGGCAGTTTCTGCACCACCAGGATAATGCGTATACTCGCCGAAGAACGCAAGATCCCGCTTACCGAAGTGAGCAAAAGGGGTAAAGGCTCGGAATTGGTGAAAGAGGACCGTTTTTATGATTGAACGCGAACTGGTAATAATCGGCGGCGGGCCTGCGGGAATGGCCGCGGCGATCTCCGCTTATGAACACGGCATCCGGGACATCCTGCTTCTGGAGCGCGACCAGTATCTCGGGGGGATACTTAACCAGTGCATACATACCGGTTTCGGCCTGAATTATTTCCAGGAAATACTCACCGGCCCGGAATACGCGCTGCGTTTTATAGAGAAAATAAAATCGGTAAAGGAAATAGAGGTGAGCCTGAAGTCGTTCGTGGTCAGGCTTAGCGCCGGTAAAACGCTGACTTATTTTAAACCGGGTAGAATGGAGAGCGTAAAGGCGCGGGCGCTGATCATGGCTACCGGCTGCCGGGAAAAAACCAGGGAAATGGTGCATATCGCCGGGACCAGGCCGGCGGGGATATTCTCGGCCGGCTTGGCGCAGAAACTTATTAATATAGAAGGCCTGTTACCGGGCAAAGAAGTGGTGATCGCCGGCTCCGGCGATATCGGGTTGATAATGGCGCGGCGTTTTATCATGGAAGGCGCACGGGTGAAAGCGGTGGTCGAGATCCAGGGGCAAAGCCGCGGCCTGGCGCGCAACGTGGCGCAGTGCCTGGAAGATTTCGAGATACCGCTTTATTTCCGGCATAAGATCGCACGCGTGTATGGCAAAGACCGTCTTGAAGCGGTGGAAGTCGTCAGGGTCGATGAACAACTGAAGGAAACCCCCGGTTCGGCGTTCCGCCTGGAGTGCGATACATTGTTGGTTTCCGTGGGATTGATCCCTGAGAATGAGTTGATAGAAATGGCCGGGGTGGCTCTGGATAAAGATACTAATTCTCCGGTTTCGGATATCGTGAATGCGACTTCTATTCCCGGATTGTTCGTCTGCGGCAACGCTTTTAAAGTGTACGATCTGGCGGATTCCGTCACTGTCGACAGTATCGAGGCCGGACGTATGGCGGCGGAATACCTTGCGACGAAGCGCGAAGCATGAGGCACGAAGCACGAACGAATTCCGGAGTTCCGGGGACAGTGCGTCATACTTCAAGAAACGGGACCGGGTCCGCCTTTACCTTAATCCTGCAGTAGTTTGCGTCAGAAGTGTCCCCGGGTGGTGACGAATGATGAGTGATGAAGGACGAAGAGATGAGAGACGAGAAGGATAGATGATAAATAAACAATTCACCTGCATTGAATGTCCGAGGGGCTGCGTTTTGAACGTGGAAATCGAGAGCTGCCGGGTAGTGAAGGTCAGCGGCAATAAGTGTTCCAAAGGGGAATTCTATGCCCAAAGTGAAGTGGAGAATCCGCTGCGTATTCTTACTTCCACGGTTTTAACTAAAGGGTTGTCTTTGAAAATGCTGCCGGTGAGGACCGACCGTCCGATCCCCAAGTCCAGGGTCGCCGAGGCCGCGGTAAAGATAAAGGAACTCAGAATTGATAAGCCGGCACGCGCCGGGGACGTGATCGCGGAGAATTTTCTGGGGCTGGGGGTTGATTTGGTGGCGACGCGTGATGCCTTAAAAGAAAGTCCAATGAATAATGAGGCATGAAACATGAAGCACGAGGCATGAGAGATAGGTATATTGTGCATTTGGATATGGACGCGTTCTTCGCCGCGGTGGAGCAGAGGGATAATGCGGCTTACCGCGGCAAACCTGTGATCGTGGGGGCGGACCCTAAACAGGGGAAGGGCCGCGGCGTGGTCTCAACTTGTTCTTATGAAGCGCGTAAGTTCGGGGTGCGTTCCGCGATGCCGATCTCGGTCGCCTACAGAAAATGTCCGCGGGCAATATTCCTGCCGGTGGATATGGAAAAGTACAATTCAGTCTCGGAACAGATAATCGGCATCTTGCGCGCTTTCTCCCCGTTCGTAGAGCAGGTGAGTATCGACGAAGCCTTTTTGGATATCAGTTCCAGTTATAAACTGCACGGGACTCCTTACCGGGCCTGCGAGGAGATGAAGAAGCGGATCAAAGAGTCCGCGGGGCTTACAGCTTCCGTGGGGTTGGCTCCCACCAAGATGGCGGCGAAGATCGCTTCCGACCTGTCTAAACCCGACGGCTTGCTGGAAGTGAAAAGCGACGGGGTGTTTGATTTTCTCAATCCGCTGGATGTGGGGCGTTTGTGGGGAGTGGGTGAAAAGACTAAGGCCGCGCTAAACGATATGGGGATCGGCACTATCGGCGACCTGGGCTGCAGGAGTAAAGAGGAATTGACCGCTGTCTTCGGCAAGAACGGCATCTGGTTCTGGGAAGCGAGCCGCGGTATCGACGAGAGCGGGGTGATCCCCGAGCGCGCGGCGAAGTCGGTAAGCAACGAAAGTACTTTTGAACAGGATACCTCGGATAAGCGGGAGGTGGAACGGGAATTGTTCCGCCTCTGCGAGCTTGTTTCCGACAGGCTGCGGGAATCCGGGCTAAAAGGCAGGACGGTCACCTTGAAGATCAGACTGGAGGGATTTCAGACGTATACCAGGTCGGTCACATTACCGGAGCCGACGAACTTTCCGGAAGAGTTGATCAGGGCTGTCAGGCGGATCCTTGAAGGATTGCCGGATAAAGGCAGAAGAGTTAGGCTGGTGGGCGTGCGGGTCTCCAATCTTTCGGGCGCGGATGAACAAACCCTTTTCAAACCGCAGGGAGAGGATAAGAAAGAAGAAGTCCATAAAGCGGTGGACAGGATCAAGAAGAAATTCGGCAGGGGGTGTATCTTTCGCGCGTCCGCAGCGGCATAAAGAATACGTTAAGGCCCCGGCAGTACCCAAAACGATAATCGTCAAATTCTTATTGCATTATTTTTAGGCAATTGTATAATTTAACAAATAACCCGCACGGGGCTGTGCGAGTGTGATGGAAACGCCAGGAAGGCGTCTGTTTTTCCGGTTATCCGGAGCGACAGGCGCCTTTTTTTTACTCAAACTCCGCCTAAAGGACAGCCGTTCCGGGCTTTAAACCGGCAGGAGGAGTGATCCCGGTTTGCTTTAGCAGCGTACCGGGAATAATTAAAAGGAGCATAGGTTAAATGGTGAACGCTGTCGATACTTTATTCGTGCTGTTTTCATCGGCGCTGGTTATGTTGATGACCCCCGGTCTGGCCTTTTTCTACGGCGGTATGGTCAGGCGGAAGAATGTTTTAAGTGTGCTTATGCAGTGTATGGCGGTATTATGTCTGGTGAGCCTGCAGTGGGTGGCTTTCGGGTACAGCCTTTCTTTCGCTCCCGGCAGCGGATTCTGGGGAGGCTGGGAATGGTTCGGGCTCAAAGGAGTGGGGTTCGAGCCGTTCGCGGCGTATTCGGCGTCGGTCCCGCACCAGGCTTTTATGTTTTTTCAGATGATGTTCGCGGTGATCACTCCCGCGTTGATCATCGGCGCTTTCGCGGAGAGGATGAAGTTCTCCGCGTTCCTGGTCTTCGCTTTGCTCTGGAGCACGTTCGTTTACGATCCGCTTTGTCATTGGGTCTGGGGCAGCGGCGGATGGCTGCGCCAGATGGGAGTGCTGGATTTCGCCGGCGGGATAGTTGTGCATACCAGCGCTGGGATAGCGGCGCTGGCGACGACGCTGATCATCGGGAAACGCAAGAATCTTAATCATAATCCTTCCCCGCATAATCTTCCCTTGGTAGTGCTGGGTACCGGATTGCTTTGGTTCGGATGGTTCGGTTTTAACGCGGGGAGCGCCCTGGCGGTGAACAAAGTCGCGGTAAACGCTTTTCTGGTGACGAATACCGCGGCGGCAGCCGCCGGTTTAAGCTGGGCTTTATTGGAATGGGTGCGTAACGGCAGGCCCACTGTGTTCGGTATAGTTACCGGATCGGTAGCCGGCCTGGCCACGATCACTCCCGCTTCCGGATTCGTCAGCGCCGGTTCCGCGGTGATAATCGGCATTGCCGCCAGTATTGTCTGTTTTATCGGCGTGGCGGTGATCAAACCTAAATTCAATTATGACGATTCTCTGGACGCCTTCGGGGTGCACGGTATAGGAGGTATATTGGGAACGCTGGCGGCCGGCTTGTTCGCTTCGCGCGCTATAAACCCGGCCGGGGCCGACGGGTTGTTCTTCGGCAATCCCAGGCAGTTCTTGGTCCAGCTCATTGCGGTGTCGGCAGCGGCCTTGTATACTTTTGTAATGACGTATATAATATATAAACTGGTGGATGTCTTTTTCGTGATACGCGTCAAGGAACGGGAAGAGATTATAGGGCTGGACCTTACGCAGCACCGCGAAAGCGCCTACACGGTCCTGGAATAGCTTATTATAAGGAGGGGAGATGAAATTACTTATCGCGATCATACAGCCGGACAGGCTGGAAACGGTAAAGGAAGAATTGTATAAGACGGAGATCAACCTGATGACGGTAAGCGAAGTCCTCGGGCACGGCAGGCAGAAAGGGATCACCGAGGTCTACCGCGGAGCCAGGGAAACAGGGAATCTTTTGCGAAAAATAAGGCTGGAGATCGCGGTGAACGATAAATTCGCGGAACCCGCCGTTCAGGCTATCATACGGGGAGCTAAAACGGGAGAGACCGGGGACGGCAAGATCTTTATCCTTGATTTGCAGGATTGCGTGCGTATCCGGACCGAGGAGCGCGGCAGCGCGGCTATCGGGTGATTGAAGTTCATAGTTCCCGGAGACTTTGGCGTTAAAACGTAAGATAAATGTGTGGGGAATGTTTGATAGATGAGAGGATATAGGGTAGCATAATTATCATAAAAGCGTGCTGCAAATCAATCCGGTTTTTTACCGATACAAGGAGTGACGTGGAGTTGATCCGGTTACATTAAAAGCAGTTTCCTTAATATAAAGGGGGCTGTTTTTTTTATGCTTATCCTGAAAGAATATTCTGTAAGTAGGGTATTTAAATCTGCAGTACTTTGTTAAAAAATGGATAGATTTGACTGTTTTGTCCTTGGTAAGATGCGTTGCACAATATGAAATGCGAGAGGTGTCATTTTTTGTCATCCTGCCCCTGAACAAGGAGAAGGGGAAGGATCTATTATCGACGAGATTCTTCGGCCCCTTCGGCCTCAGAATGACGATATAAGCTGAATTTCTTAAGATCAGGGAATGATCAACGCATTGAAATACGCGCAACGTTTCTAATGACAATATTTTACAATAAGATGGCTTTTGGAAAGCAAGCACAAGGAAAATAAATTTTAACAAAGTACTGAATCTGTTGCGGGTCTATCCCGTAGGGAGAGCCGATGGCAAAGAAGAAGAGAAACCATTTTTTAGAACGCGTTTTATCGCTTTTTGAGAACGAAAAACGCGGCAAGGTCTTGGATATCGGATGCGGCGAAGGGAATTGCGCGTATAACCTGCAGCAGATGGGGTTTGATGTGTTAGCGGGCGATATGGATGTCGCGAGGTTCCGGTATAAGGATAAAGTAAAGTTCCAGAAATGTAATGTGGCCGAGGCACTGCCGTTTAAGGA
>JBAZGW010000073.1:0-7346 GCA_041652635.1 Candidatus Omnitrophota bacterium | reverse complement strand
GCGGTAACGCCTGGCTTTGCTCGCCTGGCGTTCCAGGGAACCGATCTGCCTGCGCACCTCGGTCACAATATCGTTCACGCGCAGAAGATTCTGTTCGGTCTCATCCAGCTTGCGCAGCGCCTCCTTTTTCTGGGCCTTGTATTTGGTTATACCGGATGCCTCGTCGAAAACCAGCCTGCGGTCCTCGGGTTTAGAGCTCAGCACGAGATCGATCTTGCCCTGCTGGACCAGAGAATAGCTCTCCGCTCCGATACCGGTCCCCATCAGCAATTCGAGGATGTCTTTGAGCCTGGCCTGCGCCTTGTTTATAAGGTATTCGCTTTCTCCTGAACGAAATATGCGGCGGGTTATGGCGACCTCGTCCTGGTCTATGGGAAGGAAACGCTGGGCATTGTCGAAAGTGAGGTTGACCTCGGCCATGCCGAGCGCCTCGCGTTTCTCCGTGCCGTTAAAGATGACGTCCTCCATCGCCGAACCGCGCAGCGCCTTGACCGACTGTTCGCCCAGCACCCAGCGGATGGAATCGAAGATATTGCTGTTGTGGACGATTATGTCTTCGGCAACGAAATTATGGTTCCTTAATATCGATAGATCATAGACCCATTTCTCGGAATAAACTTTTTTTATGCCGACCACTTCATCCCAGTAAACGTCGGAAACGGCCATGGTCTTAAGGTAATCATAGAGAAAGCGGGCTAGGCCGGAAATCCTGCCGTGTTCGGAAACGATGCTCAGAACCTCCAGCAAGCCCTGGCGCGTGGGAAGGCATCTGTTTTCATAATAGGCCGCCAATTTAGGCGAAATCTTCCTGAACCGCTTAACTTTGACACCCGAAAGCTTGACCAAGTCTTTCAGGATGCCGTTGATTTCCGGGATCAAGTCCAGATTCAGGTTGGTTTTATAATCAAGCGTCTTGACTTCCTCCAGTCTCTCGGACTTGGCGCCGACGAAATTCAATAAACCGGCCAGCATTTTTACGTTGCCCAGCCCGTAGACGAAGACCGAATAATAGGTCTTTTTATTCTTCCGCAAAGTATTGGATGCGGCCTTGTCCTTTTTTCTTATCACGGACTGCACGCCCAACCGCAGCAACAAGCCGGTAACTCCTTTCGCCAGTTGCTCGGAGGCGGTGGCATACTCGAAATAAGTCCCGCTCCCTTTCCTGTTTACCGAGATATAACCGTCACCCTCGAATAATGCGGACAAGAACTCGCCGATGACATCTTTTTCACTGCCGAATAATGCGGCCGGGACCACTTTCTCGCTCGATACGCTGCCAACTCTCAGATCGAAAGCTTTCTCCAGGATATCGCAAAGGGCGCTGGAGAAAATTATCACGTCCTTGGCGCACTCTTTATAATCAAATACCTTCGCCTCCACATCAAAGGCCTTCCGGGCACAGGCAACGTAATCCGCCACTATTTTCTTATCTTCATTGACAAACCATACTTGATTGGAGGAAGTGGTCCTTCCTTCCGAAAGGATATAGCCTAAGAACCTGGCCGCAGAACGGTCTATACGCCGTGGCAGCCTGACCTGTCCGCAACTGCGGGATTTGATATGCGTAACAAAATCAGGGATCTCCGCGGTACCCGCCGCTTTTAACAATTCAACAAAGTTATGAATGCTTATAGCCTGGCCGGACTGGACGGAAGATACAGCGGTCTTGCAGACAGCCGCGCTATTGGATACCGCGGCGGCATTCAGATCACTCATTTTGATCTGCGATAGAAAATCGGACAGTTCGCGGGAGAAAGGAACGTAAACAAGATCGTTCTTATCGAATTTCCGTAATATTTGCCACAGATCAAGTCCGGAGGAGGCGTTTGTGACAGGCAGCCGCCGCGGCACGGCGATTCTTATGCCGGTCTTCAGATCTTCGGCTTTTAGATCTATTACCTGGCCGTTCTTTATGCTGAAAAAAGGATGATAATGGGTGGTAGTTACCGACTTACCGGATTTAGTCCGGATTTCCAGAAGATATTCAGGCGCTTTTCTTTTGATGAACGCATAAACGGGCCTATTTTCTATCTTGAGCGATTCCAGGTTCAAAGACAGGACTTTTACGTTTTCACCGTTTTCGCTTGTCATCAACCCGTCGTCCAGATCCTCGATCCTGGAAGACCTCTGCAAGGCATTCTCCACCAGATCGCCTATCTTGACTTTCGAGCCGTTCTCAAGCGTTACCAGACTGTCATAGCGAAGGCATTTTCCGCATCCATTCGGACCGACGACGGCGGTCACGCCCGGTTCAAAGAAAAGGGTGGTTTTATCGCAGAATGATTTAAAGCCGACAATCTCGAGCTTTTTAAAATACATCGGGTCTCCGCAGAGTTATGGATATTTTTCTGGTCTTATTATAAAGGAATTGGCGGGAGTGTCAAGAGACTAAAAAGTCCTGGGTTATACGAAAGACGAAGGATAAGAGATGAAGGACACTTGCAACTAGAAAGTATAAAAATAATCCCCAGCTAACCCGCGTTTTTCACTTTCGTCCTTCGTGCCTCATGCTTCGTGCTTCGTTATTTATTCAGCGTCTCTTTGAACGCCTTGGTCAACGCCGGGACGACTTCCATCACGTCACCGACTATCCCGTAAGTGGCGACCTTGAAGATCGGCGCTTCCGGATCTTTGTTCACGGCGACGATGATCTTCGAAGACTGCATCCCCACTAAATGCTGGATCTGCCCTGATATCCCGCAGGCAAAATAGATCTTCGGGGCCACGGTCCTGCCGGTCTGGCCGACCTGGTGCGAATAAGGCATCCAGCCGGCGTCCACCGCCGCCCTGGATGAACCCACAGCCGAACCCAGCACATGCGCCAGTTCCTCGAGCAGTTTGAAATTCTCCTTGGCGCCCATTCCGCGTCCTCCGGAAACGATAATATCGGCTTCGGCGATGTTGACCAGGGATTCCACCTCTTCCACTATATCCAGCAGCTTGGTGCGCGAAGCGTAAAGGGCCGCCGGGAAGGATTCCCTGATGATCTTGCCCTTGCGGTGCTTATCGGGCGCCATCGGCTGCATCACTTTATGCCTGACCGTGGACATCTGCGGCCTATGATTAGGACTAATGATAGTGGCCATGATATTGCCGCCGAACGCAGGCCTGGTCTGCAGCAGGATCTTTTTCTCCGTGTCTATATCCAGTCCGGTGCAGTCCGCGGTCAATCCCGCGTTGACCGTTATGGCCACGCGGGAGATCAGCGAACGCCCGATGGCGGTCGCCCCGCAGAGCATAATTTCCGGTTTATATTTTTTGATCAGTTCCACCAGAATATTAGTGTAAGGCTCATCCTGGAAATTGGCCAATTCCGGCGCCTCCACCAGATAAATATTGTCCGCCCCGCGCCAGAACAATTCATCCAGCTGGTCGTCCATGCCGTGGCCGATCAATACGCCGCTGACCTGACAGCCGAGTTTGACGGAGAGTTCATGCGCTTTGCCGAGCAGTTCATAAGAAACAGACTGCACTTTGCCCTTTTTCTGCTCAATGAACACCCAGATGCCCTTGTAATCTTTTATGCCGGGCATCACGCAGCGCGCCTGGGGCTTGATCAACTCTATCGCCTTGAATTTACAGGCCTCCACGCAGGCGCCGCAAAGCGTGCATTTGACAGCGTCCACTTCCGCCTTGCGCGCGTTGACTTTTATCGCCCCGAAAGGGCAGGTCTTGACGCACAAAGAACAACCGGTACATTTATCCAGGATGATTTTTATCGCCATCTCTAATTGACCTCGTCTTTAATAAGCGCCGCCAGTTGTTTTGCCGCTTCCGCCGTCTCTCCCTGAAGGATCTGTCCGCCCTGCCTCTGCGGCGGAGTGAATATCTTCACCACCTGCGTGGGAGAACCGCAAAGGCCGATCTTGTTCGTGTCCAGGTTCAGGTCTTTCTGCCCCAGCATCGTGATCTTGGCCGACTTGGCGCGCATCATCCCTTTCAAAGAAGGGATACGCGGCTCGTTTATTTCCTTGACCACGGTGATCAGCGCCGGGAGCGGAGTCTCGATAATTTCGAATCCCTCTTCCAGCATACGCTCCACGCGCATGGACTTTTCGCCGGCTTCTTCTATCTTTTTAACATAAGTAACCTGCGGGATATCCAGATGCGTGGCTATTCCGGGGCCGACCTGCGCCGTGTCCCCGTCCGAAGCCTGTTTACCGCAGATGATCAGGTCAAAACCGCCTATTTTACGGATCGCGCCCGATAATGTATAACTGGTCGCCCAGGTGTCGCTGCCGGCAAAAGCCCGGTCGCAAACCAGGAACCCTTCGTCGGCTCCCATGGAGATCGCTTCACGCAAAGCTCCGTCCGCCTGAGGCGGCCCCATGCTGATAACGCTGATCTTGCCGCCGAAGCGTTCCTTCAGCCTCACCGCCTCTTCGATGGCGTACATATCGAACGGATTAATAATGGACTTGACGCCGTCCCGGATCAGGGTGTTCGTCTCCGGATTGATCCTTACTTCCGTAGTCTCGGGGACTTGTTTAATACAAACGATTATGTTCATTTTACGCTTTCCTTGATTGGCTATTTTGACCCGGCTGTAAAATAAATTCTTAATACTTGAGAATCGAAAGTAGAAAGTTGACCGTCCGCCACTGAAGCGTTGGCGGACTCTGTGCGCTGTTATGTTAATTAACAGCGCACTATTTCGCCATATCTTTTATCAACTGCAGCCCGATGATATTGCGCTGTATCTGATTGGTCCCTTCGTATATCTGCGTGATCTTGGCGTCGCGCATATATTTCTCCGCAGGGTAATCCTTCATATACCCGTACCCGCCCAGTATCTGCACGGCGTCCGTCGAAACCTTCATCGCCACGTCCGAAGCGAAAAGCTTGGCCATCGCCGAGTCGCTGCCGGAGATTTTGCAACCGGCGTCTATAGCGCGGGCGCAGGCGTAAACCAGGGCGCGCGCCGCTTCCACTTCCGTCGCCATATCCGCGAGCATCCACTGTATACCCTGGAAACTGGAAATGGGCTTGCCGAACTGCACGCGCTGGCGGGAATATTTACCGGCGCATTCCAGGGCCCCCTGGGCGATACCGAGCGCCTGGGCGGCGACTCCCGGCCTGGACATATCGAAAGTCTTCATAGTCACAATGAACCCCATACCTTCTTTAGCCAGCAGGTTCTCCGCGGGGATCTTACAATCGGTGAAGATCAATTCCCGCGTGGAAGAGGCGCGTATGCCAAGTTTCTCTTCTTTCTTGCCGAAAGTAAAACCCGGGGTGCCTTTTTCCACGATGAAGGCCGAAGCGCCCCTGGCACCTTTATTCTTGTCGGTCATCGCCACCACGGTATAAGTTTCCGCGTCGCCGCCGTTGGTAATGAAATGTTTCATACCGTTAAGCACGTAATGGTCGCCTTTTTTTACCGCGGTGGTCTTGATCGCCGCGGCGTCCGAACCGGCTTCAGGCTCGGTGAGCCCGAACGCGGCTATCTTTTTTCCTTTAGCCAGATCAGGCAGGTATTTCTTCTTCTGCTGGTCGTTGCCGAAAAGCACTATCGGGAATGTCCCTAAAGCCGAAGCCGCGTAGCAGACGGCGATACCGCCGCAGGCGCGCGAAAATTCCTCGGTAGCCAGGCAGAGATTAAGCACATTGACGCCCATCCCGCCGTATTCTTCCGGGATGAACAACCCGAACATATCCGATTCTCCCGCCACCTTCATCACGTCCCAGGGGAACTCTTCGGTTAAATCGTATTTGGCGGCGACCGGGCGGATCTTCTCCTCCGCGATCTTGTGCGCCAATTCTTTGATCATCTTCTGTTCGTCAGTCAGCAAATAGTCCATTTTTTCCTCGCTTGTCTGGTTACAGGTTTTTCTCTTATTATATGATAACCCCGGCCATCTATGATCAAATGGGGTTTCTCTGCTACTTAAAGCGAAATTCCTCCGAAGCAGTCCCCCTCTTTGTGCAGCGATACCTTTCCGTTCACCTGCGTATTCAACTCCAAGCTTAAGTCTGGAGTTTTCTGCGTAGGAGAATAACCGTTACAACAGGAGCACCGCGGAATCCAGCCATATCCCGCAAATAACTTATTTTGGGGTGTATTATATTACAACTTCCGCAAAAGCGCAACTTCTTTGCAATCGGGGAATTTCGGGCAGTGAATGCACTCCGCCCATATTTTATGCGGTAGTTTTGAATGGCTGACTCTTCTAAACCCCATCTTTTCGAAAAAACCCGGCTGGTAAGTAAGCACGAAAACGCTTCCGGCGCCGAGCCCAACGGCGTCTTCAATACAAGTTTCCACCAGTTTCCTGCCTATCCCGCGTTTCCAGCGCCCGCGCTCCACAGCCAGGGACTTGATCTCAGCCAGTTCTTCCCAGCAAATATGCAGGGCGCAACAGCCTATGATCCTGCCGTTAAACTCATAGACCCAGAAATCCCTGATGTTCTCGTACAACTCGTTCAGGGCCCGCGGCAGCATCAGGTCCTGACCCGCGAATCTGTTGATCAACTGTTGTATAGGCTTAATATCCCTGATCCCCGCCTTGCGTATCGATCCCTGCCGGGCAACGCTCTTTTTCATTCCCATTTTATCTCCGTGCCTTTCGCCACGACCACTATCCCGCTCTCGGTAACAAAAAATCTTTTCTTGTCTTCCTGCGCGTCGTAACCGATGACCATGCCCTGCGGAATGCTGACATCCTTATCTATAATAGCGTTCTTTATCTTCGCGTACCTGCCGACATTCACCCCTTCCAAAAGGATGGAATCGGCGACATTCGAATAACTGTTGATACGCACATGCGGAGAAAGAACGCTGCGCTGGACCCTGCCGCCGCTGACTATACAACCTCCGGATACCAGGGAATCCAATACCAAACCTACTCTGCCGGTTATCTCCTCCCCGGCGAACACTGTCTTAGCCGGAGGGCATTGTTCCTGATAGGTCCTGATCGGCCAGTCTTTATCATAAAGGTTGAAAACCGGATCCACCTGCACCAGGTCAAGGTTCGCCTCATAATACGCGGAGATCGTCCCTATGTCCCTCCAATATTCCGGGTTCCTGCCGCTCTTATCGAGAAAATTGTAGGCGGAGACACGCATCCCTTTGCGGATCATACGCGGAATTATATCCTTGCCGAAATCATGGCTTGAATCTTTCCTGCGGGAATCATCCTGTAATTCCTGCAGCAACACCCGGCTGTCGAAAACATATATCCCCATAGAAGCGTATATCTTATCCGGTTTATGCGGGATGGTTTTAGGCACGCTGGGTTTTTCCTCAAAGCCGGTGACAATAGAATCGCTGCCCACTTCCACCACGCCCAAACTGCGGCTGCTTTCCTTAGGGACTTCCACCACGCCCACGTTAAGTTCCGCTCCTT
>JBAZGW010000072.1:0-7396 GCA_041652635.1 Candidatus Omnitrophota bacterium | reverse complement strand
GCATATAAACGCACATCGCCAGCTCGCCCAGGAACATCAACTTATCCACAAAAGGAAGCTCAACCGCGAAATAGACTATTTCCTTATGAAAATTGGTAACAGGCAGGGCCAGCGAAGCCGCGCAGATACCCGCGGCTCCGGCGATCACCACCCCGTCCCGCAAGATAGGTTTCCTGAACAAAAGGCAAAGTAACGCTATCAAGAGCGGAAAGAGTATCAAAAAAGAAACGATCTGCATAGAAAAAATCCCGTTTTATCAGATATCCCCGGTCATAATGCCTGTCCGCTTAGCGGAACCCAAAAAAGCCCCGGTTCAACTCCGGGGCGTTTTACCGAGAGCTTATTGAAACATTTCCCAACCGACAAAAAACCGCAACGCGAAATAGGAGAATAAAAAAAGACGTCCTATTCTGAACGCCTTTGTATTCTGTTTTCAACACTCCATTGTGTTATTTATTTATACCACCGAAGGCGCTGACTGTCAAGTTCAAACTTATGGCCCGAATTCCTAGGCGAATTCCTACTTAGGAAATATTCTTTCCGTCGAGGCATCGACGAGACAAATTTTTCACCCACTTAGTACAACGATACCCGTCAATAACCCATTCCTAAATAGGAATCAGGGTTATGGCCGGAGAGTTAGAGAAAAAAGCGTGCTGCGGTCGTTAGCACTACGGACTAACGAGCGCAGCACACCAAGCAACAAACAACTCTTCAATGTTTTTTGTCTGATTGCTTTTTATTACCAACGACAGAAGCGTCGAGACCGGAAATAGGAAGCGACATAATAGTCAATCCACCGGTATTATTACCGGTCTGTGTTTCGGTTCCCTGATCACTCATCAGGTATATCCCACCCTCATCGGCAACTTTCAGAAATTCCTTTAATTGCTTAGCGTCCGTGATCCCTTCGACCGTCACGGATTGTCCGTCCTTAGTGGTGTTCGTAGTCGTTTTACTGAAAGCGATATTACGGAACTTTATCGTGATCTGGTTCCCGCGGGTAACGCTTTCCGATGTCCCGATACTCCCGCCGGCCTTGCCTTGCACGGGCGAAGCGGTTACCGGGGTCAATTCCACATAGAGCTTGCCATCCTTGGACTTGGACGCGGATACATTGAAAACCACCTCTGCTTCGGAAGCCATCAATCCTGACTTGAATTCTTGATTATTATTTGCCTGCACCTCCGCCTGCTTCATCAATACCAACCCCGTCCCCACGGATTTTAAGGCATCTTCCAGCGTTATCGACCCGGCCTTGGGGCCGGTTACGGTCGCGCAGCCCAAAGACAAGAACGGAATAACCATCAACAACAAGAATCCCCGCATTTCCGCCTCCTTCTTCACTATGTCAGTACTTTGTTAAAAAATATTTTTATTGTGCTTGTTTTTTAAAATAACTTTTTTTGTAACCACTTGAGAATAAATGGATTGTGTTATTTTCTATGCGTCGCAACTATTCCCGAATAACTTTACTCAACGCATCTAATTATTGCAAATAATTGTCAAATAAGTTGTTACAGCAATCTATTTCTCAAAAAAGATCATATTTTAACAAAGCACTGACTATGTATCTAAATGAAGCTCCCCGGGCTTGATCCTTAGACCTTGCTCAAGACAGGCGCCCGGGGTTTCTCCGCTATTTGAATGAAATTTCTCCGAAGCAGTCCCTCTCTTTGTGTAGTAATACCTTTCCGTTCACTCTGCGCATTCATCCCAAGCTTAAGACTGGGATTTTTTGCGTAGGAGAATAATATTTAAAAAGAACTCTATTTCGGTATTCTTCCATACCCGGGCTGTATTTTCAAGAAACTTAATCTCTAAGACTATGACTATTAACCGGTTGCGGCCAAACGCCTCTTACGGCTGACCGTCACAATGTTCTAAATCTTCTTAGTTGACAACCTCTGGTGCAAAAGCTTCAATAACTCCAGCCAGAACAGGCTGAGCGCGGCTGCGGCCAGGACAAGGACTATGCCGCCGGCGGAGACTGCCGAGAAATGAAAAAGACTGCGGGTAAAAGGCAGCCAAAGGATCAGCACAAGCGCGGTCAAAGCGCCGCAGACGACCAGCCAAAGCGCGTGATTTCTCCCTCTTATCACCGAGAAAATATTCCTGGACCAGGAAAGATTGGTGCCGATCAACATCACATTGCACAATACCAAGGCGGCAAAAGTCAGGGTGCGCGCAGTGCCTTCGTCCTTACCGGTATGCAGGGCGTAAACGAACAAAGCGAAGACAACCGCTAACACTCCCAGCCCCTGCAGCAGGCTGAAAATCAGGGCCTTTTTGCTAAATAGCGGTTCAGTGAGTTTACGCGGCGGCATTTTCATGCTCCCCGGTTCCTGCGGATGCGATTCGAACACCGTCGAACAGGCCGGATCGATGATCAATTCCAGGAAAGCGATGTGCGCAGGCAAAAGCACTATCGGCATCTGCAGCAGAACGGGAAAGAACGAAATACCGGCTATAGGAATATGCACTGCCAAGATATAAGCAATGGCTTTCTTGAGGTTATCGAAGATCCTGCGGCCTAAACGCACGGCGTGCACTATTGAGGAGAAATCGTCATCCAGCAGCACCAGCGCCGAGGCTTCCCTGGCCACGTCCGTGCCGTGTTTGCCCATCGCGATGCCGATATGCGCCGATTTCAAGGCGGGAGCGTCGTTCACGCCGTCTCCGGTCATCGCCACCACCTCGCCGTTGGCTTTTAACGCGTCGATGATCGCCAGTTTCTGCTCCGGGACCATCCTGGGGAAAATATTCACTTTCCTGATCTTTATCCTCAATTCTTCCGAGGACATACGTTCCAGTTCCTGGCCTGTGATATACTCCCGCGGATTCTTCAGGCCGATCTGGCAGGCGATATTCACCGCCGTAGCCGGGTAATCCCCGGTGATCATGATCACGCGGATACCGGCGTCATACGCTTCCCGTATCGCCTGGGGCACCGCCGGACGCACCGGATCGCTGAAACCCAGCAGGCCGATGAACTCGAATACAAAATCATGCTGTTTGTCGGGAAGTTCGGTTTTTCTGAAAGCCGCCCTGGCCACGCCCAGCACGCGCAATCCCCTTTCCGCCATCATCTCTATCTGCCCGGAAAGTTCCCGTTTAGCGCTTTCATTAAGATGACAAAGGTCGGCCACCGCTTCCGGGGCCCCCTTGGCGGCAATAATATAATTCTGTCTGTCGGGAGACTCCCAGACATGGGAAAGCGCGAACAATTCCTTCGATGAAGGATATTCCTTAACCAGCGTCCAGTTATGATGGATATGTTCGCTGCCGGAAAGGTATAATTCCCCTACCCGTTTCAATTCCTTTTCGATCGGGTCAAAAGGGTCTTTCTGGCTTGCCAGGATGCCGTATTCCAGGACATCGTGGAACTTGTCCGCCAGCGGTCCCGATCCGTCATCGCCGAGCCACAGGTAGTCACGGGAAGAAAACAACCCGCTCAATTTCATAGTGTTCAGCGTAAGCGTCCCGGTTTTATCGACGCAAAGCACGCTGGCCGCGCCCAGGGTTTCTATCGCCGGAGCCCGTCTGGTAAGCACATTATTGCGGGAAATGCGCCACGCGCCCAGGGTAAGAAAGATCACCAGCACCACCGGGAACTCCTCCGGGAGAACCGCCATACCCAGAGTGAGCCCGGAAAGTATCCCTCCCAGCCAATTCCCCCTGGTCAAACCGTAAAGGACAATAACGAGAGAACAAAGAACAATCCCGGCCAGGAAGAAATCGCGCACTATACGGGAAGTTTCTTTCTGCAGAAGCGTATCTTCCCCGCGAATATTCTCCAGGGCCCTGCCGATCTTGCCCATCTCGGTATGGCCGCCTATACAGGAAACTTCGGCAATACCGTGCCCCTGCACCACCAGCGTCCCGGAATAAACGAACGGCAGATCATCCCCTCCGGGCCGGCGGCTTTCCTGCGCGCCGTCCCACTCCGTCTTGCGCACGGGCATCGACTCCCCCGTCAAAAGCGATTCATCCAGGGAAAGATTGGAACAGGACATAACCAGCGCGTCTGCGGGCACCCTGTCCCCTTCGTGCAGCACGATCGTGTCGCCCCTGACCACTTCCCTGCCGGCGATCCTTTTTTGCATTCCATCCCTGATCACCAGCGCGCGCGGACTGGAGAGATTACGCAAGGCCTCCAGCGTCCTTTCTGTCTTTCTCTCTTGGTAGACGGTGATACCGATAACCACGAATACGAAACTGATCAGCATCAGGGCGTCCTGGATCTCGCCTAAAAATAAATAAACCAGGCCGCTGCCGACAAGCAAAAGCAGCATCGGCTCCCGGACCACCCCGAAGAAAATCTGCAGGATATTCTTTTTTTTCTGGGAAGGAACTTCGTTATACCCTTCGCTGCGGAGCCTGCGTGCGGCCTCAATTTCGCTCAAGCCCGGGAAAGTTCCTTTTGGGGACACCATTATCATTGCTCTCCTTCCGGAGAATTATTCCCGATCATAAATGAATACTCCCCAAAGGGCATCCCTTTAGGGAATGTCCCCAAGAGTTTTAACTATGGCTTGCGCAAAAGCCTGCGCGGAGGAAGGGCCGTCGGCGGTAATGATCTTGCCGTCCTTTTCCACGGAACTGCCGGTATAAACAGCCCCTCCAGACAAAAGATACTGCTCTTCGCCGGGAAAAACGGTCGCCTTGCGTCCCTTCAGCACTCCGGCGTTGGCGAGGATCACCGGGGCGATACAGATAGCGCCCAATAAACGTCCGGAAGAAACGGTATCAACGGCCAGTTTCTGCGCCGCCGGATCATTAAATAACACCTCGGTGCCCGGCCCGCCGATGAAGATCACGGCGGCGTAATCCGAGGCTTTAATATCGCCGATCTTCTTTTCGCAGACCGCTTTAGTCCCTGCGACCCCGGAAGCTTCGCCGGCTGAAGAAGAAACCACAACGCAGCCTATGCCTGCGGAGACCAGCGCGTCCCTCATCGGCAGGAATTCTTTTTCCTGAAAACCTCTCTGCGCCACTACCACTGCCGCCTGTTTACCGCTGACGTTGCCGGCTCCGGCGGGAGAACCCGCGGAAATAACGGAAACCGCCGCGCAGGCCGCAATTATCTTTTTCATACCGCTCACTCCCATGTATTGACCACCAGGAATTTCTTCTCCCCTGCGGAAAGCGTGAAACGCCCCAATTCCATAACGGCAAGCTGTCTTGCTCCGCCGTCTGAAGTCAGCAGGGAAAGATCGTATACTCCCGGCTCAAGCAGCATCCTGGCCGCGCGTATCTCCGCCGGCAGGGTCTGCCAGGAACGCAGATCGGCCCTGTTGGAAAAAATATTAAAAAGACTGCTTACGATCTTGAACCCCAACGCGGTATTCTCACCCCTGTTCTCCTCTATCTGCCGCTCCGCCGCCTTTTCAAGAACGTACTTTCCCGCGGAAGATATCAGCATCTTGGCGATCACCCTGGCTCTTCTGTTATCAAGGTTCTGTTCGGCGATCCCGCAGATATCCTCAACCGGTTCCGTGGCGGCATTAAAAACCATCCCTGAACCGCCGCGCGCCGAAAGAACCGACGCCTTGACCAGATTAGGCCTGCGTTCGTAACCCGGGAAAGCCAGGCTGACCACATAACCGTCCGGCAGAGGCACGGGGAACGCCAATTCAGTCTTATAAGGCGCCCTTCCGTTATAATTTATCAGTATAACCTCGGCCTTCTTCTCTTTTTCCGGGATGGGAACAAACGGCACTGCGCCATACTTAGAACCGGATTCCTGCATTTCACGGCTCCCCATCAACTGTCCGGCGGCCAGAAGGTTCTGCTTCAATAAACCGGGGAGATCCAGACCGTAATCGCGTTTATAGCCGGCGCTGTAAGTTTCCGCGGACTTGGAATAAGAAATAAAGGCGTCGTTATACCCCTGCCGGTTCTTTTCCGTCTCATAAAGCATACCGGCGAGCAGGCGCGCGAAGGCGTCCTCTTTATAGACGTTTTTCTGCCCATCCTGATAACGGACGTTGATCAGGCGCAGTTGTTCGTCCACCTGCCTGGCTTCCACCAGCGCTTCATCGAAATCGCCGAGCACACAGTAATTCAGGGACTGAAAGACATTGATCAACACCCTTTCGAAGTCCTCGCCGCGGTAAGGAGTGAGGTAGTCGTTCACAAGCCAGGTCGCGGCTTCTTTAGTCAGAGAACGGGTATAAAGCGCGTCATATTCCTGTTTGGCCTGTTCAAAAGCGGCGATACTGCCGCGGTAGTCGCCGCTTACATGGAGCACATATCCTTTATCTAAAAAGTATAGCAGCCTGTTGCCGCTGCCGTAGGATGCGGGGCCCTTATCAAGCAACTCCCTGGCGCGGGCGTAATCCCCGGACGACAAGGAATCGCTTATCTTGGCGCCCATACGCACGGAAGCGCAGGATATATTCAAGAATACAAGCAAACAGGATACTGCGGCGCAAACAAACCGCAGTATCTTATTCATTATGGTAGGCGGCATTTGAAGTTCAATTACAGCCCGAAGGCGCTGCGGGAAACTATTTTCTTTATTTCCTTCTGACCGATCCAGGTTTTTTCATTAGTGGTCAAGTTGACCAATTCCAGGTTCACCTGATAGAGAATGACGTATTTTCCCTTGATCTCATCCTTGACGGAATTAATATCCCCCTGCAGCATAAAATCGGCCCCGGTCTCGGCGAACTGCGGCTTGGCGGTCTGCTTTGAGGAGTATTGCGCCTGATCCGCCTTTTCCGCCCGTAATTCCTGGCGGTTGACGCTGTCGGAAACGAATTTGACCTTGCCGGAATTCAACAGGCTTCTCTGCAGATCGCTGACGAAGACCCCGGAATTAATATGTTCCGCAGTCCTGTTAACGATAGTGCCGATTATCACCACCGGGATCCGGCCGCTGCCGATATTGAATTGGTTCAACCAGGGGCGGTCAAGGCAATCCCTGATCATCTCTTCGGCTACCATACGGGAATCGCTGTCGTTCCAGTTGCCGCTCAGATCGACGGTCTTGTCGGTATCGGTGCGTTTAACTTTTATCGATGAACACCCGCAGCACGCCCCTGCCAGGAACGCGGCTGCCATAACGGAACAAACTAATGCGCGCATAACGGACCTCCTTGAATATGGCCGGATAAATAAGCTCAGCTCAAGATGGATACACGGCCTCTTTATCCACCGGCTGAAAAGTAAACTCTGCTGAAGCGTTGACGGAACTAAAATGAAGCTCCCCAAGCTTGATCCTTCGACCTTGTTCAAGACAGGCGCCCGGGGTTTCTTTCCTGAATTATTACCCGCCGTAAAATACCGGCAACGGCTATGGTAACGCAGCCCGTATCGATTCTCGGTTACGGTAACGTCCTTAAAGCCGATAGACGTAACCCGCTGGACGAAACGTCCGCCAATGAATACC
>JBAZGW010000071.1:0-7420 GCA_041652635.1 Candidatus Omnitrophota bacterium | reverse complement strand
TTTATTTTACCAAAACTACTTCGTCACTTTTTATGGTCTTCGACTCTTCGTTGAAGATTATTTGTCTCACCAATATAATACTTGCCGCTTTGTTTACTTCTCAAAACATATAAATAATGCATGGCTTTTAACTAAACCGCAATGCTTATCTGCCACTTCAGTATCTATTACGTCTGAGCTATGCCGAATGTAGCTAACTTATATAGTCACTACTTCGGCATCCCGAAGTTTCTCTGCATTTCTGCTTGGCAACATTCGGGAAGGGGGAATAAAACTATAAAGAACATTTTCTAATTCCTTCAGAGATCCTTCGGCCAATTCAGCCTCAGGATGACGAAAAACACCTAATAGCGTATATCAATTTTATCTAAAATATTCCTAAAGTCAATTTGTTTTTATTCTCATCTTATCTCCTACGCAGAAAACCATAGGATTAAGCCTATGGATAAATGCGCGGGGTAACAAAAAGGTATCCCTGCACAAAGAAAAGGACTGCTTCGGAGGAATTTCGCTTTAAGCAGCAGAAAAACCCCGGGTTTGAAGCCGGGTGAGCTTTATTTCCGCCGCTGAACAGGCAGTTTTTAGGCTTTCGGTGGATTGTATTCCGATTTGTATCCGGGATTTACCGGCGGACGCAGTTTGTTCGGGAATTCGACGTCTGTCTTTATGTCAAAATACACCTGTTTCAGCAACTTAAATACTTCATAGGGGTTTTCCAGGGCTGAAAGCGCGTTCTTACCGGTTTTTTCGGTGAATATCCCCATTCCGGAGACAAACACGACATCGCCTGTGCCGGTCAGTTTTCCCAGGAGATCCACGCGCACGGAAACGTCGGTGAGGTTTGCGTAATCAACGGTGGAGAAACTGCGCGCGAAGAAACCTCCCTGCATAATTATCCTTTTTGAGGTGATCGCGTAAGCGATATACGGGTAATTAAGGCCGGCCCAAAGCGGCGACAGGAACATTCCCAGGCCGATCAAAGTGTGCGGAATAAGTATGAACGAGAAAAATATCGGGACTTTTCCGCTGATGAACGCCCAGTAAAACGGCACCAGAAAAGAACACCACAACAGGCCGAACAACACCGCCGGCACAGTCCTTAAGACATACGCGGCGTATTTCGGTCCTCCCTGCCAGAAAATCTTTTCGTCCGGATCGAGTATCTTTTCTATCTCGTTGAACATAAATTCATATTATCGTAGCATAACGGCGCTGTCAAGCCGGGTTTTGTCCAATTACTGAATCTCTATTTCCAGGCTGTTGATCTTCAGGTCGATCTCAACCATTTCCTGCTCTATTTCTTTAAGTCTGCGGCCGTATTCTTTGGCCATTTCTTCGTCGCGGCGGTAAATGTTCGGCTCGGAGAGCGCCCTGACCTTGGCGTAGCTCTCGATCTGCAATTCGTCTTTTTTCTTAACCAGCCGGTTGATCCGTTCGCGTAATTTGATATTATGCGCCTTGCGCTGTTTCTCGTCGTCCTTCAGGCGTCTGGCTTCTTCAGCGGCTTTTTGCTTGGCTTCCTGGGCTTTGTCTAATTGTTTCTGTTCCGGGGTCTTCTTCTGCTGCTGCCCTGTCCCGCCGTATTCCGGCCGGTCTTTTACTTCCAGGTAGTAATCGAACTTACCGGGGAACTTGCGCACGCGGCCGTCTTTTACCTCAAAGACCACATTCGCCACCGAACGCACGAAATGTATATCGTGGCTGATGAAAACCACCGTGCCTTCATACTGCTGTATCGCTTTTATCAAAGCCTCCACGGCGTCCACGTCCAGATGCGTCGTCGGTTCGTCCAAAAGCAGGAAATTCGGCGGCTTGATCAGCAGCTTCACGAGTATCAAACGGCTTTTCTCCCCTCCGGAAAGCACTTTCACCTTCTTTTCAGAATCGTCACCGGTAAAGAGGAACGCGCCCAGCATCGTGCGCAGGACGGTCTCCGACATAAACCCCGGCGCTGCAGAATACGCCTCCTGCAAAACCGTGTTCTCCGGACTTAAAACATCCAGCCTGGTCTGCGAGAAATATCCCACATCGACGTTATACCCGGGAACGCGCGTGCCAGAGCCTATCGGCGTGACCCCGGCCATCATCTTCAAAAGCGTGGATTTACCGGCGCCGTTGTCCCCTGCCAGGACCGCTTTCTCCCCCTGCACGATCTCGAAATTCAAGCCGCTGTAAACTTGCAGATCCGGCGGGTAGGTCTTGGAGACGTTCTCCAAGGCCATCACTTTGTAACCGCTCTTCCTGGTCTGCGGGAAAATGAAATCTCTTATGCTCTCTTTGGGATCGGGCGGTATGACGATCTCTTCCATCTTCTCCAACGCCGTCCTCTTGGCGCGCACCTGCGAAGCCTTGTTCGGCTGGGCGTGAAAACGGGCGACGAATTCCTCCAACTGCTCGCGTTTCTTCTCCTGCTCTTTGGCCTGTTTGATCAGGAATCCCCGGCGCTCTTCCTTGATGGCTTCGTAATGCTCGAAGTTCCCTTTTACCTTAAAAATAGAGCCGTTCTCCAATATCAAGGTATAATTGGTCACTTCGTCCAGGAACGCCCGGTCGTGGGAGATCATCACGAAAGTGCCGCGAAATCCCCCCAGATAATCCTTAAGCCAAAGCGCGGCGTTCAGATCCAGATAGTTGGTAGGTTCGTCGAGAAGCAGGATATCGTAATGCACGGTAAGCAGTTTTGCCAGCAGAGTGCGCATCTGCCACCCGCCGCTTAAATGCGAGATCGGCCGGTCGAAATCTTTCTCTTTGAATCCCAGACCGGAGAGTATCTTCTTCGCCTTATGTTCCAGTTCAAAATACCCCAGAGTCTCCAATTCGTGCAGGACTTCCCCGTAATGCATCGAGCCGGCGGCGTTCTTCTCTTCCAGTTCGCTCTTCTCTTTCTGCAGGCGCATTATATCCGCGTCGCCCTCGATGATCTCGGCCAGCACGGTGCGGGTGGAAGCGAAAGAGGATTCCTGCGGTAAATACCCCAGACGGATATTTCTGTTCACCTGCACATCTCCGGAGGACGGTTCGCACTCTCCGCGAATAAGAGAAAAAAGCGTGGTCTTGCCGGTACCGTTAGGACCGATCAGGCCGACTTTTTCGCCGTCGTTGATACTGAACGAAATGTCCCGGAAAAGGACTTTTTTGCCGTAATTTTTGGAAAGGTTCGTGATTGAGATCATTTCTATTTATGGAAGATGAACATCGCGGCGAGATTCCATCGCTTTGAAAAGTGTTTCGGCGTCGGCGAATTCCAGGTTGGAGCCGACAGGCAGTCCGAGGCCGATGCGGCTGACGCGCACGGACAATGTTTTAAGCACGTTGGTCAAATACATCGCGGTGGTCTCCCCCTCGGTGTCGGCGTCGGTGGCGATGATGATCTCGCTGATATTGCCCTGTTTTATCCTGTTATAGAGACCCTCCAGCTTCAGTTCCGCCGGGCCTCTGCCCTCTAAGGGGGAAATGGACCCCATCAACACGTGATAAACCCCGTCGTATCTTCCGGCCTTCTCCATCGCGGTAACGTCGGCCGGTTTTTCCACCACGCAAACAAGGTCTTTCCTGCGCCGCGCGTTGGAACAGATAGTGCAGGTATCGCCTTCGCTAAGGTTATTGCAAACGCTGCAGAGCCGCACGTTTTCTTTCACCGCTTCCAAAGCGCCTGAAAGCGCCTTGATGTCTTCTTTAGGGGCCTGGAGGATATAATTAATGATCCTCTCGGCACTGCGCCTGCCCACGCCGGGAAATTTGGTCAGTCTTTCTATCAATATCTCCACCGAAGCCGGATAAATAGCCATTTTACTGCTCCACTATCTTTCCGCCGAAGAACTCCAGGGCGGACTGCACTTCCGGCTCGGCCTTGATATCGGCGATCGCCGCTTTTTCTTTATGCGAAAGCACGAAATGCACTCTTAAATGCGTGTTGTATTTCCGGGAAAGATGCTCTTCCACCACTTGTTTATTCTCTTTTCTCTCCAACGCTTCTTTATGCAGGGAAAAGCCTTTAGGGAAAGAAACGGTCAACAGGCCTTTCTCTATCTTCTGCGGTTCTCCTTCTCTCAAATAATTAGCGGCGGAGATCTTCACTTTGCTGACCTCTTCGATCAATTCTTGCCACTGCTCCTGCACCAGGCCGATTTCCGGCGCGGCGATGACCGGCGGCCCACTTTGATAAATATCTTCATCTTCTTCTTCGGCAACCGCCGTGGCCGCCTGTTCTCCACCACCGACAGGAGGTTTAACGGTAACTGCCGGACGCGCAATTGCCTGACTCTGCGGCGGAACCTGCTTCTGCGGAGGCTGCAAGGTAACCGGTTTAGCGGGAGCCGGACGCGCCGGAGTATGCTGGACCATAACCGCCGGTCTGGGAGCTACAGGCCGCGCCGGCGTCACAACCGCAGGCTTTGCAACCGTATGCGCGTGAACCGGCGCAACAGGCTGTCCTGACGGAGGCGGCTTCTCATCTTGTTTACGCAAAGAAGCCATCATGACCAGGCTTACCTCAAGCGGTATACGCGAATAATCAAATCGTTTCAACAACTCCTGCGCGTCCACCAGGATATTGAAAGAAGAAAATATCTCCTCCAGAGTAAGCGCCGCCGATTGCTTCGTAAGCCGCGTGACGATTTCCTCCGGCAGGTCTATCAATTTAGCTTGCGGGCCGGTGATCTTCGCGACCATCAGGTTACGGTAATGCTCTATCAGGTTCTGCCAGAAAATCTCCGGTTCTTTACCTTCATCCAGGACATTATTAAAAAGTTCCAAGGTTCCGGCAGGGTCGCGGTTGGTGATCTTTTCCGCCACTTCAAAAAGCGTGTCCTGCTGGATCACTCCCAGAAGGGAGATCACGTCTTTTAAAGAAACACTGCCCCCGGAGATAGAAATGACCTGGTCCAGCACGGTCTCCGCGTCGCGAAGCGCCCCGTCGCTGCTGCGGGCGATCGCCGCCAGCACTTCCCTGTCCACTTTGATATTCTCTTCCTTTAATATCTTTTCCAGCTGGCCGATGATCTCCAGCACCGGGATACGGCGAAAATCGAAACGCTGGCAGCGGGAAATTATCGTCGGAAGTACCTTATTGGCCTGCGTAGTGGCGAAGATGAATTTTACGTACTCAGGCGGCTCTTCCAGGGTTTTTAATAAGGCGTTGAACGCCTCCTGGGTGAGCATATGAACTTCGTCTATGATGTAAATTTTGTATTTCCCCGAGGCCGGGGAGAATTTCACGTTCTCGCGCAGGGTGCGTATCTCGTCGATACCGCGGTTGGAAGCGCCGTCTATCTCGATCACGTCCAGGCCGCGGCCCTGGCTGATCTCCAGGCACTGCGGACATTCGTTGCAGGGATTGACCGTGGGACCCTGTTTGCAATTGAGGGCTTTTGCCAGGATGCGGGCGCAGGAAGTCTTGCCTACGCCGCGCGGGCCGGAAAACAAATAGGCGTGAGCCAGGCGGTTATTTTCCAGGGCGTTCTTCAGCGTGCTGACCACATGCTGCTGGCCGACTAACGAATCGAAATTCTGCGGCCTCCATTTTAACGCGAGTACACGGTATGACATAAAACAAAACAGTCCATAGTCCATGGTCGACAGACCATAGCCTTATAAATTATTATTGTTACTCTCCGCCCTTAAAAAATGCCGTTTCCCGAATAAAAACCCGTTTATTTACCCTTTCGTTATAGCAGAATTAGGCCGAAAAAGCAACGATTATAACAGAATGAATCCCTCGAGAAAACACGGAGGACTTTATCCCCACTGCCTCATCTTTCAGGCTTTCAGCGGGGACACTTCTGACGAAACCATCTGCGGCAGTAAGGGTAGAACGGACCCGGGCCGAACCAGTCGATATTTTATGCAGGCGCAGCAAGAGAACTGCGCCTTTATGGGGAGCCCCACGGCTTGACAACCGTGGTACCTTTCAATGCCCTTCGGGGCGCCTGCCTGCCGGCAAGGCAGGGGATCCCCGAAGCAGAAATCGCGATATCTCAAACGGTCTTAGTGAGAAATCCGCTCGTGCATTACTCCACGGGTTGACACCCGTGGTTTCCCGCGAAGGGGGATTAATCAAAAATGGAGATCCTCCCGCGGCGGAACTTCATTTCCCTGACATCTTGTCCACACGTTTACTCAAGGCTTCCAATTTATCCGATACCGCGGATATTTTTTTATCAGTGTCCGACTGCAAATCTCTGATAGCCTGAAGCAGCAAAGCGGTAAGTTTAGGATAATCCACGAGTTTGTATCCGCTTTTGGGATCTATATATATAAGCTCCGGAAAATCTTTTTCCAGTTCCTGCGCGATAACACCTATCTCTTTTCTATTGGTTTCGTCATCCTTGAAGTTGAAACTGACCGCCCTGATCTTCTCCAATTTATCCAGGACCCTCCCGATGTCTTTGACGTTCTTTTTAAGCCTTATGTCGGAGGTAGAAGTCCCCGACGCCCAGACAGCCGAGCCGTTGTCGTAAAGAACCAGGTTCCGGTCGCTCTGCAAAGCCAGAAAGAAATTAGAGCGGGTACCGCTGACAACCGCACCGCTGTCGATTCTGATGTTTCCTGCCACATGGAGCTTTTGCGCCGGCGACGTCGTGCCGATACCAACGCTGCCTGCCATAGAGAACCAGACATTCCCTGCCGGATTAAAATAAGCGGCCGTTTGTCCTGTAGACCTGTTGTAGATATAGAGATCAGCCGTGTTGCTAAGACTGTAATCGGTACCTATCTCCATATTTGAAACGCCATTCTGCGCGAAATTAATACGGACGCGTTTGTTGGCTGTAGAGGAAGTGTCAAAAATTTCATGCGCCACATCGCCGGTAGACAACACATGAAGTTTGGCCGCCGGCCCCGCAGTACCTATCCCCACATTGCCTCCACTTGGGACCAGCACAGTATCCCCGTCGTCTTGAATCTCCAGGCGCTGGATGCAACAACTGGGAGAAGAATCGTTAGGATACTGCCAGATCTCAAAGTCATTCCCGTATGAGCCATCCATATTCCAAAGATACCAGTTGTTCGCATCGCTCGCACCGCCCACACGGCTTATGCGGATACCGAAGATACCGGCAGCAGTCTGATTAACATCAAGTTTCGCACCCGGACTCGCCGTCCCTATACCGACGTTAGTGTTGCTTGCCCCTCCTATTACCATAAGAGGAGTACTGCCTCCTGACTGATAGAACTTATAACCGCCATTAGAGTTGAGCCCGATATTAGAACTTTCAATACCCATGCCATAAGCTGTGCCCGCGGAACCACTATCGTAAAGAAGTAATTGATATTGCGAATAGGCTGAACCAAGCGGAGAGGTGTACACGTTATTGCTTAGTGTCAATTTTGCGTTAGGAGCCGTCGTTCCTATTCCCAACCTACCCGACACCAGTAGATACCCGCTGGAAGCGGAAACGTCTGACGAATTAATACTACCGTC
>JBAZGW010000070.1:0-7444 GCA_041652635.1 Candidatus Omnitrophota bacterium | reverse complement strand
CGAAGCACGAAGCACGAAGCACGAAGCACGAAGCACGAAGCACGAAGCACGAAGCACGAAGCACGAAGCACGATATAGAAACACGAAGAATAAATAAACAGTTTCGTCCCGCTGAGTTAAATAAGGAGATAATATAATGTCCAAGTCGTTGACAAGTATAGAGGAAAAACTGGCGGAGGTGGAGCAGGGTTCGGTCAGGGAGCATATCCTGCAGTCGGCCAAGGATTTCAAGTCTTCCTGGATAGAATTCGGCAGGGCGCTCTATTCCGTGTGGAAGGATAAGCTTTACAAGGAATGGGGTTATTCCAAATTCGAGTTTTACACCGCTAAAGAAGTGGGGATAAAACAGCAGACCGCTTTAAAACTCTTGAGGTCTTATATGTTCCTCGAAAAGGAAGAGCCGGCTTATCTGAAACAGGAATTCATCGAATCCGCGGAGGCGAAGAATGTTCCTTCGTACGAGGCGGTCGACGTTTTGCGCAGCGCCAAAAACCGCAAAGTCCTCGACGAGACGGATTATTCGGCGTTGAAGAAGCAGGTGTTTGAGGACGGCAGGGAAGCCCGCGATGTCAAGAAGGACCTGACTTCGATGATCAGGCAGCGGGAAGAACTTGAACCGCAGGAAGCCTGGGATAAGAAAAAGAACGTGCAGGTGAAGCGCTTGATGAGCGTGCTCAAGTCCCTGCGCGGGGAACTGGAATCGGAGAAGATGCTGCCGATGCCTTTATTGAAAGAGTTGTCGGAGTTGATCGTTAAACTGCAGGAAGAGGTTGAATAGGGCGGGTAATTCCGGCGGAGGCCAAAGCGGGAATAAATAAGTTCAGGCAGGAGGTGCATAATGCGCAGGATGTCTTGTTTTCTTTTTATAATAATGCTGCCGGTCATCGCCGGTTGTTCCGGAGGCAGGGAGAGAGTCGCGCCGTTCCGTTCTTTCGGAGGGTATGTTGTCCCGGCAGACGCGGCCGCAAAGGACAGATTGGAGGCTGATCTGCGCAGCGGTAAAACCGGTCTGGGAAGCGGGATTGCCGTGATAAAAAAGGCTTACGGTGAGCCTGATGAAATATCGGCGGCGGTGGACTCGACGCGTTTCGTGTATAAGCGTAAAGATAAACCTTCAATAGTGCTGTGGTTCGATATCCGCGGCCTGTTGTCTTCCTGGAGCGATTAAATCGGGAATTTGCTCCGAGAATCAGGTAAAAGGAGGCGGGTGATGAAGGCATTCGCAGTCGGTTTATTATTTTTGTTAGCGCTGGCGCTGCTGGCCGGAATGTGGTTGTTCTTGTTCCCGTTTTTTATGTTATTGACCGCGGCTTTAGGGCTTTCCCTTGTATTCGCGTCCGCGCTGCTTTTCGTCTGGCTGCTCGGCAAAACCGTGCTTTTTGTCTGGAGAAAGATGAGGAAAACTTGATCACCGGGAAGATATTGAACGGCGAGGAGATCCGCGGTTTGATTAAAACGCGGGAGTTGGTCGGAGGGTTCCTGGACCTGGAGAAACAGTTGACGCCCAACGGTATGGATTTTACCGCTTCCGATATCCACGCTTTTGACGGAGCGGGAGCGGTGGATTTTGATAACAGCGGGCGCGTTCTGCCCGCTGTACGGGAGGTGGAGAGCGCTCATTCCGGTCCGGGGCAGGACGGCTGGTGGATACTGCAGAAAGGCGCCTACCGCGTGTCCAGTAACGAGACCGTGCGTATGCCGCTTGACTTGATCGCGTTCGCCTTCCCGCGCAGTTCCCTGTTGAGATGCGGAGCGTTCACGCAGACAGGCGTCTGGGACGCCGGGTTCCACGGCAGGAGCGAATTTATCATGGTGGTGCAGAATCCCGCCGGGATCAGGATCAGGAAGAATGCCAGGTTGATACAGCTTGTTTTTGCCGGGATCAATCCGGCGGCAAAAGGATATGACGGTATTTACCGGCAGAAGAGCTGAAAAACCTGGCACGCGAGACTTTCGGGAAAGGATCTTATGTTCATTCTGGATACGGAGATCAAGGTTCTCTGCGGTGATATCACCGTTTTGAGAACAGACGCGCTGGTGAATGCCGCCAACAACCGGATGTTGATGGGCGGGGGCGTGGCCGGAGCGATTAAAAGGGCTGGCGGCGCCGGGATAGAAGCAGAAGCGGTCAGCTTGGCCCCGGTGGAGATCGGTGAGTCTGTCGTTACTGCCGCCGGGAAATTGTCCGTTAAATATGTGATCCACGCCGTCACCATGAGTATGGATTTCCGGACCGATGAGAGGAAGATCAGGGCCGCCTGCCGCAGCGCTCTTGAATCGGCTGCCGGGTTGGGGATCTCTTCCGTGGCGCTGCCTGCTTTAGGCTGCGGCACAGGCGGTTTCTCGTATAAGGCAGCGGCCAAGATAATGGCGCAGGAGGTGCACCGGCTGTTGTTCAGCGGTAAAGCCGGCAGCCTGAAAGAGATCGTATTCTGCCTTAAAGATAAAGAAGCGGCGGAGATCTTTGAAAAGAATGCCTGCGGTTACCTGGAATATATGACGCGCAAGCTCAAACAGCCGTTCCTTACCGTCGACGCCATTATCGAGATTGAAGGCGGTATCGTGATCATTAAAAGAAGTAATCCGCCTTTCGGCTGGGCTTTGCCGGGCGGGTTCGTGGACTACGGGGAGAGCCTTGAAGAAGCTGTAAGACGGGAAGCGAAAGAGGAGACAGGATTGGATTTAACGGAACTCAGGCAGTTCCATACTTATTCCGACCCCGGCCGCGACCCGCGATTCCACACGGTAGGCACGGTCTTTATTGCCCGTTCAATTGGCCTGCCTGTTGCCGGAGATGACGCCGCTGAAGCCAGGATCGTATCCAGAGAGGATATCGCTGGAAATGAGTTTGCTTTTGATCACAGAAAGATAATCGGCGATTATATTAAGGCAAAAGGAGAACAAATATAGCAGGTCGATAGATCGTGCCTGTTATTTAATCGGAGCGCAGAATTCCCGAATGACGAGTATTAATATCGTTTATCGGTTACGGTCACGATACCCGTTTCGTCTATCGGTAACGGTTACGGCTTTCCGAAGTTCCCGTAACCGAAAACCGATACGGGCTGCGTTATCATAGCCGTTGCCGGTATTTTACGGCGGATAATAATTCAGGAAAGAAACCCCGGACGCTTATCCTGAACAAAGTCGAAGGATTAGCCCGGGAAGTATTCATTTTCTTAAATAATGATCAGACTTCCCGCAATTGTTTTTCCGCGTCCACGATATCGCGGTTGATCACCCTCGTCGTTTCGCGTATTTTATCCTTCAGGGCTGCGGAAGCCACTTCGGCGTCGCCTATTTCCCTGAGTATCTGGATGCTCATACGGAAATAACGCACTATTTCCCCTTCATCCGTGTCCGTAAGGAGCAGGGTTTTCTCGAAAGAACTGCCGCGCAGCCAGGCTTCCACACATCCGCTCAAATGAAAATAGGGTTCTTTGCTGACCGGGTAGATACGGCGGGATATTTCAACCTGTTTGATGCGGGCGTAAATTTCCTCGCAGGCCGCCCTGATGCGCCTGGCGCTTTTGGAGAGGCTGAGCAACTGCTGGTTCTTTCTGGGTTCGAAGACCGCGGCCGCGGCCATTATTCCCAGTCCGAATTCGTCAAGTTGTTCCAGCAGGTTGCGTTCGTAAAGTTCCGATAAAAGCAGTTCGTATCCGTAAACGGTCTTGGCAAATTGTCCCTTAGGGGTGAGTTCTCCGTTTTTTATGTGGCCGCTGTCTTTTAACAGGTTGACTTTCGCTTCTATCAATCGCAGTGCTTCTTTTTGTTCTTCCTTGCGGCACTGGAAATAATGCAGTGAAAGGGGGTAGATCTTGTAAAGGTCGTCCCGGTATTTTTCGTAAAGGTTGAGAATGGTGGCGTAAGAGCTATTGAACTGACTGTGTACTTCCTCGGAGCCGCCGTAAATGACGCGTTTGACTTCGTTGTAGCTGAGTTTCGCGGGGTTGATCCTGCAATAAACGGATCCTTCCGTGTCTATCCCGCGCCTGCCCGCGCGGCCGGCCATCTGATAGAAATCGCGCGTCTTGAGGTTCCTGACATAACGCCCGTAGAATTTACGCAGGTCGTCGAAGACCACGGAGCGGCTGGGCATATTGATGCCGAGGGCGAAAGTTTCGGTGGTAAAGATCACTTTCAGCAGACGGCTGGTAAAGAGGCGTTCGATCACTTCCTTAAGGGTCGGCAGCATACCCGCGTGATGGAAAGCGATGCCTTTTCTTATCAGGTCGAGCATCTCCTGCGCCGAACGTTCCTGCGTCAGGTCGAACTTGCGGCAGAGCTCTTCGTATAGGGAAACAATTTTATCCCCGTCTTCTCCGGGAAGCAGGTCGAATCTGCAGAGGTCCTTTGCCAGGTCCTCTGCGCGCCTGCGCCCGAAGACAAAGTATATGCAGGGGAATCCTTCCCGCTCGCGGATATGTTTGATCAATGTTCCGATCTTGTTCAGTCCGTAGCCGGTGTGCGGGTTTTGCCGGTAGAATTTATACGGGAGGTCGGGGAGGCCTTTGATATTTTTGAGGGCGGGCAGGCTGTCCACTACCTGGTTTTGGCACTGGAAAAGAAAATGAAGGGGAACTGGTCTTTCCGTTTCTATTACGGTCTTTACCGGTTTGTTATGGATACTCTCGATCCATCGCGCGATCTGTTCTATATTCGGGATAGTGGCGGAGAGGGCCAGCAGGTTCATATGCGGAGGGAGGAAAATAAGCGATTCTTCCCAGACCGTGCCGCGTTCCTCGTTATCCAAGTAATGCACTTCGTCGAATATGATCCAGCGGTATTTCTTTAGTGATTCCGGGTCGTCGAGTATTTTATTGCGGAATATCTCCGTGGTCATGATCAGCACGAAGGCCTCCGGGTTCAGCGATATGTCCCCGGTGAGTATTCCAATATTATCTCCCAGGCGGCTCTGGAAATCACGGAACTTCTGGTTTGAGAGGGCTTTTATCGGCGCGGTATAGATCACGCCAGTGTTGTTATTTATGCAGGTATCGATGACATGTTCGGCGATCGCGGTCTTGCCCGCTCCTGTGGGGGCGGAAACGATCACGGAGTGGCCGTTGTTGATGTGGTCAATAGCTTCCTGTTGGAACCTGTCGTATTTGAACATAATATTAATTATAGCTTAAAACCGCGCGGAAGGCGAAAATATTTTAAAAACTGGTTCTGGGTGCTGGGTTCTCGATTTTAACAGCATAAAGAAAAATAACGGCAATTTGTAACTTATCGTTCTTAGTCCCTCTTGTTTTTCTCCAGGACCTAAAACCCAGCGCCTAGAACCCGCATTACTGCATTACGCATTATTATATTTGCTTTGTGGGGCAAAAATAGTAAAATAAAACGTGGGTTACGAGATCGCCGTAAATAAAGCATGGGAAGAGTTGTCTGCCTGCGCCTCCGACAGCCGGAAAATCATTTTTCTGGGAGAAGAATATTCGTTTGATCTGAGCGCCAAGCAGTGTATCTGTTGTTCCGGCAGGCAGATAAAGCAATATCCGCTGGTTTTATTGCTTCATTACGCGATAGCGGCGGCAAAGGGGATCCCTGCTCCGGCAGGAGAATGGATCTCTTTCAGGGAATTGCCTTCCGGAGAGTTTTACTATCCGGCTTTCCGTAAGAGAGCGGTGGAACCTTTGCTGTTGAAATACGGCGATAAACCGCGAGAAACGGTTGCGGGATTGTGTGGGCGCCTGCCCGGTATCGTCAAGGAATATCCCGAGGGCGACGTCTGCCTTTTGATAGAAGCGTTTCCCTGCGTGCCGGTGAAGGTGATCTTCCGGCTGGCGGATGAAGAATTCTCCGCGGGAGCGGTGATGCTTTTCGACCGTAATGCGGATAAAGTATTCTGTACCGAGGATATCGCGGTGCTGGGAGGCATACTGGCGGTGAAGTTATCCGCTTTGGCGTAGACTGTCCGTGTGTTTATATAAGGAGGAGATAAATGCGTAATATTGTCAGGTTGGGTTGGTTGTTCGTTATGGTGTTTTTTTTAGGGGTTTCTTATGCCGCCGCTCCCTGCCCGGGCAAAGGCGGTATTTTTTCTTCGCCGGCGAAAAAATACGATTATGACAGTATTCTCGTTAAGAGGGCGGTGGACGGAGATACGGTGCTGCTTGAGAATGGCGATCGTGTGCGTTTGATAGGCATAGATACCCCGGAATGCCACGAGTCGCAAAAGCTTTACCGCGATTCCCGCAGGACTAAACAGGATGTGAGCACGATCAAGGAGATGGGAAAGAAAGCCGCGGCCTTCACGAAGAAACTCGTGGAAGGAAAGAAGGTCAGGCTGGAATTCGACGTGGAACGCAAAGATAAATACGGCAGGCTCCTGGCGTATCTGTACCTGCCGGACGGCACTTTCGTGAACGCGGAGATCGTCGCTAATGGATTCGCTTCTTTAATGACCATCCCGCCGAACGTCAAGTACTCCGAGCAACTGCGCGCCTGTTATAAGGATGCCCGTGAGAACCGGCGCGGGCTGGAAGAATTAATCGCAACGTAGAGCTCTCGAATGCCCGGTATTAGTATCCTCCATCGGATACGGCTTTAAAACGTTACCGTAACCGAAAACCGATATGGGTACAGTGCGTTGTTGAATAAGTTCCTTAAACAGCGCACAGAATTCGCTAACGTTTCAATGGCTTATAATATAGTAACAAAACCACGGATTTTAGAGGAGGTAATATTATGCTTAGGTTTCTTACTGCCGGAGAATCGCACGGCCGCGCGCTGGTAACTGTCCTGGACGGGATGCCCGCGGGTCTGCGGGTGGACGCTGAAAAGATCAATTTTCAACTGCGGCGCAGGCAGGCCGGCCATGGCCGCGGCGGCAGGATGCGTATCGAAACGGATAAAGCGGAGATCGTTTCCGGGTTGCGCAGAGGGGTTACTCTGGGAAGTCCGTTGGGTATCAGGATCGTCAACCGGGATTTTCGTATAGAACAGATGCCTTCAGTTACTTGCCCCAGGCCCGGGCACGCCGATCTCGCCGGCCTCTTGAAGTACGGCCTGGGTGATATACGCGATGTCCTGGAACGCGCTTCCGCCAGGGAGACCGCGGCGCGCGTCGCTTCAGGCTCGGTCTGCAGGATCCTGTTGGAATATTTCGGGATGAAGTTCACTTCCCGGGTGCTTAAAGTGGGGGGAGAGACAAATCCCGGTAAATTCGATGCCGTGATCGACAAGGCCAGGGAAGACCGGGATACGGTCGGCGGCGTGTTTGAAGTTGTCGTGGCCGGCGTGCCGGCGGGATTGGGCAGTTACGCGCAGTATGATAAAAGGCTGAACGCCGGGCTGGCCGCGGTTTTGGTTTCCATTCCCGGGGTAAAGGCAGTGGAGTTCGGCTTGGGGTTCGGTTACGCGGATAAGCCCGGCTCCGAATGCCACGATCCGGTCTATTATGCCCGGAGCAGAGGGTATTTCAGAAAAAGCAATA